>NZ_QVGY01000003.1:0-75944 GCF_003604105.1 Faecalibacterium sp. AF10-46 | reverse complement strand
ACATTTTTTCGTTGACTCTTAGAGTCTCAAGCGAATTGTGGTCAAGCCCTCGACCTATTAGTACACGCTTGCTGAATGGATCGCTCCACTTACACATCGTGCCTATCAACCTTGTAGTCTTCAAGGGGTCTTACTTGTTTGAAACAATGGGATATCTTATCTTTGGGTCGGCTTCACGCTTAGATGCTTTCAGCGTTTATCCGATCCGTACATAGTTGCCCAGCTATGCTCTTGGCAGAACAACTGGTGCGCCAGAGGTACGTCCGCTCCGGTCCTCTCGTACTAGGAACAGCTCCCATCAAATATCCTGCGCCCACGACAGATAGGGACCGAACTGTCTCACGACGTTCTGAACCCAGCTCGCGTACCGCTTTAATTGGCGAACAGCCAAACCCTTGGGACCGAATACAGCCCCAGGATGCGATGAGCCGACATCGAGGTGCCAAACCTCCCCGTCGATGTGGACTCTTGGGGGAGATCAGCCTGTTATCCCCAGGGTAACTTTTATCCGTTGAGCGATGGCATTTCCACTCACATACCACCGGATCACTAACTCCAACTTTCGTTACTGCTCGACCCGTCAGTCTCGCAGTTAGGCTCGCTTCTGCGTTTGCACTCTTTTGCTTGATTTCCGTTCAAGCTGAGCGAACCTTTGAACGCCTCCGTTACTCTTTAGGAGGCGACCGCCCCAGTCAAACTGCCCACCTAACAATGTCCCCCGCCTTGATTCAAAGGCGCAGGTTAGAATTCCAATATCGCAAGGATGGTATCCCAACGGCCACTCCACAAGCGCCAAAGCACCTGCTTCCCAGTGTCCCATCTATCCTGTGCATGCAACATCGAAACCCAATATTAGGCTACAGTAAAGCTCCATGGGGTCTTTCCGTCTTGTCGCGGGTAACCGGCATCTTCACCGGTACTACAATTTCGCCGGGCGGGCTGTTGAGACAGTGCCCAAATCATTACGCCTTTCATGCGGGTCAGAACTTACCTGACAAGGAATTTCGCTACCTTAGGACCGTTATAGTTACGGCCGCCGTTCACTGGGGCTTCGATTCAATGCTTGCACATCTCCTCTTAACCTTCCAGCACCGGGCAGGCGTCAGCTCGTATACGTCATCTTTCGATTTAGCACAAACCTGTGTTTTTGGTAAACAGTTGCTTGGGCCGATTCTCTGCGGCTGCATTGCTGCAGCACCCCTTCTCCCGAAGTTACGGGGTCAATTTGCCGAGTTCCTTAACAACCCTTCTCCCGTTGGCCTTAGAATCTTCTTCCTACCTACCTGTGTCGGTTTGCGGTACGGGCACCGCAGAAATCCACACAGCTTTTCTCGCCATCTTCCATCCCGGACTTCGGTACTAATTTCCCTCGATCGCTACCGGAACCAACACCCGGCTCCGAGACTTCATATGTGTCCCTGTGTTTAACTCTTTTGGTGGTGACGGAATCTCTACCGTCTGTGCATCGGCTACGCCGTTAGGCCTCACCTTAGCTCCCGACTGACCTGGAGCGGACGAACCTTCCTCCAGAAACCTGAGGCTTTCGGCCATGCAGATTCTCACTGCATTCGCGCTACTCATTCCGGCATTCTCACTTCTATACACTCCACAGCCGCTTGCGCTACTGTTTCACCGCGTATACAACGCTCCCCTACCCAGCATGTAATCATGCTGCCTAAGCTTCGGTGTCAGGTTTAGCCCCGTTAAATTCTCCGCGCAAAGACGCTCGACCAGTGAGCTATTACGCACTCTTTGAATGAGTGGCTGCTTCTGAGCCAACATCCTGGTTGTCTGCGTATCTTCACATCGTTTTCCACTTAACCTGACTTTGGGACCTTAGCTGTAGATCTGGGCTGTTTCCCTTTTGACAATGACATTTATCTGACACTGTCTGACTCCCAAGCATCAATACTCTGGCATTCTGAGTTTGATAAGCTTCGCTAACCTCTCGGCCGCTAGGCTATTCAGTGCTTTACCTCCAGGTATCTAACTTGAGGCTAGTCCTAAAACTATTTCGGGGAGAACCAGCTATCTCCGGGTTCGATTGGAATTTCTCCGCTACCCACAGTTCATCCGCCGCCTTTTCAACGGAGGTCGGTTCGGTCCTCCATGGAATTTTACTTCCACTTCAACCTGACCATGGGTAGGTCACCCGGTTTCGGGCCCATTATATGCAACTTAACGCCCTTTTCAAACTCGCTTTCGCTTCGGCTCCAGACCTTAAGTCCTTAACCTTGCTGCATACAATCGCTCGCCGGACCGTTCTACAAAAAGTACCCTATCACACATTGACGTGCTCTAGGTGCTTGTAGGCACAGGGTTTCAGGTTCTTTTTCACTCCCCTCCCGGGGTGCTTTTCACCTTTCCTTCACAGTACTATACGCTATCGGTCACTGGGTAGTATTTAGGGTTGGAGGGTGGTCCCCCCGTATTCCGACCAGGTTTCACGTGTCTGGCCGTACTCTGGAATTCGCTCGGCTCTTGTCGTTTTCACCTACGTGGTTCTCACACTCTCTGACCGGCCTTCCCATGCCGTTCGGTTAACAGATTAAGTCCTAAAAGCAGTCCGTACCCCGAAAGTATTTCTACTCTCGGTTTGCCCTCTTCCGCGTTCGCTCGCCACTACTTACGGAATCTCGTTTGATGTCTCTTCCTCGCCCTACTTAGATGTTTCAGTTCAGGCGGTTCCCTCGATATACCTATTTTGAAGTTCAGTATAACGTACCTGAGTATGAACCCAGGTGAGTTTCCTCATTCAGAGATCTCCGGATCAATGCTTATTTGCAGCTCCCCGAAGCTTATCGCAGCTTATCACGTCTTTCATCGGCTCCCAGTGCCAAGGCATTCGCCCTGCGCCCTTGTTCGCTTGACCTTTCAAACGTTCTTTCAAGAACATTTGGTATCCTCTTGATTCTCTCTTGCCAACGAAGATTATTGTTACCCTTCCTTTTGAAATTGTAATATTTCTTAAAAAAGAACTTACTATAATCTTTGTTTCGCAGTTATTATTCAGTTTTCAAGGTACGTCTTGGTGATGTTCCTCAAAGCCCGGTCTCCCGGAACTTTGATTTTCATCACATGGTGGGCCAAAATGGACTCGAACCATCGACCTCACGATTATCAGTCGTGTGCTCTAGCCAGCTGAGCTATTGGCCCATGTGGTGGAGATTAAGGGAATCGAACCCTTGACCCCCTGCTTGCAAAGCAGGTGCTCTCCCAGCTGAGCTAAACCCCCACATTAGGAATTGAGTTCCCTTTTCAGGGCCCTCAAAATCGAACAATATCTACTCTACTCGTTTGTTACCTGTCCAAGGACTGTCCATCTTTTGATGTCCTGTCCTTGCCTGACTCCTTAGAAAGGAGGTGATCCAGCCGCAGGTTCTCCTACGGCTACCTTGTTACGACTTCACCCCAATCACCAGTTTTACCTTCGGCGGCGTCCTCCTTGCGGTTAGACTACCGACTTCGGGTCCCCCCGGCTCTCATGGTGTGACGGGCGGTGTGTACAAGGCCCGGGAACGTATTCACCGTGGCATGCTGATCCACGATTACTAGCAATTCCGACTTCGTGCAGGCGAGTTGCAGCCTGCAGTCCGAACTGGGACGTTGTTTCTGAGTTTTGCTCCACCTCGCGGTCTTGCTTCTCTTTGTTTAACGCCATTGTAGTACGTGTGTAGCCCAAGTCATAAAGGGCATGATGATTTGACGTCATCCCCACCTTCCTCCGTTTTGTCAACGGCAGTCTGGCCAGAGTCCTCTTGCGTAGTAACTGACCATAAGGGTTGCGCTCGTTGCGGGACTTAACCCAACATCTCACGACACGAGCTGACGACAACCATGCACCACCTGTCTCCTTGCTCCGAAGAGATTACATATTTCTATGTCTGTCAAGGGATGTCAAGACTTGGTAAGGTTCTTCGCGTTGCGTCGAATTAAACCACATACTCCACTGCTTGTGCGGGCCCCCGTCAATTCCTTTGAGTTTCAACCTTGCGGTCGTACTCCCCAGGTGGATTACTTATTGTGTTAACTGCGGCACTGAAGGGGTCAATCCTCCAACACCTAGTAATCATCGTTTACGGTGTGGACTACCAGGGTATCTAATCCTGTTTGCTACCCACACTTTCGAGCCTCAGCGTCAGTTGGTGCCCAGTAGGCCGCCTTCGCCACTGGTGTTCCTCCCGATATCTACGCATTCCACCGCTACACCGGGAATTCCGCCTACCTCTGCACTACTCAAGAAAAACAGTTTTGAAAGCAGTTTATGGGTTGAGCCCATAGATTTCACTTCCAACTTGTCTTCCCGCCTGCGCTCCCTTTACACCCAGTAATTCCGGACAACGCTTGTGACCTACGTTTTACCGCGGCTGCTGGCACGTAGTTAGCCGTCACTTCCTTGTTGGGTACCGTCATTATCTTCCCCAACAACAGGAGTTTACAATCCGAAGACCTTCTTCCTCCACGCGGCGTCGCTGCATCAGGGTTTCCCCCATTGTGCAATATTCCCCACTGCTGCCTCCCGTAGGAGTCTGGGCCGTGTCTCAGTCCCAATGTGGCCGTTCAACCTCTCAGTCCGGCTACCGATCGTCGCCTTGGTGGGCCATTACCTCACCAACTAGCTAATCGGACGCGAGGCCATCTCAAAGCGGATTACTCCTTTTCCCTCTGCTCGATGCCGAGCCGTGGGCTTATGCGGTATTAGCAGTCGTTTCCAACTGTTGTCCCCCTCTTTGAGGCAGGTTCCTCACGCGTTACTCACCCGTTCGCCACTCGCTCGAGAAAGCAAGCTCTCTCTCGCTCGTTCGACTTGCATGTGTTAGGCGCGCCGCCAGCGTTCGTCCTGAGCCAGGATCAAACTCTTTATAAATGATATTTATCACTTAAAAGTGTTAAATCTTGTTCGCTCAGCACGCAATCGCTTGCGTCCTGTGTGAATTACTTTTGGAATTGTTTTAAGTGTTTTTCCAAACACATAAAGGTTCCTTACAAGTTTTTCGATATTGTTCAATTTTCAAGGTCCTGTAGCGCCTCAGCCTTGTGGCTGAAAGCTTATTTATTTTATCACTTTCGTGATAAGCTGTCAAGCACTTTTTTGAATTATTTTTGAGTTTCTTGTCGAAGCTCATCGATTCTTCACGTTAGGACGTTCCTTCCGAAGTGTTTCATTCTGTTGGACATCCGCCTGACAGTAATGTATTTTAGCACAGCCTTTTGCAAAAAGCAAGCATTTTCTTCATATTTTTCGCAAAAATCTGGCTTTTGGCTTTTTGCCCAGTTTTTTCCTTTTAATCTGGAAAGTATGACATCTAATCTTCTAAAAGTCGGCGGCGCAGCTGCACCAGTATCTTGCGTTCCCGCCGGGAGATCTGCACCTGTGTGGTATGCAGCACCTTTGCAGTTTCACTCTGGGTCTTGTTGCCATAAAACCGCAGGCGGATCAATTGCCTGTCCTGTTCCGGCAAAGCGTGAAGCACCTCTTCCAGACTGATACGTTCTGCCAATGCTTCTTCCGGGGATTCTACTGGAATATCCATCTGCCGGTCCTCTTCTTCATTTTCCGGGGTCAGGCTCATGGCAGGCTGTGCCGCCTGAATGGCAAGTGTGATGTTCTCTGTAGGTTCATTCAATTCTTCCGACAGCTGAGAAAGGGTCGGCTCCGTACCGCACACTTTCATGTGATGCTCCCGTGCCGCCTGTACGCGCATCCCCAATTCTTTTAAGGAGCGGCTCACCTTGACTGTGCCGCTGTCCCGGAACAGCTTTTTGATCTCGCCTAAAATTACCGGCACTGCATAGGTAGAAAAGCATACGCCGCGGCTCTCATCAAAATTATCGCAGGCTTTTACAAGTCCCATGCATCCGGCACTGTACAGGTCATCGTACTCTATGCCCCGCCCGCGGAAGCGCCCGGCGCAGGCGTGCACCAGCCCCAGATTCTGCTCAATGAATGCGTCCCGCCGGGTCTTATCCGATACCATGCTCCTGCCTGCCTTTCCTGTTATGTATCATTCTCTCTGGGCCAGACGCTTGATGAGCAGCACCTTTGTCCCCTTGCCGGGCTTTGAGATGACCTTGACCTTATCCATAAAGCTCTGCATCACCGCAAAGCCCAGCCCGGAGCGTTCCTCCGGGTTTCCGGTGGTGAACAGCGGTTCCATGGCCTGCGGGATATCCGGGATGCCGATGCCCTTATCTGCCACCGTGATGTGCACCTCCCGCCCGGGATAGACTGCAATGCTCATGGCCACCGGCCCGATGTGGTCCGGGTAGGCATGGACGATGCAGTTGGTAACCGCCTCAGACACTGCCGTTTTGATATCGGCCAGCTGCGGCACGGTGGGGTCGTACCGGGCAAGAAAGGCCGCCGCTGCGCCCCGGGCGTAGCTTTCGTTCACGCTGAGGGAATCGAACTGGATCTTTGTTGTGTTTTCCGCTTTCATGGTTTATTCCTCCTTCTGTCCTGCATCCGTGCAGGGGATGCGCGCCAGCTGCAGCACCTTTGCCAGCTGGGACGGTGTGTGCTGCACCCGCAGTGCCGTGCCCAGTGTGCGGGCAATGCGCTGCCGCCCCAGGATCAGCCCTACACCGGATGAATCCATAAATCCGACCCCGCCAAAATCCAGGATCATGGTCTGCGGGGCACGGCTGACCAGTGCATCATCCAGCTGGATGCGCAGGCTTTGCGCCGCATCGTGATCGATCTCGCCCGAAAGGTAGGCATAAAGCACATCGCCCGCCGGGCTGAAGCTCACCGTTGCCATGGTTTGTCCATCTCCTTTGCCAAAAATAAAAAGATCCCGTACACATGGTTTCAGTGTACGGGATCTTTCGTTTATTTTTTAGGGAAGCGTGTCGGCTCAGCTGTTCACCAGCAGTTCGGCCGCTTCCAGCGCGGCAGCTTCACCGCCGCAGACCAGCAGGCCGCGGCGGGTGTTGGCATGAGCCAGCTCCACTGCTTCGGCAATGCAGGTGCACATCTCGGCATCAAAATGATATTTTGCCTTTTCGGTCAAACGGGCCGTCATCTCGTCATCGCCGCCTGCCGGGGTGACAAGATACACCTTATCAAAGGGGTTCTCACTCATGCCGGGCATGGTGGACTTATCCTTTTTCTGCTCTTCAGGGGTCAGGCCGGTCTCCAGTGCGGAGAAGAACGCTTCGGCTCCCTCCTCCTCTGCCAGACCGATGATGGCGCTCATATGGCGCACCTTGGCCATGTTGAGCACACGCAGCAAGGCTGCTGCCTGCTGCGGGGTGCGGCAGGCATCCAGAATGATGAGTGGGCGCTGCGAGATGACCCGGATGCTGCTGCGGTTCTCCACCGCAGCCAGACCTTCCAGAATGGCATCGTCGGTAATATCAAAGCCCTTGCGGCACAGCGCCAGTGAAAGCTCCACAGCCATGGCAGCGCTGCCCGCCGCATGACGGCCCAGAAAAGCCAGCGGCACGGTATATCCGCCGTAGTCCACCTTGCTGGCAAACTTTTCTGCCTCCAGAAAGGTGATATCCTCCGGGTCCGGCACCACCAGCTCACAGCCGCACTTGCCTGCGGCCACGATCAGCTCGCTGAGCACAGACTTGGGCTGCTCCGGCGCAGTGACGCAGATGCTTTCCTTGCGCATGACACCTGCTGCCAGAGCCGCAAGGCGCTCCACCGAGCGGCTCACACCGTCCGGGCCGACTGAGGTGACGGCGCACACCGGCATGCCGGGCAGCGCTTCCGCAAGGCCCGCATCCGGCAGTTCCACCACGGCCAGCGTGCAGCCCGCTGCGCCAAAGCAGTTGGCCGCAGCGGCCAGCTCCGCTGCATCCTGCGGCAGGGCTTCGGCTGCGGAAAGGGCATCCGCAGTCAGCGCCAGCAGGCCCTCGTCCACCGGGGCATCATCGATGCAGATGCGCTCCGACAGCGGGCGGCACCCGGCATGGTACAGGCCGGCATGGATACCCTGTGCGTGCAGGATGGCCGCCAGCAGGCGGGCCGTCACGGTCTTACCTGCCGTGCCTGCCACGCCCACGAACTGCACCTTCTGCACCGGCGCGGTGAACGCGGCGCGCAGCTGTTCGGTGGAGGCAAAACCGTCCGGCAGGGCGGCAAAATACTGATTTGCCTGTTCGATGGTCATTGGTTACTCCTTATTACGATGATTGAACAACAATCTGCACAGCGCCATGAGCACCAGCGCCGTAAGGATGCCCGCCAGAACACCGGCTGAATCCAGCCACACATCGGTGACCTGACTGCTGCGTCCGGGCGAAAAGATCTGGATGGTCTCATCGGTCAGCGCAGTGAGCACGCCGCCCAGCATTGGCACGCTGATGTGCCAGATATACTGCCGGGTATACACCCGCATACACAGCATGAGCAGAAAGCCCTCCAGCATATACTCGCAGAAGTGTGCCAGCTTGCGCACGATGTGGTCGGTCAGGCGCTGGGCAAGGGCCGGATGGCCCAGACGGCGCAGAGCCGCCTGCAGCAGAGTGAGCACCCGACCGCTGGACACAGTAGACGCCGAGGCGATCTTCATGGAATTGGAAAAGATGAACGCGATGCAGCCGATGAGAGCAAGGGTAAAGATTACCCGCCCTGCGGTCACCCACGGCGAAGTGCGCTGTGCGCTGCTGTTATATTCCCCGCTCAAATCAGCCCAGAGCCTTGATGCTCTGCTCGATGTTGGCCAGCTTATCCTGGCTCTTGGCGTACTTATTGCGGATATCCTCCACCAGTGCCGCCGGGGCGCGCTCCACGAACTTGGGGTTGTTCAGCTGGTTCGCGAACATGGCCATTTCCTTTTCGGCCTTGGCCTTTTCCTTGTTCAGGCGGGCCAGTTCCTTGTCGCGGTCGATCAGCTCCATCATGGGGATGAAGCCGCGGGCGGCGTGGGTAGACACCTGCACCATGCCGTCGGTGCTGCCCTCATACTTCTCGGTAAAGGTCACGTCGGTGGCAAAGGCGAACTTTGCCAGATAGACCTGTGCCTTCTGGAAGGGTGCTGCATCGGCAGTCTCGATAATCATGCTGGTCTTTTTGGCGGGGTGGACATTCATCTCGGTGCGCATGGTACGCACGGCCTTGATGTAGTCCATGACCTTTTCAAAGGCTTCCTCTTCGTCGGCCCAGTTGTGAGCTTCGTCGAAGGTGGGCCAGCTCTGGGTCATGATGGTCTCGGCAGAGCCAGGCAGAGCCTGATACAGCTCCTCGGTGATGAAGGGCATGAAGGGATGCAGCAGCTTGAGGGCCTTGTCCAGCACATACACCAGCACACGGCGGGCGGTGTCGGCCTGCTCGGCATCGCCGGAGTTCAGGCGGGGCTTTGCGATCTCGATGAACCAGTCACAGTAGACATCCCAGATAAAGCTGTTGATCTTGGCGGCGGCCAGACCCATCTCGTAGTGGTCGAGGTTGTCGGTCATGGCACCGGCCACCTGATTCAGCTTGGTGAGCACCCACTTGTCGCTCATGTCCAGCTTGTCCTCACTGGGCAGGCCCGGGATAAAGTCCTCGGGCAGGTTCATCAGCACAAAGCGGGTAGCATTCCACAGCTTATTGGCAAAGTTGCGGGCAGCCTCCACCTTCTTTTCGATATAACGCATGTCGTTGCCCGGGGTGGAGCCATCCACCAGCATAAAGCGCAGAGCATCTGCACCGTACTGGGCAATGACTTCCAGCGGGTCGATGCCGTTGCCCAGACTCTTGGACATCTTGCGGCCCTGACTGTCGCGCACGATACCGTGGATGCAGACAGTGCTGAAGGGTGCCTTGCCGGTGTAGGCCAGACCGGAGAAGATCATGCGGCTGACCCAGAAGCCGATGATATCGTAGCCGGTAACGAGGGTGTTGGTGGGGTAGAAATACTTGAGGTCTTCGCTCTCTTCATTGGGCCAGCCCAGCGTGCTGAAGGGCCACAGAGCGGAGGAGAACCAGGTATCCAGCGTATCGGGGTCCTGCGTGAGCTTTGCGCTGCCGCACTTGGGGCAGGCACAGGGAGCAGACTTTGCCACCACGGTCTCGCCGCAGTCGTCGCAGTACCATGCCGGGATCTGATGGCCCCACCACAGCTGACGGCTGATGCACCAGTCGCGGGTGCCCTTCATCCAGTTCATATAGTTCTTGGTGAAGCGCTCGGGCACGAACTTGATCTCGCCCTTTTCCACGCTCTCGATGGCGGGCTTTGCCAGCGGCTCCATCTTGACGAACCACTGCTTGGACACCATCGGCTCGATGGTGGAGTGGCAGCGGTAGCAGGTGCCCACCTCGTGCTTGAGGGGTTCGATCTCCTTCAGGAAGCCGCCTGCTTCCAGATCGGCCAGAATGGCCTTGCGGGCTTCAAGGGTGGTCATGCCGGCGTACTTGCCGCAGTCCAGCACCTCCGGCTCATTGATGGCGTTCTTGCCGGCGGCGAACAGGGCATCGGCAGCAGCCTTGTCGGCAGCACCGGTCATGTGGCCATCGTAGGTGAACACACGCACGATGGGCAAGCCATGGCGCAGGCCCACTTCAAAGTCGTTGGGGTCGTGGGCGGGGGTGATCTTGACCACACCGGTGCCCTTGGTCATGTCGGCGTGCTCGTCGCACACAATGGGGATCTCCTTGTTCAGCAGGGGCAGCACCACATGGCAGCCGTGCAGATGGGCATAGCGGGGGTCATCGCCGTTGATGGCAACAGCGGTATCGCCCAGCATGGTCTCGGGACGGGTAGTAGCCAGCTCCAGCATCTCGCCGGTCTCCTTGACCGGGTACAGCAGGTGCCAGAAGCTGCCGTCCTTCTCCTCGTACTCCACCTCGGCATCAGAAATGGAGGTGTTGCAGTGGGGGCACCAGTTGACCATGCGGTTGCCGCGGTAGATCAGGCCCTTGTCGTACAGGCGCACGAACACTTCCTTGACAGCCTCGGAGCAGCCCTCGTCCATAGTAAAGCGCTCACGATCCCAGTCGCAGCTGCTGCCCAGCTTCTTCAGCTGGCTGACGATACGGTTGCCGTACTTGGTCTTCCATGCCCATGCACGGTCCAGAAAACCATCGCGGCCCACCATCTCCTTGGTCAGGCCCTCGGCACGCATGGCCTCCACCACCTTGGCTTCGGTAGCGATGGATGCATGGTCGGTACCGGGCACCCACAGGGCGGCATAGCCCTGCATCCGCTTGGTGCGGATGAGGATGTCCTGCATGGTGTTATCCACCGCATGGCCCATGTGCAGCTGACCGGTGACGTTCGGGGGCGGCATGACGATGGTGTAGGGTTTCTTGTCGGGGTCGGCCTTCGTGTGGAAGTAGCCGCCGTCCAGCCAGAACTGGTAGATGCGGTCTTCCACCTGGCTGGGATCATACTGTTTTGCAAGTTCTTTCATAGGGTCCTCCCAGTAAAAAATGATGAAGTGGGACGAAAAAAGCCGTCCCACGGAACGTTCCATGGGACGGCTGTAATAACCGCGGTACCACCCAAATTGCGCAGAGCATCCTGCGCCCCTTGATGCCCCGGTAACGTGGGACAGCTCCGAGAGCGGCTTGCTCTTCAGCTCACCGCTCCTGCTCCAAAGTGACAGCACACCGCCGGGCCATACCGGGTTTTCAGCAGCCCCCGGCTCTCTGGATGGCAAAAGCGATACACACTCTTCTTCAACGCATTTATAAAAGAATATAGCGTTTTTTGTGCGATTTGTCAATTACTTTTTCTTCAAAAAATTTATCCCGATGCATCTTACGGTTTGGGCCTTATTCGTGAAAGCGCGTTTGGAGCGGCCCGCAGACCACGGCAAACGCAAATATAAAAAATATTTTTTCCGCGATCAATGGCCAGAGCAAACGCATCGGCCATTTTCAATCCGCGATTCCTTCATCCTTCAGCCTTGCAATGAGCCGCTCCATCAGGGCGATGCGGTTGAAGGGGGTCATCAGGTAAAAACCGTCTGCATAGGGCGCTGCAGCCTGCGCGGCCTTCACCGAGACTTCCAGCCCCAGCTCTTCGCCCTGCGCACGGTCCAGCCCGGCAAAACGCTCGATGATCTCAGCGTCCACATGGATGCCGTTGACCTCGTTCTCCATAAAGATGGCGTTGCGCTGGCTCACCACCGGCATGATGCCGGCCAGAATTTTCGCCTTTTCGCCCAGTGTTTCGCGGGTCTTTTTCAGGTTCACCACCGCCTGTGCGGAGAGCACCGGCTGGGTAAGGAAGCCGCTCATGCCATTTTGCAGCTTTTCCTGTGCGCGGCGCAGCTCCACATCAAAGTTGCGGGCGTTCAGGTTCAGCGCACCGAACACGGTGAGGGGCGAGGGCATCTCCCGGCCCTCCCCTGCCAGCGAGACGATGTACTGCGCCAGCTTGCGGGAGTTGAACTGGTACACGTTCTTCACCTCGTCCCGCTCTGCGGTGGGGATGGGGTCGCCGGTGATGGCCAGCACCTCCCGCACGCCCTCGGCGTACAGGCCCAGCAGCAGGGCCTTGGTGGCGTTCAGGTTGCGGTCACGGCAGGTCATGTGGGGCAGCACGTTCAGCCCCAGCTCCCGGTGCACCCGGCAGGCCACCAGCGAGGAATCCATCCTTGCCCGGGCAATAGGACAGTCCGCAATGGTCAAAAGGTCTGCACCAGTAGCCTGCAGGCGGCGTGCACCGTCCAGATAGCCGGTCAGGTCGGCATCCTTGGGGCTGTCCAGCTCAATGGCGATCACCTTTTTGCCCGCGTTCAGCTTGCGCAGGAAGGCATCGTCCGTTTCCACTTCCGGCTTTGCGGCGGTGGGTACCGGCGCTGCCGCTGCCACCGGCAGCTGCCCCGGCAGCGCATCCAGTGCCGCACGCAGGGCCGCAATGTGGGCAGGCGTAGTGCCGCAGCAGCCGCCCAGAATGCGCACACCCTCGGCAGCAAGGCGGGCCAGCTCCCGTGCAAAATATTCCGGCCTGCCCTGATACTGCACCCGGGTGCGGGTGACCACCGGGTAGCCCGCGTTGGGCATCACTGCAAGCGGCAGCTTTGTCTCGCCAAGCTGCTGCACCAGTGTGCGCATGGCACCGGGAGCAGAAACGCAGTTCAGGCCCACAGCATCCACTGCACCGCAGGCAGTCATGCTGCGCACAAGCTCTGCGCAGTGACGGCCCTCGCGGGTGTAGCCGTCCGGCAGCACTGCAAAGGACACCAGCACAAAGGCATCCGGCACGGTCTCCTTGATTTTTTTTGCCGCTTCGGCCACACCGGCATCGCTGCTCAGCGTCTCAAACAAAAAGTTCTTTGCACCCAATGCGGCAAACCGCTCGGCAAGGGCCGTATAGATCTGTGCCGCCGGGAGTGCCTCGGTATCCGGGGCCGGGCCAAGATCGGCAAACACGGCAGCGCTGGTCTTTGCAGCGGCCTGTGCAGCCAGTTTCCAGCCTTCGTCCGCCATGGCCTCCCACATGGGGTTCTGCGCTGCTGCCATGCGCGGCAGGCCGAAGGTGTTGGTCTTGATCGCATCGGCACCCGCTTCCAGATACGCGCGGTGCACGGTCAAAATGCCGTCCGGGTCCAGCAGGTTTGCCTGCTCACATTCCTGCCCGGGCTTTGCCTTATAATATGTACCCATGCCGCCATCGAACAGCAGCGGGCGCTTTTTTAAAATTTCACGCACATCCTTCATGAGGGAGTTCTCCTTTTTCCTACAAAAACGCTTGGCTTTCAGTTTAATGCACAAATGCCGTCCGGTCAAGCGTTTTTTCACGGCGGCGCTTGCAGGAACGCAAAATTTGTGCTATCCTATGCATACTTTATAAAGTGGGGAGGTGTGTGCCATGCGCCATGCCGGAACGCAAACGCTTGAGACCGACCGGCTTTTCCTGCGCCAGCTTCTGCCCGAGGATGCCGAGCAGATGTATACGAACTGGGCATCCGACCCGGAAGTGACCCGCTTTCTGCGGTGGGAGCCGCACAAAAACGCGCTGGAGACCGTAGGTCTGCTGGCGGCATGGGCCACCCTTTACCCGAACCCGGACTACTACCAGTGGGCCATTGTGGAAAAGGCTTCCGGGCAGGTGTTTGGCAGCATCAGCATCTTCAATGCTCTGCTCGGTGACCCGGCACAGAAAGCTCTCTGGCCGCAACAGGACTGCACAGACGGCATCTGGGAAGCAGGCTACTGCATCGGGAAGCACTGGTGGAACCATGGTTTTGCAACCGAAGCTTTAAAAGCAGCAGTAAACTACTGGTTTGAGAATACAGACGGCGGCTGGCTCACCTGCTGCCACGCAAAAGAGAACCCTGCCAGCGGCCGGGTGATGGAAAAAGCAGGCTTTCTCTACCACCACGATGCCATTGATCATAAATTTGACGGCACACCGGTGGAGTGCAGAAGCTATCTGCTGACAAGAGAACGATATAACAGAAAGGACTTACCTTGAGCGAACTTTACGATATTTTGGTAGAAACACCCCCGACGAAGGTCATTCTGCTGGCGCTGGATCAGGGCCTGTGGGACTGCGAGCGCAGCCTTGCAGAGCTTTCCGCCCTGTGCGAAGCAAACCACATGGAAGCCGTGGCACAGGTGACCCAGAAGCGCCAGACCCCGGAGACCGGCATCGTGCTGGGCAGCGGCAAGCTGGAGGAAGCATCCCTTGCCGCCGAAACGCTGGGCGCGGAATGCGCCGTATTTGATGGTGAACTGACCGGTAGCCAGATCCGCAACATCTCCAATGCGCTGGGCGGACTGGAAGTGATCGACCGCACCATGCTGATCCTTGAAATTTTCCGCAGCCGCGCCGTCACCAACGAGGGCAAGCTGCAGACCGAACTGGCCCTTCTGCGCTACCGCCTGCCCCGTCTGCAGGGCATGGGCGAAGCGCTCAGCCGTCAGGGCGGCGGTGGCGGCGGCGGTGGTGGTGCCCGCCGCGGTGCCGGTGAGACCAAGCTGGAACTGGACCGCCGCCATGTGCATGCCCGCATCGATGCACTGGCCGAAAAGCTGGCCGAAATGGAAAAGCGCCGGGGCGAGAGCCGCAAGGCCCGTGCCAAGACCGGGATGCCGGTGGTCAGCCTTGTAGGCTATACCAACGTGGGCAAATCCAGCCTGATGAATGCTCTGTGCGGCCCAAGCGTAGCCGAAGCGGACATGCTGTTCGCCACACTGGACCCCACCAGCCGCAAGCTGATACTGCCCAGCGGCATGGCGGTGCTGCTGGTGGACACGGTGGGCTTTGTGTCCCGCCTGCCCCACAATCTGGTGGAAGCCTTCAAGTCCACGCTGGAAGAAGCGGCATGGTCGGACGTGATCATCCGTGTGGCAGACGCAGGCGATGAGCAGCGGGAAGAGCAGCTGGCCGTCACGGACGAGGTTCTGGACGGGCTGGACTGTGCGGACATCCCCCGCCTGACCGTCTACAACAAGTGCGATAAGCCGGGTGCCATGAGCTTTGACCCGGACATCCTGCTCACCAGTGCCAAGACCGGCTACGGTCTGGACACCCTGCTGGCAAAGCTGGACGAGATGCTCAGCGACCGGGTGCACACCTTAAAGGTGCTGCTGCCCTACGATAAACTGGGCCTTGCCGCCCCCATGCGGGAGCGCGGCAGCGTGCAGGTGGAGGAATACCGGGAGGACGGGCTGTATCTGGAGGGCATCGTCAAGACGGAAGACCTGCACTGCTTTGAAGGGTATCTGGTCTGATAGGCGTACACGATCCAAATCGCCTCCGCTGTGCTCCGGCTATCATCAGCGGAATAATATTTTGAGATAGAACAAGCCCGGAAAGTCTGCGGACTTTCCGGGCTTGCATTTTCACGGGCGGGGTCGCAGCCGAAAGCAGCTGCTCTATGGGTCGAGTACATTGTCTGCCACTGCTTTTTTCAAAAAGAAAAAATCCCCAACAAACACAAAAACCCGCCTGGCAGCGGGCTTTTGTGTATAGAGGGGTGGGAAAGTATATAAAGTGGTGAATCTCAAATTCAAAGCGGCAGGCGCTTTCTGTTCTGCGCTGCCTTGCATGATGTATTATACCCCTTTTTATTTTCTTGTCAAACAAAATTTTCCGGTTTTGCTTTAAATTAAGTCTTTACTTTTTCGGTAAAACTTTATATAATTAACGCAAAGCAAAGCAAAAGCAAAATTTTTTGGCTTTTGTATGTTTGCACCAACAATAAAACTTTACTTTCAAAAAATTTTATACAATCCAACATATTTTCAAAAAGGAGTATTCCCCATGGATGATCTGGATCGTAAGATTCTCTCCCTGCTGGCCAAGAACGCCCGGATGCCGGTCAAGGAGATCGCCGAGCAGGTATCGCTGACCAGTCCTGCTGTTTCCAGCCGCATTCACAAGCTGGAAACGGATGGCATCATCAGCGGCTACACCGTCACCCTGAACCGCCCCGCTGACCGGATGTATGTGGATGCCCTCATCAGCCTTTCGGTAGCACCTTCCAAGCAGGATGCCTTTCTGGAGCTGCTGCAAAGCAGCAAGGAAGTGCTGCAGTGCTACCACGTCACGGGTGCATACACCTTCCTTGTCAAGGTGAGCTGCGGCAGCATGCCCCAGCTGGAACACCTGATCCTGCAGTTCCAGAAGCTGGGTACCACCAGCACCCAGATCATCCTTTCTACGCCGGTGAACCACGGCGAGCTGGATGCCCTTATGCTGTAACGCTGTTCATAAAATGGTTACATTTGCGGTGCAATTCTGCCGGGCTGTTCTTTCGTATTATGGATAGCAGGCGCAAAACAGCACACAATAGCTTCAAAACCGCTGCGCCCGCTTTCACACGAAGATTTTCACACACGAAAGGATTTCACTTATGAAACGTATCATTGCTTCCCTGCTTGCCGGTCTGTGCCTGCTTGCTCTGGTGGGCTGCTCTGCCGGCAGCAAGGCCGACTCTGCCACCCCGAAGGACTACTCCCAGATCATCCACGATGCCCGCACCGACGAGGACAACGAATACGATATGATCTTTACCAAAGGTGAGGACGGCAAATTCACCGCCATCGATGGCTACAGCGCCGAGTATGAGGCCGACCAGCTGAATGACGAGCTGAAAGACATCGTGTTCCCCCTGCTGGGCCTTGAGGACGGCAGCTACGAGAGCTTTGCTGCCTCTGTTTCCTCCATGATGGTGCGCAGCTACGCCGTTGCCATCGTAAAGCCCGCCGAGGGCAAGACCGATGCCGTGAAAGCCGCACTGGAAGCCTATGTGCAGAGTGAGCAGCAGTCCATGGAGCACTACCTTGAGGACCAGTATCAGGTCGCCAAGGCGGCCACCGTCACCGTAGCTCCCACCGGTGAGGTGATCCTGGTGTGCGCCGAGGATCACGACACCATTCTTTCCAACATCGAAAAAGCCCTTGCCGCATAATTTTTGCCCTGCCGAAGCCGCATCCTGCCGGGATGCGGTTTCTTTTTGTGCGCAGATATGCTATACTGGCATTGTAATTGTGCACAGACTTAGGAGTGTCTTTATGTATAAAGCGACTATCGTGATCCCGAATATCAACGGCAAGGGCTGGCTGAAGGATTCTATCGAGTCGGTCTATGCCCAGACCGAACAGAGCTTCCGGCTCATTGTGGTGGACAACGGCTCCACCGACGAAAGCCTTGAGCAGGCCCGCAGCTATTGCAGCCGCGAAAATTTCACCCTCATCGAAAACGGCACCAATACCGGATTTTCCCATGCAGTGAATCAGGGCATTGCGCTGGCGGACAGTGAATATGTGGTGCTGTTCAACAACGATGCCTTTGCCGAACCCCAGTGGCTGGAAGAGCTGATCCGCACCGCTGAGACCGACCCGAAAATCTTTGCAGTGCAGAGCCTGATGATCCGACACTTTGACCGGGAGCTGGCCGACGATGCCGGCGATTATGTCACCTGGATGGGCTTTGCCTGCAAGACCGGCGATGGCCGCCGCGCAAGCCGCTATACCCGGCAAAAGCGCATCTTCTCGGCCTGCGGCGGTGCGGCGCTCTACCGCAAGAGCATTCTGGACGAGATCGGCAATTTTGACGAGAACTTCTTTGCCTACTTTGAGGATGTGGATCTGAGCTGGCGTGCCAACAATGCAGGCTATAAAAACCTGCTCTGCCCCACCGCCAAGTGCTACCACATCTGCGGTGCCAGCACCGGCGCGGTGAAGTACAACGCCTTCAAAAGCCAGCAGAGCGGCCGCAACAGCATCCTGCTGCCCCTCAAGAATGAACCGCTGCTGATGCTGATTTTAAACTTCATCCCGCTGGCCGTGGGCTACCTGCTCAAGTGCTACAAGTTCCACAAACAGGGCTTTGGCGAGGCGTGGGACAAGGGGATGCACGAAGCCTTTGCCCTGCTGAAAAGCGGCAGGCTGGGCAAGCGGCCTTTCCGCCTGAAGGATCTGCCCAACTACATCCTGATGGAGCTGTGGATGATCTGGAACATGGTGCCGTACCTGTGGTACCGGCTGGTGATCGTAAAATTTGACCTCAAATAAAAAATACCGGATACGAAGCATCTGCCTTGTATCCGGTATTTTTGTTTTGTATTATGCCGCCGGGCTGGCTGTGCTTTCGTCCGCCTGTGCCTCGGTGCTGTCGGCGGGCTGTTCCTCCGCCTGTGTATCCACGCCCTCGTCTGCAGCGGTGCTGTCTGCCTCAGCCGAAGCAGAATCCGAACCGGCTGCTGCAAGAATAGCATCCTGCACATCGCTTTCTGCCATGGGTTCCGGCACATTCGCGGCCGGTGTGCTTTCCGTGCTCTCGGCCTTGGTCTCGCTCTCGGTCAGGCCGGTGAGATACCAGCTGCCGCTCTGGCGCTCGAACAGATAATCCATGTACTTGGTGGGCGTATCCGAAGAAACATTGATGATACTGTCGTCCGTGCTGGCGGTGGGGATATAGCCCACGGTCACATGCAGCTTGCCGCTGCGCTTGAACAGCTTGGTGACTACAGCGCGGTAGTAGCCCACCGTGCCGGTGACCGGAATCTTATAGCACTGGGTGGCATCGTCAAACTCGATGGTCATATCCTCCATCTCAAAGCTGCGGTGGGTCAGCTTGAAGCCGGGGCCAAGCAGCTTTGCAAGGTAGGCATCCACATCCAGCGAGGGCAGCAGCAGCTGTTCGGTGTCGGGGTCGGTATTGTAGTTGTCAAAGCCGCCCTGCGTTTCCTGAATATTATAGATGCAGCCCCACACCGCAGCTTCGCGCAGAGTCAGGTCGTCGATGTTCTCAATGCCGTCAAATGGCATGGGGTCAAACAGCACAAGCCCTTCCAGCTTATCTTCATATTCCTGCTTTTGGGCGGTATCATCGAACAGGTTCGCCACCGCGCCCACACCGGCCCGCAGCACGGTAACAAAGCCCACGATCACCAGAATGGCAACCAGAAGGCCCAGTGCCTGCCGCCCGCGGCGGCGCTGCATCCGGGCATGTTCTTCAGGGGTAATATAATGTTTCATAGTTGTTTTATCTCCCAGGGTTCTCAAATGCTACAGTGTCCAGTATACCACATACCGGCCCATTGTGCAAAACTATGCCCGTGGTTTTTTTGTGAAAAGCGCATTCCTTATTCCCATGTCTTCCACACATCGGGCTGGTAGCCCACGGTGGCCTTGCGGCCATTGCGTACAATGGGCGTTAAAAACAGCTGCTGGTTCTCAAACAGCTTGTCCTCCTTCTGCCAGTCCACCAGTGCGTCCAGAAGTGCAAGGGTCTGCTTGTCCTTCGCCTTGGGGTCCACCAGCTTTTCCCAGCCGCCAAGAGCGCGGGCCACGTTCTCGAACTCGCCGCGGCTCATCTCTTTTTCCTTGAGGTCAATCATCTGGAACTTGATGCCGCGCTCCTTGAAATAGCGCTGGGCCTTTTTGGTATCAAAGCACTTGCTTGTGCCAAAGATCTGAATATTCATGGTCTGTACCCTCCTGAATTTTTATTGTACCACATCCTGTGCCCTCTGCATAGGCATAATTCGCAGCCGGATGGGCCATACTGCCCGCAGGGCATTATCAGAAGGAGGTTTTTCTATGAACGCATATGTTGACCCTGATCTGTGCATTGGCTGCACCCAGTGCGCCGGGCTTTGCCCCGCCGTGTTCCAGATGGAAGGCACGCTGGCCGTGGCCCAGCCCGGGCCGATCCCACCGGAGGAGGTGCCGCAGGCTGTGGACGCAGCCAACGCCTGCCCGGTAAGCGCGATCCGCATCGAGGAGTAAGAGGGAAGGCCGTCAACCATGTTGGCGGCTTTCTCTCTTTTTTACGCAAAAATCCCCCGCTGGGCACGGTTTTGTGGTATAATGCAGAATGTGTAATAATGCAATGGAGGAACACGACTATGCGTTTACTGGTCATTGACGGCAACAGCATTGCCAACCGTGCTTTTTTTGGCATCAAGCTGCTGACCACCAAGGACGGACGATACACCAACGCCATCTATGGCTTTCTGAATATCCTGCTCTCCCTGCTTAAGGAGTGCGAACCCGACGAGGTGGCTGTTGCCTTTGACCTGAAGGCTCCCACCTTCCGCCACAAAATGTACGATGGCTACAAGGCCACCCGCCATGGCATGCCCGAAGAGCTGGCCCAGCAGATGCCGGTGCTCAAGGAACTTCTGGCAGACCTCGGCTACCGCACCGTCACCGCCGAAGGCTGGGAAGCGGATGATATCCTTGGCACGCTGGCCGCTGCCTGCGCCGCCCGGAAGGACGACTGCTTCCTTGCTACGGGAGACCGGGACAGCCTGCAGCTGGTCAGTGACACCACCACTGTGCTGCTTGCCGCCACTGTCATGGGACGCAGCAAGACGGTGACGATGGACGTGGATGCCATTCAGGAAAAATACGGCATCCAGCCCAGACAGCTCATTGAGGTGAAGAGCCTGATGGGCGATGTTTCGGATAATATTCCGGGCGTGAAGGGCATTGGTGAAAAGACCGCCCTGACCCTTGTGCAGAACTTTGGCACGCTGGAAGGCGTGTACGAGCACATCGACGATAAGCTCATCAAGCCCAAACAGCGGGAACATTTGCTGGAATGCCGCGAGATGGCCCAGCTGAGCCACACCCTTGGCACCATCCGCACCGATGCACCCATCGACACGGCCGAGGGCACCTATGCCGTGGGCGAGGGCAACAAAGCCGAGGCCGTGCGCCTTTTGCAGGAATTGGAGATCCACTCTCTGATCCCTCGCTTTGGGCTGGACGGCATTGCACCTGCCGCCCCGGAAGAAGAGGACGGCATCGAGCTGGCTGAAGCAGAGCTGGAAGCTCTGCCGCTGGCTCCTTCCGGCACCTATCTGGTGGCATCGCGCCCGGCCGTGATGGGCAAGCAGGGCACCCGCAACGTGGTGCTGCAGCCGGAGAGCTGGTACGCCGTGCAGGACTGCACCGTTTACCCGCTGGAGGATGCCGACCTTGTGCGCCTGCTGGACAACGCAGACGTAACGCTGGAAGTGTTCAACGCAGCGCCCCTCTATGCCAAGGCCATGGCCGCAGGCGGCTGGGGCAGCAGCATCGTGTGGGATGGCAAGCTTGCCGCCTACCTGCTGGACGCTTCTGCTTCCAAGTATCAGATCAGCGAGCTGACCGCCAGCTACCGCGCCGCTGCTGCCTTTACCTGTGCCGATTACCCGGATGCAGGCCGCCTTGCCGACCTGTTCTGCAAGATGAAGGCCGAGATCACCGCCTGCGGTGAGGACAGCCTTTACAATGAGATCGAGTTCCCGCTGGCACAGGTGCTGGCCGATATGACCCGCACCGGTGTGCTGGTGGATAAGGACGGCATCGAGCAGTTCGGCGTAAAGCTGCGCACCGAGCTGGAGCAGGTGCTCACCCGCATCCATATGGAGACCGGCAGCGCCAGCTTCAACCCCAACAGCCCGAAGCAGCTGGGCGAGATGCTGTTCGATACCATGGGCCTGCCCCATGGCAAAAAGACCCAGCGCGGCTGGTCCACCGATGCCGAAACGCTGGAAAGCCTGCGGGATTACCCGCTGGTAGAGGACATTCTGCAGTACCGTGCCTACCAGAAGCTGAACTCCACCTACGTGGAGGGCCTTTTGAAGGTGATCGGCGAGGATGGCCGCATCCACTCCACCTTCAACCAGACCGAGGCCCGCACCGGACGGCTTTCCTCCGATAACCCCAACCTGCAGAACATCCCCATCCGCACCGAGCTGGGCAGCCAGCTGCGCGCCTACTTTATTGCAAAGCCGGGCTGTGTGCTGGTGGATGCCGACTACAGCCAGATCGAGCTGCGCATCCTTGCCCACATTACCGGCGATGAGCACATGCAGCAGGCGTTTTTGAACGGTGAGGACATCCACCGCAGCACCGCCGCAAAAATTTACGGCATCCCGCAGGAAGAAGTCACCTCCCGGCTGCGCTCTTCTGCCAAGGCCATCAACTTTGGCATCATGTACGGCAAGGGCGCTTACAGCCTTGCCAAAGACATCGGCGTGAGTGTGAAGGAGGCAGATGCCTTCCTCAAGAACTATCTGGCCGCGTTCCCCAAGGTGAGCGGCTACATGGATAAGACCATCGCGGACGCCAAGGCCGTGGGCTATGTATCCACCCTGTTCGGCCGCCGCCGTGCTCTGCCGGAGCTGGCAAGCAGCAACTTCAATGTGCGTTCCAGCGGCGAACGCATGGCCCGCAACACCCCCATTCAGGGCACTGCGGCCGACGTGATCAAGCTGGCCATGGTGCGGGTATGGAAGCGCCTGCGGAACGAAAAGATGGAAAGCCGCCTGATCCTGACCGTCCACGATGAATTGATCGTGGAAGCCCCGCAGGCCGAAGCCGAAAAGGCTGCGCAGATCCTGCGGGAGGAAATGGAAGGCTGCGTGCAGTATGCCGTGCCCCTGAGCACCGATGTGCACGCAGGAAAAAACTGGCTGGAGGCCCACTAAAACATGATTATTTTGGGAATTGAATCCACCTGCGACGAGACCGCCGCAGCTCTGGTGGAGGATGGCCGGCACCTGCTGAGCAACGTCATTTCCACCAGCGTAAAAGAACAGGCTCTTTACGGCGGCGTTGTGCCGGAGATCGCCAGCCGCCGCCACTGCGAGTTTATCAGCGCTACGGTCAAAAAAGCCCTGCTGGATGCAGGCAAGACCATCGACGATGTGGATGCCGTGGCCGTCACCTTTGCGCCGGGCCTCATCGGTGCAGTGCTGGTGGGCGTGAATTTTGCCAAGGGTCTGGCCTACTCGGCCAATAAGCCTTTGGTGCCGGTGCACCACCTGCGCGGACACATTGCCGCGCTGTACCTCACCCACCCGGAGCTGAAGCCGCCCTTCCTCTGCCTTGTGGCATCCGGCGGCCACAGCCACATCGTGGAGGTGCAGGACTACACCCATTACCACATCCTCGGCCACACGGTGGACGATGCCGCCGGTGAAGCCTTTGACAAAGTGGCCCGCACGCTGGGTCTGCCCTACCCCGGCGGCCCTAGCGTGGCCAATGCCGCCAAGACCGGCAACCCCAAGGCCTACCGCCTGCCGGTGCCCCATGTGGACGGCAAGTACAACGTAAGCTTTTCCGGCCTGAAAACCGCCGTGCTCAATGAGGTGAACAAGGCCCAGATGAAGGGCGAAGAAGTGAATGTGCCCGACCTTGCCGCCAGCTTTCAGGACCGCATTGCGGGCATTCTGGCCGAAAAGCTGCTGCTGGCCGCAGCGGACACCGGCGCAAAGCAGGTGTGTCTGGCAGGCGGAGTTGCCGCCAACGGACGGCTGCGCCAGCTGGTGAACGACGGTGCCCAGAAGCTGGGTGCAAAAGTTTATCTGCCGGAGCTGAAATTCTGCGGTGACAACGGCGCTATGATCGCGGCGCAGGGGTATTACCAGTACATTGCAGGCCACACAGCGGGCCTTGAACTGAACGGTCTGCCCACTTTACCCATCGACTACGAATAAAACAGGCGCTTTTGCGCAAAAAATCCCGTCTTTCTGCAACAGAAGACGGGATTTTTTCTTATGCAAAATATTCCTGTGCACGCTTTGCAGCGTTGTTGATGCAGGCCCGCAGCTCGTCCAGCGTATCAAACTTTTTGCTGGGGCTGAGGTAGGCGTGGAACTCCACCACCGGGTCGGTGCCGTAGAGGTCGCCGGAAAAGCCCGGGATAAAGGTCTCGCAGGTCACCTTGGTGGCATCATCGTTGACGGTAGGGCGGCTGCCAAGGCCGGTGGCCGAAGGATACCACACCCCGCCAATGCGGGTGCGGGTGATATAAATGCCGCTGCGGGGCAGCTGAAAGCCCTCGGGATACAGCTGGTTGATGGTGGGCACCCCCAGCGTGTGGCCCAGACCTGCACCGTGCTGCACCTCGAACCGGATGGCGTAGGGCATCCCCAGCATGGCGTTTGCTGCCGGGATGTCGCCGCCTTCCAGCGCGGTGCGGATGCGGGTGGAAGACACCGGCTTTTCCTCAAACTGCGCCATGGGCACCACGATCACCTCCACGCCCAACGGAGCGCAGAGGGTGCGCAGCAGCTCCGGGTTGCCGGCCGCTTTGGCGCCAAAGGTAAAGTTTTCGCCGCAGACCAGCGCACGGGCATTGCAGTCCCGCACGATGCCCAGCACGAACTGCTCCGGGGTCAGGCCCTTGATCTCCTCAAAGTCCGGCGTGAGGTAATACTCCACGCCAAGGCTTGCGATCAGAGCATGCTTATCCGCTGTGGAAAGCAGGCGCTTGCCCTTCATCTTATTCACCATCGGCAGCTTGAAGGTAAACACCGCCGGGGCGGCATCGTGTTCTTTGGCCCACTGCACGGCGCTTTCGATCACCGCACGGTGGCCGATGTGGATGCCGTCAAAAAAGCCCATTGCCACTGCGGTGCCTTTTTCCGGCTGCGCCAGCGGCAGCGGTGCAAATTGTGAAATGATCTGCATGGGTTTTGTTTCCTTTTTCAATTACGTTCTACGAACAGTTTTTCCACCCGCAGCACACCCTGTACGATATTGGCAAGGCCCAAAAACTGTCCGGCGGCATTGCGCACCCGGTAGCGGCCATCTGCTGCCGGATACCGGCTGGTGGGGCAGCCGTTGTACAAATGCTGTTCCACCCAAGGCTCCACCACCAGCAGCGGCAGGCTTTCAAACACGCTTTCCACCGGCAGCATCAGCGCTTCCAGTGCGTCCATGCCCTGCTCTTTTGCGGCAAGAATTTCCTCCAGCGTGTGGGCATCGGCTTCGGTGTACACGCCCGCCGAGGTGCGGCGCAGTGCGCTCATGGTGCCCTTCTGGCCCATGGCGGCGGCAATGTCTTCCAGCAATGTGCGGATATAGGTGCCCTTGGAGCACGTTACATCCAGCGCATACTCATTCTCTGCCGGGCTTCCGCCGTAGGTGATGCTGTAAATTTCAATGGGGCGCGCCTTGCGCTCCACGGTCACGCCCTCACGGGCCAGCTTATACAGCGGCTGACCGTTCAGCTTGATGGCCGAGTACATGGGCGGCACCTGCATCTGCGGGCCGACGAATTGTGGCAGCACGGCCAGCAGTTCCCCTTCGCCCGCCGTGACCGGAGCCGTTTCCAGCACAGTGCCGGTCACATCGCCGGTGTCGGTGCGCGCGCCCAGTTTTAAAACCGCACGGTAGCTTTTATCGTGGTTCAGCTGCAGGTCCACTGCCTTGCTGGCACCGCCGCAGAACACCGGCAGCACGCCGGTGGCCATGGGGTCCAGCGTGCCGCTGTGGCCCAGCTTGCGGGTGCCCAGCACGCCGCGCAGCTTTGCCACCACATCAAAGCTGGTCCAGTCCATGGGCTTGTCAACGATCAGGATGCCCTGCATTTATGCTTCCTCCTGCGGTGCGTCCAGCTCGGCTTCCACCTCTGCCAGAATTGCATTTTTTGCGTTTTCCAGATTGCCCAGCAGCTCACAGCCTGCAGCGCAGCTGTGACCGCCTCCGCCCAGACGCCGGGCGATGGCGCAGGCATCCACGCCCTTTGCGGTGCGCACACTGATACGGTAGCTGCCGCCGGGCTGCTGCCGCAGGGTCAGGCCCACCTTTACGCCCTCAATGCTCACAGGCAGGCTGGTCAGTTCTTCCAGATCGGCCGGGTCCACCCCGCTCTGCTCGATCTCGTCCCGGGTGAGGTAGATGAGCGCGCACCGGCCATCCAGATAGTATTCCAGATGGTTGCGGGCAATGCGCTCGGCCTCCATGCGCTCACGGGGCTTGGTATCGAACAGCAGGGTGTTCAGCTCTTCCACATGACAGCCCGCCTCAATGAGCTTTGCCGCCACGATGTGGGTGTTTGCCGTGGTGGAAGAGAACCGGAAGCAGCCGGTGTCGGTTGCAAGGCCGGTGTAAAGGCAGTCTGCAATGTGCGGCGTAATGGCAACGCCCATGGCGTTGATCACCTCGTACAGCAGCTCTGCCGCCGCTGCGGCGCTGCCATTGAGCAAGGTGAAGTCGGCATAGCCGCTGTTGCCTGCGTGGTGGTCGATGCACAGGTCCACATGGCGCGAGAACTGCGGCATACCGTTGTTTTCTCCAAACAGCTGCACGCTGGCAACATCCACCGCTACCACAGTCTGCGGCTCAAACTCGCCTTTGAACATATGTGCGTTGGTAAACGCATACCGGTTGGGAATGGCATCGGAGCAGAGCACTGCCGCGTTTTTATCCAGTGCTTTCAGTGCACAATACAGCGCGCTGCCGCAGCCAATGGTATCGCCATCCGGGTTTTTGTGACACAGAATCAAAATGTTGTCCGCCGTCATCAGGCGCTGGGCCATCTGCTGCACATTCAACTGTTCTGTCATTCCATGATCCATCCTTTCCGCAGGCGGAATTATTCTTCGGTCTCCTCCGGTGCGCTGGCTTCGGTGTCAGCGTCGCCGTTCACGTTCAGCGTGCGGAGCAGCTCGTTGATGTGGGCTGCATAGGCGGCACCGTCATCCTCTACGAAGATGAAGCGGGGAGCCTTGCGGATGTGCATTTTCTTGCTCACTTCAGTGCGCACATGGCCTGCCGCGCGGTTCAGTGCCTCGATGGCGGGCTTTGGGCCGTCCTCGCGGCCCATCACGCTCACATACACCTTGGCCACATCCAGATCAGGGGTCACATCCAGACGGGTGACGGTGAGCAGGCCGCCCTCCAGACGCGGGTCCTTCAGCCTGCCGATGATGGCAATGATCTCGCGCTTCATATCCTGCGCCAGACGGCCCATATTCTTCTGAGACATAGTATTTCTCCCTATAAAAGAAAACCCTCTCAGCCTCGCTTCGCTCGGCAGCTCTCCCGAGGGGCGAGCTTTTTGCGTGGATACGGCAAACGTTCCGTTTCTCTGCAAACCTCCCACCTCGGGGGAGGTGGCATTGCGCCAGCAATGACGGAGAGGGTTATTTCAGATCTTAATCGCGGTACTCTTCCATCTTGAAGGCTTCGTACACGTCGCCTTCCTTAACGTCGGCAAACTTTGCCAGAGTAACGCCGCACTCGTAGCCCTCGGCCACTTCCTTGGCATCATCCTTGAAGCGCTTCAGGGATGCGATCTCGTCCTCGGTGATCACGATGCCGTCACGCACCACGCGCACCTTGCTGTCGCGGGTGATCTTGCCGCTGGTCACGCGGCAGCCTGCAACGGTGCCCACATTGGAGATCTTGTACACCTGACGGACCTGCAGCTCGCCCAGAGACACCTCGCGGAACTTGGGAGCCAGCATGCCCTTCATAGCGTCGGTGACATCGTTGATGGCATCATAGATGACGCGGTACATACGCATTTCCACCTTGGTGGCAGCAGCTTCTTCCTTGGCCACATTGTCCGGGCGGACGTTGAAGCCGATGATGATGGCGTTGGAGGCATCGGCCAGATCCACGTCGGACTTGCTGATGGCACCGACACCGGCATGGATGACGCGCACGCGCACCTCTTCGTTGGAGATCTTCTCCAGACTCTGCTTCACAGCCTCGGCAGAGCCCTGCACATCGGCCTTGACCACGATGGCCAGTTCCTTCATGTCGTTCTGAGCCATCTGGCTGAACAGGTTATCCAGAGTGACCTTCTGGAAGGAGGAGAACTGCTTTTCCTTAGCGGCAGCAACGCGCTGTTCGGCCAGCTCACGGGCCAGACGCTCATCCTCAACAGCCTCGAACAGGTCGCCTGCTTCGGGCACTGCGGTCAGGCCGGTGATCTCCACAGGGGTAGAGGGGCCGGCATCGCTCAGCAGCTGGCCCTTGTCGCTGCGCATGGTGCGCACGCGGCCCACAGCGGTACCGGCAATGATCACATCGCCGGAGTGCAGGGTGCCGTTCTGCACCAGAATGGTGGCAATGGGGCCCTGGCCCTTGTCCAGACGGGCCTCGACGACCGCACCCTTGGCGCGGCGGTTGGGGTTTGCCTTCAGCTCCATGACCTCAGCTTCCAGAGCAATGCGCTCTAGCAGGTCGTTGATGCCCATGCCGGTCAGGGCAGACACCGGGATGCAGGCCACATCGCCGCCCCAGTCCTCGGTGATGATGCCGTACTTGGTCAGGCCTTCCATCACGCGCTCGGGGTTTGCGGTGGGCTTATCCATCTTGTTCATTGCCACGATAATCTTGACATTTGCAGCCTTGGCGTGGTTGATGGACTCGATGGTCTGGGGCATGATGCCGTCGTCGGCAGCAACCACCAGAACTGCAATATCGGTCATGTTGGCACCGCGGGCACGCATGGAGGTGAATGCCTCGTGGCCCGGGGTATCCAGGAAGGTGATGAGGCTGTCGTTGACCTTGACCTGATATGCACCGATGGCCTGCGTGATGCCGCCGGCCTCGCCTGCGGTGACGTTGGTCTTGCGGATGGCATCCAGAATACTGGTCTTGCCGTGGTCAACGTGGCCCATAACGCAGACCACCGGGGGACGCTCCACCAGGTCCTCCTGCGAATCCTCTTCCTGCGTGAACAGGCGCTCCTCGATGGTCACATGCACCTCGTGCTCGACCTTTGCGTGGAACTCCTCTGCCAGCAGAGAAGCGGTATCAAAATCGATCACGTCGTTGATGGCGTGCATCTCGCCCATCTGCATGAACTTGGCAATGACCTTGCCGGCCTGCTGCTTCAGGCGGGCAGCCAGCTCGCCCACGGTGATCTCGTCGGGGATCATCACCTTCAGCTGTGCGCTGCGGGCCTTTTCCAGCTGGATGCGCTGCAGACGCTCAAACTCGGTCTCGCGCTTGCCCTTCTGGAACTGCTGGCGCTGGCGCTGACCGCGCTGGGTGAACTTTTGCTTGTTGCCCTGCGGGGTGGGCTTGCGGCGGTTCTCGGTGTTCTTGGTGGAAGCCAGATCATCGTAACGGGCATCGAAGCGGTCCACGTTCATATCCACAGTGCGGGTATCCACGGTGACCTGATTGTCCTCGCGGCGCACGGACACAGCCTGTGCCGGAGCAGCAGATGCCTTGGCACCGGTCTCACGAGCCAGTTCGCTGAGAGAAACGGTCTTTTCCTCGCGCTTCTTGTGCTGCTCGTTCTTCTTTTCGTTATGCTTATTGCCGTTCTTATCCTGCTGGGCAGGCTCTGCCTTTTTGGCGGCAGGCTGCTCCGGTTTCTTTTCTGCCTTGGGAGCTTCGGGCTTTTTCTCGGCCTTCTTCTCAGTGGGCTTCGGCTCTTCCTTTGCGGCCTTGGCGCTGTTCAGGAATTCGTCCAGATTTGCCACGCTGTTATCCTTGCTGAACTTTTCCAGCAGGTAGTTCAGCTCGTTCTCTTCCAGATTGGAGCTGTTCTTCTTGCCGGTGCTGCCCATGGCGTTCAGCTCATCCAGGACCTTCTTGGCAGAAAGGTTCAGGTCCTTTGCAAAATCACTCACTTTATATTTTACGATCATTCGGTCATATCCTCCTCATTTTTGATTGCTCCGCAGTCCGACAGGCGGTCAAAGCAGAGCTTTGCGAGGTTGCGGTCAGTCACCGCGTAAACAGCCACAGGCTTGCGGCTGATATCGGCCAGTTTATCCTGCGTAAGCGGCATGGTGATCACATCCACCAGATCGCCCACAGAATAGTCGAGACGCTGCACGGTCTTGGCGCTGGCATCGCTTGCCACCATCACCAGCCATGCCTTGCTCTTGACGCAGGCATCTTCCACGGCATCAAAGCCCATGGTCAGTGCGCCCGCCTTGCGGCACAGGCTCAGCGCCTGATATAGCGCTTCCTCCGGCGGCAGCTTGGGCTTTGCGGGGGTGTTATTCTTCTTTGCCATTTGCTGCTGCCTCCTTTGCGGCTTCGGCCAGCTGTGCGGCCAGAGCCTCATAAACTTCGGCGGGAACCGGCTGCTCAAAGCAGCGCTCCAGCGCCTTTTTCTTTTTTGCCTTGGTCAGGCAGTCGGGGTTCGGGCAGAGATACGCGCCGCGGCCCGGCTTTTTGCCGACCAGATCAATGCTGATCTCTCCGCTGGGTGCACGCACCACACGCACCAGCTCCTTTTTGGGGCGGCTGGTCATGCAGCCGATGCACTGGCGGGAAGGGATCTTTTTCTGTGCCATCCGGTTTCCCTCCTTTGGCCATCTGCGCCGGAATTACTCGGTGTCAGTCTCGGCTTCTTTCTTCGGCTCTTCCTCGCCATAATAGCCGCTCTCGGGGCGGATATCAATGTTGTAGCCGGTCAGGCGTGCACACAGGCGTGCGTTCTGGCCCTTGTTGCCAATGGCAAGGCTCAGCTGCTGGTCGGGCACGGTCACACGGCAGGAACGGGTCTCGCCGGGCAGCAGTTCCACCTTGACCACCTTTGCGGGGCTCAGTGCTGCGGAGATGAACTCGGAGATATCCTCGCTCCACTTCACAATGTCGATCTTTTCGCCGCCCAGCTTTTCCACAACAGCAGCTACACGTGCACCGTGCTCACCGATGCAGGCGGAAACAGGGTTCACGTTGGGGTCCTTGCTCCAAACAGCCATCTTGGTGCGGGCACCGGCCTCGCGGCTGATGGCCTTGACCTCCACAGTGCCGTCAAAAATTTCGGGCACTTCCAGCTCAAACAGGCGCTTGACAAGGCCGGGGTGGGTGCGGCTGATCATAACGCGGGGGCCGCGCTCAGTGCTGACCACATCCACAACGTAGACCTGCAGGGTCTGGCCCTCGGTGTACACCTCGCCGGGCACCTGCTCGTTGTGGGGCAGGATAGCCTCGCCGCCCTTGCCCAGATCCAGAGCAACGATGCCCTTCTCCGGGTCCACGCGGGTAACGGTGGCCTGCACGATGTCGTGTGCACGGGACTGGATCTCGCTCAGCTGCTGGCTGCGCTCAGCCTCGCGGATGCCCTGACGGATCACGTGCTTTGCGGTCTGGGCTGCAATGCGGCCGAAGTCCTTGGTCTTGAGGGGGGTCACGATGCGGTCGCCCACTTCGTAGCTCTTGCGGATCTTCTGTGCCTCGGTAATGCCGATCTCAGAGTGCTCGTCGTACCAGTCCTCGTCGGCCACAACGTCCTGGATCAGGGCCACGTCAAAGCGGCCTGCGGCGGGGTCGATATCCACCTTCACGTGGTCCTCTTCCACCTCATAGTTCTTCTTGACGGCAATGATGATCGCAGCCTTGATCTTTTCGATCAGGTATTCTGCGGTGATGCCGCGCTCGTGCTCCAGCATGGAGAGAGCTTCAAAAAATTCATTGTTCGCTGCTGCCATTTTTCGGGTTCCTCCTGTAATTTACTCTCTATCTATGTTAGTCAAACAGGTCTTCATCATCGCACAGGTTCACACTGGATGCGGCGTTCACCTCAAAGGTGACAGCGCCCGCATCGGTGTTCACCGTAACAGTGCTGCCCTCGCGGCCTGTCAGGATACCGGAAAACTCACGCACGCCGTCTGCATTCGGGCGGATGAGCTTTACCCGGATCTTCTGGCCCTTGAGGGCTTCATAGTGCTCCGGGCGGGTCAGCTTACGGCCAAGGCCGGGGCTGCCCACTTCCAGATAATAGCTCTGGTCGATGGGGTCTGCCTCGTCAAGGATGGGGTCCAGCGCATGGGAAACATCCGCGCAGGTGTCCGTATCCATGGTGCCGTCCTTGTCGATGAGCACGCGAAGATACCAGTCCGGACCTTCCTTTTCAAAAACCACATCCCACAGGCGCAGGCCCATGCCCTCCACGGTGGGGCGGACAAGCGCTTCGACTCTCTGGGCGGTGTTGCCGCCAGACTGCTTCGCCATAAAAAACCTCCAAACAAACAAGAAACGCGGACCTTGCGGCCCACGTTTCAGGTTAAACTATATCGTACTACTAGAATATACCATACATCCCGCGATTATGCAAGCATTTTCGCAGATTTTTTTCGCCGCAGGGTCTTTTACAGCACCCACACGCCGTCCCGGAACAGCTCCACGGTGCGGCCATCGCGGCATTTGCCGGTGATATGGCTGTCCTCTGCACCGATCATCACATCCTCGTGCAGGCGGGACTGGTTCATGCCGCGGGCCAGCAGCTCTTCCTTCGTCAGCGCCGTGCCGCCCTTCGTGGTGCCGGGGTAGCTGGCGCCGAACGCGATGTGGCAGGCGGCATTTTCGTCAAACAACGTGCTGTAGAACAGCTTGCCGCTGCGGTTGATGGGGCTGCTTGCCGGCACCAGTGCCACTTCGCCAATGCTGCGGGAGCCTTCGTCGCCGTCCAGCAGACGGCCCAGCAGCACCTGTCCCTGCTCGGCGTGGTAGTCCACAACCCGGCCCTTCTCAAAGGTGACACGGAAGTTCTTGATGAGCTGGCCGTTGAACACATAGGGCTTTGTGCCGTAGACAACGCCCTCTACCCTGTCCTTGTGGGGCGCAGTGAACACTTCCTCCGTGGGGATGTTGGGCAGGAACACCACTCCCTTTTCGCTCTTGCTGGCGGCGCTTTCCCACACAGCCCGATCCGCAAGACCCACGGTCAGGTCCGTGCCGTTGCTGCTCTCAAAATGCACGCTTTCCAAGTCCAGCGCGTTCATTTTATCCCGCAGAGTGCTGAGCCGCTCCATATGGGCCTTCCACTCGTTCACCGGGTCGCCGCCGGTGACCCGGCACACGTCAAAGATCAGCTTCCACAGCGCTTCCATGGCGGCATCCGCGTCCAGCTCCGGGAAGACCTTCTTTGCCCACGGCACACTGGGCAGGGCCGCAATGGACCACTGCACCCGGTCGTTCATGGTGTATTCCTGCCACTCTTCCATAAAGGCGCGGCGGGCGGCATTCACCCTGCTGATCTTATTGCCGTCAATGCCCGCATACAGCTCCGGGTCGTCCGCAATGAGATGCAGTACACACACGCCGCCCTCGCTTTCAGCATAGTCAAGATAGCGGCGCAGCTGCCATGGCTTGAGGTCGGTCAGGGCCTCCTCGCTGCCCAGCTCCATGCGGGCACGGGCCACAGCGTCATCGCTCCAGTTCACTTGCACATCCCGGGCACCGGCTTCGTAGGCACTGCGCACGCACAGCCGCGCCAGCGGCGCGCCCTCCAGCGGGCAGTTGATGATGAGGGTCTGGCCCGGCTGCGGGTTCACCCCCACCCGGACGATGAAATCGGCATATTTTTTCAGCAGTTCGTCAAAGTTTTCCACGGTAGAACCTCCTGCGGTGTAAAAATCATGTTTTTCTGTTTTTCAGTATACCCGGTACAAGCCGTTCTGTCCAGTAAAAAGAAAACAGACACCTCCCGCTGTTGAAAAAGCAGGAAACGTCTGTTATACTGTCTCTTGAGAGTGCTGTCTACATACGGCAGGCGGTCTATGCCTTTTCGGCCCTGCGTCGGGAAGGCGAACATTTTTGTCGTACCCCGACGCTTTGCAGCGAAGGGGGTGATGCTTCATGACGCTTTTAGAAACTCTGGCTCTGCTCACATTGCTTGCAACCGTGAGCTTTGGCATTTTCGATATCGCGTGGAAGATCTTCAACAACAAAAAATGACCGCCCTCAGCGTCCAAACCTGAGCGGTCATCTTTTGATTATCGCGCCGGAAAGGTACTGACCGTTTGCCAGACAGCACTTTCTTTATTTGTATTATAGCACAGCCCCGCCGAAATTGCAACGGCGGGGCTGTTTTTTATCGACTGAAAGCGAAATTTTCTCAGAACTCGATCTTGCTCTCGATATAAGCTTTCAGCTCGGAGATGGGCATACGCACCTGCTCCATGGTGTCGCGGTCACGGACGGTGACGCAGTTGTCGGCGGCAATGCCCTTGGCCTCGTCACCCACGGTATCAAAGTCCACAGTGATGCAGTACGGGGTGCCGATCTCGTCCTCGCGGCGGTAACGCTTGCCGATGGAACCGGTATCGTCGTAATCCACCATGAAGTACTTGCTCAGCTCGTTGCGGATCTCCATAGCCTTCTCGCCCAGCTTCTTGCTCAAGGGCAGCACGGCACACTTGTAGGGAGCCAGAGCCGGATGCAGATGCAGCACGGTGCGGATATCCTCCTTGCCCTTGCTGTCGGTCAGGTGCTCCTCGTCGTACGCTTCGCACAGGAAAGCCAGAGCCACACGGTCACAGCCCAGAGACGGCTCAATGACGTAGGGGATGTAGTGCTCGTTGGTCTCGCTGTCGAAGTACTCCAGGCTCTTGCCGGAAGCCTCCTGATGGCGGGTCAGGTCGTAGTTGGTACGATCCGCGATGCCCCACAGCTCACCCCAGTCGGTGAACGGGAAGGCGTACTCGATATCGGTGGTAGCGCGGCTGTAGAAGGCCAGCTCTGCAGGCTCGTGGTCACGCAGGCGCAGGTGCTCCTTCTTGATGCCAAGGCTCAGCAGCCAGTTCTCGCAATAGTCCTTCCAGTAAGCGAACCATTCCAGATCGGTGCCGGGCTTGCAGAAGAACTCGCACTCCATCTGCTCGAACTCGCGGGTGCGGAAGGTGAAGTTGCCCGGAGTGATCTCGTTGCGGAAGGCCTTGCCCACCTGGCACACGCCGAAGGGCAGCTTGCGGCGGGTGGTGCGCTGGATGTTGGCAAAGTTGACAAAGATGCCCTGTGCGGTCTCAGGACGCAGATAGCAGGTGGAAGAGCTGTCCTCGGTAACGCCGATGGCAGTCTTGAACATCAGGTTGAACTTGCGGATGGGGGTAAAATCGTGCTTGCCGCAGACGGGGCAGACGATGTCCTCATGCTCTGCGATGAAAGCATCCATCTCGTCAAAGCTCATGGCATCCACGTTCACCTCGGGGTGCTCCTCGCCGATCAGCTTGTCGGCGCGGTGGCGCGCCTTGCAGGCGCGGCAGTCCAGCAGGGGGTCCGAGAAGCTGGACACATGGCCGGTGGTCACCCAGGTCTGAGGGTTCATGATGATGGCTGCATCCAGACCCACATTGTAGGGGCTCTCCTGCACGAATTTCTTCAGCCATGCCTTTTTGACGTTGTTCTTGAACTCGACGCCCAGCGGGCCGTAATCCCAGCTGTTGGCCAGACCGCCGTAGATCTCGGAACCGGGGAACACATAACCACGGTTCTTGCAGAGATTGACGATCATATCAAGGGTCTTTTCGCTCTGTTCCATTGTAGTACATCCTTTCCGTCCGCGGCTGGTTTGCCGTGTCGTTGTTGTATCGTTCCGGCAGCTTTCCCCACTGCCGGGCGTGCTTTTCAAAGGGAAAGCACAGTATCTTTACTGTACCATGTTTTGCGCCGCTTGTAAAGCCGAAAACCGGCCTGCTTTGGGGAACAGACCGGTTTTTGCACTTATTTATGGTATTTCATCCCTGCATTGATGGTGCAGGCACGGTAGATCTGCTCCGTGAGCACAAGGCGGGCCAGCTGGTGGGGCATGGTGATGCGTCCCATGCTGAACTTGAGTGCAGCGGCCTTTTTCACCTCATCGGACAGGCCGTGGGACGAGCCGATGACGAACGCCACATCCCCTGCCCCGCTGTTTGCGCGGTCGGCAAGGAACTGGGCCAGCTCGTCGGAGGAGATCTGCCTGCCTTCAATGCACATGGCCACGATGGCAGCACCCTTGCGCACGTTGGACAGAATGGCCTTGCCCTCCTTGTCCAGTGCCTTTTTTACCACGGCATCCGAGGCGTTCTTCTCCTCGATCTTTTCCTCCGGCAGCTCGATGATGCGGAAGGACGCGAAGGCGGCAAGGCGCTTCTGGTACTCGGCCACGCCCTCGGCGAAATATTTTGCATTCAGCTTGCCCACACAGATCAGGTCGATGTTTTGCATTGCAGTTTCCTCTTTTATATAGAAACGATTTAAAATTGTCTCCGCTACTGCTTGAACTCCCTCAGTCACGGCTTACGCCGTGCCAGCTCCCTCGGAGAGGGAGCCTCTGGCGAAACCGGATACTTTGCAATTCAACCAGAGGCTTTGCCGCCATGCCAAAGGCCCCATCCTAGAGGGGGCTGTCGAGCGAATGCGAGACTGGGGGAGTTTTTTTACAGCAGGCTCATCTGCTCGCCCTCGTCCTCGGCGCGGAGCAGCGCACCGGTGGCGGGCAGGCTGCGCACCCGGTAGCGGTGGGGGTTCGCCAGTTCCAGCGTGTCCGCAGGCACCACCGAAGCGATGGTCTGGTTCTTTTTCAAAGTAACCACTGCCACGCCCTGACTGTCGCGGGTGGCCTTGGCCGCGATCTGCGCCGTGCCAACCAGCAGCATCCGGCTGGCACTGGTGCGGATGGCAAGCTCGGTCTCCTCCTGCAGGAAGAAGAGCTTCGCCAGCGGTTCCTTGTCGCAGTAGGCCTTGAGCAGCTTACGGCGGTTCTGCTTGGTGGCATAGGAGCTGAGCGGGATCTTTGCGCACCTGCCGCTGGCAAAGAAGAACAGCATATAGCCGCTGTAGTCGCTGGTGATCACCATGGAGAGCACGTTCTCGCCCTCGTCCATGCCCAGACGGCCCGGGATGAAAATGCCCATCTGGGCCACCTTGCCGTCCTCCAGCTCTGCCAGACGCACCTTGTACACCTGCTGCTTGTCGGTAAAGAACAGCGCTTCCACGTTGTTGCGAGTCTCGATCTGCTGCACGATCTCGTCGCCTTCTTTCAGCTTATGGGCACCGGCGGTGCGCAGACCTTGCGGCGGGATCTTTTTGAAGTAGCCCTCGCGGGTAAAGAACACCGTCACGGGGTAATCCGGCGCTTCTTCCTCCTCGGAGCCGTTCTCTTCCTCAGGCAGATCGTACAGGATCTCGCTGCGGCGGGGCTGACCGTACTTCTTGGCAACATCGTTCAGCTCATTGATGATGATGCGGCGGATGCGGGCGGGCTTTGCAAGGATATCGTTCAGGTCGGCAATGTCCTTCTCCAGCTGTTCGATCTCGCTGGTGCGCTTGAGGATATATTCCCGGTTCAAATGACGCAGCTTGATCTCGGCCACATAGTCGGCCTGCACTTCATCGATGCCAAAACCGATCATCAGGTTGGGCACCACTTCGGTCTCTTCCTCGGTGGTGCGGATAATTTTGATTGCCTTGTCAATGTCCAGCAGGATGGCAGCAAGACCCTTGAGCAGGTGCAGGCGCTTTTCCTTGCCGTGCAGGTCGTAGTAGGTGCGGCGGCGCACGCACTCCACGCGGAAGGCCGTCCACTCCTTGAGAATTTCGCGCACGCCCATCACGCGGGGCTGGCCGGACACCAGAATATTGAAGTTAGCGCTGAAGCTGTCTTCCAGAGGGGTAGCCTTAAACAGCTTTGCCATCAGCTTGTCGGCATCCACGCCGCGCTTGAGGTCCAGTGTCAGCTTCAGGCCATTCAGGTCGGTCTCGTCACGCATGTCGCTGATTTCCTTGACCTTGCCGGCCTTGACCAGCTCTGCGATCTTGTCCATGATGGCCTCCACCGTGGTGGTTGGCGGGATCTGGGTGACCTCGATCATGTTCTCGCCCGGCACCACATTGTAGCGGGCGCGTACCTTCACGCTGCCGCGGCCGTTCTCGTAAATTTCACGCATCTGCGCTTCATCGTACAAAATCTGACCGCCGCCCACGAAGTCCGGGGCGGGCATGGTGGTGGAGATGTCGTGGTGCTCGTCCTTCATCAGGGCCACGGTAGTGGCGCACAGCTCTGCCAGATTGAACGAGCAGATGTTGCAGGCCATGCCCACCGCGATGCCCAGCGTGTTGTTTGCCAGAATGGTGGGGAATGTGACCGGCAGCAGGGTAGGCTCGGTGGTGGTGCTGTCGTAGTTGGGCACAAAGTCCACGGTCTCCTTGTCGATATCCCGGAACAGCTCCTCGCACACACCCTCGAGCTTTGCCTCCGTGTAACGGGCAGCAGCGCAGGACATATCCCGGCTGTAGGCCTTGCCGAAGTTGCCCTTGCTGTCCACAAAGGGCACCAGCAGGCTCTCGTTGCCGCGGCCCATGCGCACCATGGTGTCGTAGATGGCGGCATCGCCGTGGGGGTTCAGGTGCATGGTGCTGCCCACGATGTTGGCAGACTTGGTGCGTGCGCCCTTGAGCAGGCCCATCTCGTACATGGTGTACAGCAGCTTGCGGTGCGCCGGTTTGAAGCCGTCGATCTCTGGCAGCGCGCGGCTGACGATAACGCTCATGGCGTAGGGCATATAGTTGGTTTCCAGCGTGCGGGTGATGGGGTCCTCCAGCACACTGCCGGCATTTAAAATTTCAACGCCGTCGCCCAGCTGCGGGCGCACCGGCTTGAGTGTTTTCTTGGTCGATTTTCTAGGCATCTTCTAACCTCTTGACGATTTTAAATGGGCGCCGCTCTCGCTCTGCCCATATTCAGCGGAAAATATTTTTTATTTTTGCAGCTCAGGATGGCCTGCGGGCCATCCTGAGCTGCTCTTTCACAGATGGAGCCGTTCCGGTTTTCTGCATTTTTCCCTTAAAATGCCGTGACCCATTGGGGCTTTCTTCGTGAAAACGTGATTTGGAGCAGCCCGCAGGCTGCGACAAATCACCAAATTAAAATAACGTTACCTCTGTCATTGCCAGAGCGCAAGCGGAGGCAATTTAAAATCATCAGCTCACATCCAGATCGTCCAGATATTCTGCGCCGTGCTGCGCAATGTGTTCCTTGCGGCCTGCAAGGTTATCACCCAGCAGGATATCGAACACCTGCGCGGTCTGCACCACATCCGTGGGCATCACCTTGATCAGACGGCGGCTCTCCGGGTTCATGGTGGTCAGCCACATCATCTCTGGGTCGTTCTCACCCAAGCCTTTGGAGCGCTGGATGGTGTATTTTTTCTCGCCGATCTCTTCCAGAAACGCTGTCTTTTCCGGCTCGGTGTAGGCAAAATAAGTTCGGTCTTTCGTTGTAATTTCATACAACGGCGACTCTGCGATATACACATAGCCCTTCTCGATCAGGGTCGGGGTCAGGCGGTAGAGCATGGTGAGCACCAGCGTGCGGATCTGGTAGCCGTCCACATCGGCATCGGTACAAATGACGATTTTATTGAACCGCAGATTATCGAGATTGAAGGTGGCCAGCTCCTTGTTGTGTTTGCCGCCCAGTTCCACGCCGCAGCCCATCACCTTGATGAGATCCACGATGACATCCGATTTAAAGATGCGGGCATAGTCGGCCTTCAGGCAGTTTAAAATTTTGCCGCGGATGGGCATGATGGCCTGATATTCACTGTCGCGGCTGGACTTGACCGCACCCATAGCGGAATCGCCCTCCACGATATACAGCTCGCGGCGGGATGCATCCTTGGTGCGGCAGTCCACGAATTTCTGCACACGGTTGGCAAGGTCGATCTGGGTGGACAGCGTTTTTTTGATGCTCTGGCGCGTTTTTTCCGCATGCTCACGGCTCTGCTTGTTCACCAGCACCTGCTGGCAGATCTTCTGGGCCTCGTCCGGCTTTTCCAGAAAATACACTTCCAGATAATGCTTGAGGAAGTCGGTCATAGCCTGCGAGACGAATTTGTTGGTGATGGCCTTTTTGGTCTGGTTCTCGTAGCTGGTGCGGGTGGAAAAACTGGACGAGACATACACCAGACAGTCCTGCACATCCTGAAAGCTGATGGCGCTCTCACCTTTTTTATAGAGGTTCTTTTCCTTCAGGTACTTGTTGATCTGGTAGACAAAGGCGGTGCGCACCGCGTGCTCCGGGCTGCCGCCGTGCTCCAGCCAGGAAGAGTTGTGGTAATATTCCAGCATCTGCACCTTATTGGAGAAGCAGAACGCCGCGCTCATGCGCACCTTGTAATCCGGCTGGTCCTCGCGGTCTCGGCCGGATGCCTCACTCTCGCAGCTGAATACCGGGGTCAGGGTATCCTCCCCTGCCACCTCGGCCACATAGTCCGCGATGCCGTGCTCATAGCACCAGCTCTCGTACCACGCCTTGCCAGTGGCAGGGTCTTTCTCTTTTTCATCGGTAAAGTTCAGGGTCAGGCCTGCGTTGACCACCGCTTGACGGCGCAGGGTATCCTTATAGTAGCTGCCGGGCACATCGATGTCGGTGAACACCTCGTCGTCCGGCTTCCAGTGAATGATGCTGCCGGTGCGGCGGCCCTTGTAGGCTTCCTTCTGCAGGCCGCCCACATTCTCGCCCTTTTTAAAATCAAGGTGATAGTGGTATCCGTCACGGTAGATATCGGCGGTCATCCATGCAGAAGCATACTGGGTAGCGCACAGGCCCAGACCGTTCAAGCCAAGGCTGAACTCGTAGTTATCCTCACCCTCGCCATACTTGCCGCCTGCATACATCTCGCAGAACAGCAGCTCCCAATTGTAGCGCCCCTCGCCGTTGTTCCAGTCCACGGGCATACCGCGGCCAAAGTCCTCAACGATAACGCTGCCATCCTTACAGCGGGTCACGTTGATGGTATCGCCGTGGCCGTCGCGGGCTTCGTCGATGGAGTTGGAGACGATCTCAAAGATGGAGTGGGCGCAGCCCTCCACGCCGTCTGAGCCAAAGATAACGGCCGGGCGCTTGCGCACACGGTCGGCACCCTTCAAAGAAGTAATGCTCTCGTTGCCATATTCCTGTTTTTTTGCCATGCTGCTCCTCCCGGCCCGGCCTTTCTTGCAAAAAGCGGGCCGTCTGTAGTCAAATCATAAAACGCCTCTGCCCTTTTCTTACTATAATATAGGTATGCACAGAGAAAAAGGGCAAAAGCGCCTGAATCATTTCATTTTCATTAAACCATAGGTTGTTGAATTTGTCAATTTCTGTTTGGCACGCCCGCACACAGCACGTCCTGTGCCGGATGCGCCGAAAGCAGGTTGAAAAAAGTCATTCTTATTTTACGCGCTGGAACGACCAAAATCAAGAAAGTTTCAATTTTCTGAAAAAAATTCGGATTTACCCCTTTACAAAATCGAAATTTCAGGTATAATAATCATCGTCCGGTGCGCCTCTGTAGCTCAGTCGGTAGAGCAGGGGACTGAAAATCCCCGTGTCATTGGTTCGATTCCGATCGGAGGCACCAGTCAAGGAAACCCAGCAGGGGTTCCAATATGCGGCCGTAGCTCATCTGGTAGAGCGCCACCTTGCCAAGGCGGAGGTAGCGAGTTCGAGCCTCGTCCGCCGCTCCATAACGGAGTAGCAACAGATGCTCCAATATGGCCCGGTAGCTCAGTTGGTTAGAGCACCAGCCTGTCACGCTGGGGGTCGTCGGTTCGAGCCCGATCCGGGTCGCCACCAAGAAAGCGTAAGCTTTCACCTACTTTGAAACTTGTTTTCAGGGCATCAGAAATGATGGGTGCAAGGTAAAATGCACCGAATATGCGGCCGTAGCTCATCTGGTAGAGCGCCACCTTGCCAAGGTGGAGGTAGCGAGTTCGAGCCTCGTCGGCCGCTCCAACAGGAGTGGAAATTCACTCCTAAATATGGTGACGTGGCCAAGTGGTAAGGCAAGGGTCTGCAAAACCCTCATCCACCAGTTCAAATCTGGTCGTCACCTCCAAAAGATTCCCGGAAGCTTCGGCTTCCGGGATTTTTTGTTTTGCGTTGTTCCCGGAATGATTATCGCCGGTTTAGCTGGATTTGCAAACGGGAAGGTGCTACAATGGCTATACTACTTTGCAAAGGAGCTGATGCCTGTGCCCGCCGAAAACCATACCACCCTCACCCCGGATACGCCGGTGCGCTACCTGAAGGGCGTTGGCCCCAAGACCGCTGAGCGGTTCGAGAAGCTGGGTATCGTGACGCTGGCCGACCTGCTGTGCCACTACCCGCGCAGATATATCGACTTCACCAAACCCTATTCCATCGCCGAAGCGCCCACCGATGTGGAGTGCGTCGTCAGGGCCGAGGTGTTCGCCAAACCCGGCGGGCGTATCCTGCCGGGCGGGCGGCGGATGGAGCGCATCACTGCCGGGGACGATGTGTCCAGTCTGGAGATCACATGGTTCAATAATCCCTATGCCGCCCAGAAGCTGCAGCTGGGGCAGGAATATTATTTTCAGGGCATCGTTACCGGCGGGATGCTGCGCCGCCAGATGGTCAACCCGCAGGTGCGCACCGCCGAGCAGATCAAGGCTTCTCCCTTTGAAGCGGTCTACCCCCAGACCGAGGGCCTGACCAGCAATGCCATCGCCAAGTGCGTGCGGCAGCTGCTGCCCCATGCAGAACTTCTGCCCGACCCTCTTCCGCCGGAAATGCTGGCAAAATACCGTCTGCTCTCCAAGGCAGATGCGGTGCGGGCCATCCACTGCCCTGCCACCGAAGAGCAGGCCTATGCAGCCCGACGGCGGCTGATCTATGAAGAACTTCTGGTTTTGCAGCTGGGCATTGGCCGGATGAAAAACCGGGGTGCCGCTGCCACCGGTGCGCCCATGCAGCTTGCCGACCCGTCCCCGTTCTGGGCCAGCCTGCCCTTCTCCCCCACCGGTGCCCAGCGCCGAGCCGTGAGCGAGATTCTGGCCGACATGGCGGGCGAGACTTCCATGAACCGCCTTTTGCAGGGCGATGTGGGCAGCGGCAAAACGCTGGTGGCGGCTGCTGCCATCTGGGCCTGCATCCGAGCGGGGTATCAGGCCGCGCTGCTGGCCCCGACAGAAATTCTGGCCACCCAGCACGCCGAAGGCCTGAACCGGATGCTTGCCCCCTTCGGGATGCGGGTGGCCCTGCTGACCGGCGGCATGAAGGCCGCTGCACGCCGCACCACCCTTGCCGCCATCCGGAACGACGAAGCCGACCTTGTGGTGGGCACCCACGCCATCCTCAGCGAAGGCGTAGAATTTGCCCGGCTTGGTCTTGCCGTGATCGACGAGCAGCACCGCTTTGGGGTACGGCAGCGCGGAATGCTGGCCGAAAAGGCCGCGAATCCGCACCTGCTGGTGATGAGCGCAACGCCCATTCCCCGCACGCTGGGCCTGCTCATCTACGGCGATTTGGACATCTCCATTCTGGACGAGCTGCCGCCGGGCCGCACACCGGTCAAGACCCGGTGCATCACCGGCCAAAAGCGGCGCGACCTCTACCATTTTCTCGATCAGGAGATCGGGCGCGGACGGCAGGTGTATCTGGTCTGCCCTGCCATCGAGAACACACCGGACGGCGGGCTGAACGCCGTCAAGAGCTACTACGAGGACATTGCCAAAGCCCTGCTGCCGGAGCGCCGGGTAGGCCTGATGCACGGCAAGCTCAAGCCCAAGGAGAAAGCTGCCGTGATGGAGGACTTCAAAGCCGGACGGCTGGACGCACTGGTGTCCACCACCGTCATTGAGGTGGGCGTGGACGTGCCCAATGCCAGCGTAATGGTGATCGAAAACGCAGAGCGCTACGGTCTGAGCGCTCTGCACCAGCTGCGCGGCCGCGTGGGACGCGGTGCAGCGGAGAGCTGGTGCTTCCTTGTCAGCGACAACCAAAGCGAAAACGTACAAAAGCGGCTGAAATTTTTGTGCAGCACCACGGACGGCTTTGCGGTGGCGCAGTACGATCTGGAGACCCGCGGCCCCGGCGACTTTTTCGGCAGCCGCCAGCACGGCCTGCCCACCCTGCAGATCGCCGACCTGATGAACGACACCCGCACCCTGCACGCTGCGCAGGCGGAAGCCGTTGCCATGCTGGCCGACGACCCGCTGCTGGAAGCGCCGGAGCACGCACTGCTGGAACAGCAGGTGCAGCAGATGTTCGAGAAAGCCGGAGCCATGAACTGATCCGGAGGTTTTTTGCGCACAAGCAGCAGCAAATGCAAAAGCCGCTGCACGGCTGGTGCAGCGGCCCCTGTTATCGAACAGAACGCTTTGCGTGCCGTTCGCCCATGCTTATCACATCGCAGAATACGCAGCGGCTTTTGGTGGAAAGCTGGGTATCCTTATGGTAGCAGCCAAAAAACCACTTGTCGTAAGTCAGCTTCAACAAAATTTTATCCAGAAAACTGTGCAGCTGGTTGGTCTCGCCGCTGGCAAGGGCGGTAAAATCCAAAAATCTGCTTGGCGCATCGTGGGTCAGCACATAATCCACTTTGTAATCGCACGCTGCAAGGTTCTCCTCACAAAAGGCGTATTCCTCCTCCGAAGGCATTTCTTCCCTCCACCAGTTCACGCCGGGTTCCCGATCCTCCACATCCTGGCTTTCCGCACCGCCAAAGCACAGGTATTTTTTATTCTCCAATTCCAGCACACTGCCGCGGCACACATGGTACACATTGCCACCCAGTGCCTGCACCTTGCCGCCAAAGCGTTCCTCGGTGGGATACTGCTTTAAAAGGTCGTAGTTTTCGTGGCTGCCGTCCAGAAACAGCAGGGTATACGGGCGCTTGCGCAGCCAATCCAGCTTTTTCTGTTCCTCCTTGCTGTCGTCCCACACAAAGCCAAAGTCGCCCAGTACCACCACGGTATCCCGTTTGCCCAGCCAGCGCAGCTTGCCGTGCTTGAAGCGGTCGATGTCGCCGTGGGTGTCCCCTGTCAGATATACCATTCCTGTCCTCCCTGACCGGATGTGAAATCGGCACAATAAGCCTTGTCACACCCCGCCAAACCTGTTATTATAAAGAATACAGCCTTCCGCTGTGATCTCGTTCTTATCCGGCGCACGGCGCTTGTGCCGTGCTGCCTGTTGTTTTATATTATCGCTTTTTAAAGGAATTGTCCACATGAAACGTATTTTTGCGCTGGTTTTGTCGTTCGCTGTCCTGTTCAGCTGCCTTGTGCTGCCCGCCGGGGCTATGTTCGACCCCACCCCGGTCTATCAGGTGCAGGCACAGAGTGCCTATATCGTCAACACCGATACCAATATCATCGTCTATGATAAGGACAGCACAAAGCAGGTATCCGCCGGTGGTCTGACAAAGTACATGACCATCGCCCTGCTGCTGACCAACTATGCCGACCATCTGGACGACACCTTCCAGATGCCCTTTGCCATCTCGGATTACGTTTATAACACCAACAACGCCGATATGCGCTCCAACGAGACCTTTACCTACCGCGAAGCCATGTACGCCATGCTGACCCGCAACGCCAACGAAGCCGCCATGGGCCTTGCCTATGCCCTTTCCGGCGGCGACCTCGCGGGCTGGGTGAGCCAGATGAACACCCTGTCCCAGCGCATCGGCACCACCGGCAGCACATGGACGGATGCCTGCGGCATCGACAGCGGCAACGTGACCTGTGCCGTGGATATGTACCTGATCCTGCGCTATCTGATGAGCTTTGATGCCTTTGTGGAGGTTTCCGGTGCGCCCAGCTTTACCATGCCCGCCAAAGAAAAACACCGTTCTTCGTCTGTTCTGGTCAGCCAGAACGCCGCGCTGAGCAAATCCAGCGGCGGCAAATACTACCGCAGCGCCATGCAGGGCGGCATGTGCGATGTGACCGCATTCAAAAACGACAGTGGCAATCAGAGCTATGTTTCATGGGCCAATAAGGATGGTGCCACCTATATTTTCTGCGTGATGCAAAGCCCGGACACCTGCGACGATTTCGGCTACGCCAATCGCCGCCCGGCCCTGTGCGAGACCGTGAAGCTGATGGACTGGGTGTTCGACAGCTTTTCCATTCAGGCCGCGCTGGATACCGACCTTACGCTGGCTGAGATCCCGGTGAAGTATTCCTCCGATACCAGCTCCCTGCAGCTGTATCCCGCCGACAGCATGATGACCCTGCTGCCCTCCACCGGCGACGGCAGCGTGACCCAGAAATATTTCCACCTGCCGGATCACGTGTGTGCCCCCGTCCAGCAGGGCGATGTGGTGGGCACCGTGGAGCTGAAGCTTGCCGGTGAGACCATTGGCGTGGTGGACCTGATCGCCGGGCAGGATGTCAGCCGCAACCCGCTGCTGTTCACTGTGGCGCGTTTTCAGGAATTCTTAGGCAGTCTGTACCTCAAAGTTGTAATAACATTGAGTATTATTTCCATCATTATCTACCTTGCGTGGGTCCTTTTGAACAACTGGAACCGCCGCAAGCCCACCAGAAAGATCCGCCGCCGCTGAGCTTTGTACCGTTCAGCCGCATTTTGTGGAAAAGTGACGCAAAAAGCCCCGTCAGCCTTTTCAGGATGACGGGGCTTTTGGTTGCGCCAGCAGGAGTCGAACCTACGATGGGGGAGTCAAAGTCCCCTGCCTTACCGCTTGGCGATGGCGCATCATGCAAGATATTATACCATATTCTTTGTTTTTCCACAAGGGGAAGGTTCCACTTTTCCGCTTTTGCGGCGGCTCTGTGATGCCTTTTGCAGCCTGCAATTTGTGAAAAACCAATTTTTTTCATCATAGCAACAAAATACGCCCATTTTGTTGCACTTTTGTTGCATTATATGTGGTAAATATAGGATTGAATAAACCTCCTCTTCCCGGCTTTTTCGTCTACTGCCTCATGGCGGGGACATCGAGGTCTGTTCTGGTGTTTCCGTTCCCGGCAGGCACCACATCCCAATTCGTCAGGAAAGCGAGGAGTCATATGAAAAAGATCTTGAAAATGCTGGTCCTCGGTCTGCTCAGCGCTGCACTGCTCTGCTGTGCACTGCCCTCTGCCTTTGCCGCAGAAGACAAGGATTCGCAGGTCTACACCATTGGTCTGGATGCCATGGGCGGCAGCAGCTCCGCTGTGGCAGTCACCACCAATCTGAGCGGCAAACTCAGTGCCCTGCCCGCGCAGCCTACGCTGGAAGGCTACACCTTTGACGGCTGGTATACCGAGCCGGTGGGCGGCACAAAAATCAGCACCTCTACGGTGTTTACCGGTGATACCACTGTGTACGCACACTGGACCGTGAAAAATGCCACCACTTCCACCAGCACATCCACACCCGCTCAGCCGGAACAGACCGCGCAGGAATACGATGACGGCCCGGTTCTGAGCGTTCTGGCGGTAGCCGGTGCTCTGATCACCACGCTGGCCGTGGCTGCCTTTATTTAAGTCTTTCCACGCACTGTATCAATTTTATCAATAGAAAGGAAAATCTCCATGTCTACTATGAAACTGCCTGCAAACTATGCCTCCATCAGCGAAGAGGAAATGGTCTATCTGGACGGTGGTGCCAGCGACGCTTACAACAGCTTCCTGAATATCGGTAAGGTGTTCAACGCCATTGCCCGTATCTTCTCCGGTGCAAGCTCCATCATCAACAATGTCAACGTGATCTACCAGTCCTTCCTGACTCTGGGCGATCTGCTGAAGAGCTTCTGATCCGGCTTCTATTTTCATCTGTTTTTCAAGAACTGTTTCCGTTGTGGGGACAGTTCTTTTTGTTTTTAATGCATTTTCAGTCCGGTGTATCCGGCGTAATCGTTTACATCAAAAGAAACAATTTTTTTATTCTTTGGCAAAAAAATGCACAGAAAAAGCATTTTTGTTACGCTTCTGTTGCGCATGTTGTGCTAACATACAGGGTAGAAGTTTATCCATCAAACTGGCGCTGTCACGTCGAAAACTAATATATCAAATGTGGTTTTGTGGTGCGAAAATTTTCGGATTTGTCGAAAGTTTTCGTTCGCCTGATCCGACCACTTTTTGCGGGAGAAATCGATCATTATGCCGGACCGTGAACTGCGGCACATGCGCCGCACCGAATTAGTCGAGATCATTCTGGCGCTCAAGCAGAGCGAGGACCAGCTCCGGGCAGAAAACGCTGCCCTGTCTGCCCAGCTGCAGGAACGGCAGATCCATATTGAAAACGCAGGTTCCATTGCGCAGGCTGCACTGGAGCTGAACAAGGTGTTTGAAGCGGCGCAGGCTGCGGCCGATGAATACGTTGCATCGGTGCACGCAGCAAACAAAAACACCAATGCCGCCGCCAGCGCTCTGCGCGCTCAGGCGGAAGCCGAAGCCCAGCAGATCCTTGCACAGGCACAGACTGAGGCCGCGAACCTGAAGGCCCGCACCCAGCAGCAGTGCGACGCGGAAGTGGAAGCCGCCGCACACAAGCGCGCCCAGACCGAAGCGGACTGCAAGGCAATGCTTGCCCGGACGCAGCAGGAGATCCAACAGCGCTGGGCCGCTTTTGACCATCGGGCCAGCGAACTGCTGGACGGCTATCACAGCACGGAATTCCTGCCGGAGGAGCGTGCCAAATGAAAGAGCAAAAGATCAGGTTCACGCCCATTCCATCCACAGCAGAGGTGGAAGCAGAGCGCGAACGTCTGGCCTACCGCAGCCGTTATATGCGGGTGCTGCGCAGCACGGTCTACACGCTGCTGGTGGTCGCGGCCGTTGCCGTGCTGCTGGCCACCCTGTTTCTGCCGGTGCTGCAGGTCTCCGGCGACAGCATGAACCCCACTCTGCAGGACCGGGACATCATTCTGCTGGTCAAAGGCAGCGACATGAAGACCGGCGACCTTTGCGGATTTTACTGGCAGAACAAACTTCTGCTCAAGCGCATCATCGGCCTGCCCGGTGATGTGATCGAACTGGACGAGGACGGTGTGGTCACTGTGAACGGCCAGACGCTGGATGAGCCCTATGTAGATGAACTGGCTCTGGGCGAATGCGACATCAAATTTCCCTATCAGGTGCCGGAAAACCGGTATTTCGTACTGGGTGACCATCGGGCCACCTCCATTGACAGCCGCAGCAGTGTGATCGGCTGTGTGGAAAAAAGTCAGATCGTGGGCAAGGTTTTTTTGCGGGTATGGCCCTTATCCAGCTTCTGGTTGATCCCCTAAGGAGGTTTAGGAATCATGCGGGATATTGTGAAAGAATATCAGGAAAAGTTCCGTCGGAACCACCAGCGCGCCAGACGCTATACTGCGCTGCTGCTGGCACTGGCGCTTACCACCAGCCTGTTCGTGAACTGGCAGCTGCACGGCGTGGGCATTGCCAAAACGGCCGAATATCTGTGCGGCGAGCTGGAGCATGAGCACACCGCTGCCTGCTATGAAAAGCAGCTGGTGTGCGGCTATGAGGAAGGCGAACCGGAGGACTGGAACGCCACTATGACGGACGACGGCATGTCTTTTGATGATACGTTCGGCATGGATGATGATGCGTTCGGCGTGGATGCGGATGATCCCGGCATTGCAGCCTATTCCGCAGAGCCGGAGTACATCTTTGTGCCCCATGAGCACACCGACGACTGCTACCAGGAAGTGCAGGAGCTGACCTGCCTGGAAGAAGAGCACACCCACACCGACGACTGCTTTGACCCTGAGGACGGCAGCCTGATTTGTGATCTGTTCGAGCACACCCACGACGACAGCTGCTACACCACCACCTATGAGCTGGTGTGCGGTCTGGAAGAGGGCGAGCTTGTAGAAGAAGTGAACCCCGATTATGACCCGGTGGCCCTGTTTGAGGAGCCGGTGGCCGCAAAGCCCGTGGTGGTCGATCCTGTGATCGAGACCCCGGTGCACCACCACACCGATGCCTGCTACGAGGAAGTGCTGGTCTGCGGCCTGCCGGAGCATCACCACACGGTGAACTGCCTGTCCGACCCGATGGACGACACGCAGGACGAGGACGAATGGCTGGACAAGACCGGCACGGCCCTGACCGGCATGTGGAACGAAGACCTGCTCACCGTGGCACAGGGTCAACTGGGCTATGAGCAGAGCGAGAAAAATTTCAAGCTTGATACCGATGACGGCGAGACCCTGCGCTACTACACCCGCTACGGCCAGTGGTACGGCAACCCCTACGGCGAGTGGGACGTGATGTTCCTGTCCTACTGCCTGAACTATGCAAATATCCCGCAGAGCGCGATCCCGCAGCGCGCCAGTACGCTGGCCCTGCGCAGCGAGCTGCGTTCCACCGGTTATCTGCTGGACCCGGACAGCGACATTGCGGCCTATGAAATGGACGCAGACATGTCTGTTACTGGCCTGCAGCCCGGTGATATCGTGTTCTATAACGCCACCACGACCGAGACGGTCGCTGTGGCAGACGAGCCGCAGATCGAGGACCTTTCCCCGGATGCTGACACCGAGCTGCTGCAGGCTTTGAGCGCCCCGGCAGCGGCCGAGCCGCAGACCGAAGAGCGCACTGTCTCGTGTGAGACCGTGGGCATCGTGTCGGCTGTGGACGAAGCTTCCGGCACGCTGACGGTCATCTCCGGCAACGTGGACGGCAAGGTGTCCGAGGTGTCCCTTGCGCCGTCCCAGCTCACCGGCATGATCCCCGTGGCATCTGTGCAGGCCGCGGAGAGCGGAGCGGATACGATGGATGGCACTGATCTTGATTTTTCAAAGATGCTGAATGGTTCTCAGTATGTGACCGATTTCAAGATTCAGAAGCTGCAGGACTCCGACTACTCTGACGTCACAGAGAGTACCGTAACCGATAAGCTTCATGGCTTTATCGATCTGCATGATATCCCGGCTGACCGCATCAAGGACAATAATTATAAAGTATATGTCCCGATTCCAGAGGGTCTCGACAAGCTGAATAATGGCGGCGCTGAAAAAGGCAGTCTGAAGGACTCCTCTTATTCCGGCCCCAACGGAACCATCTGTGGCACCTACGAGTTCGTGCAGGATGCCGACGGAGACTGGTATGTTGTCTTTACTTATGATAAAGATTACATCAACCAGCAGGAAACGACGAAAGACAGTAAAGTCAAAACCGACGTTTCTTTCGATTTTCAGTGGGATACCGCTAAAATCAGCACAGATGAATCCAATAAGTTCACCATTAACGGCAAAGACATCACGATCACGATCAAGGATCAGAGCGAAGATAAGCCGTCCGATAAAAAGAACTATTCCCTGTCCAAGGACGCTGGCTCTCTGCGTTATGATAGTCATGATGCCTACATTGACTACACGGTCACGCTCAAATCAAAGGATGACATGGCTGCTCCTTTGACCCTGACCGATGCCTTGCGTTGTCCTACCAATGCCGACTTCCAGTATACTGGTACGCCGGATGTTTCTGGTTCGAACGGTGCGTCCAACACAACCGTTTCCTGGACGGATGGGACTGACTCCAGCACAAAAACCATCACACTGGGACAGGAGGGCGAGACCCTCGCTGCAGGAACCTATACGATCACCTATCAGGTAAAGGCTACTAACTTCGGCAATGTTGACTACGTCAACAACGAGAAGGTCAAAAACACTGTCACTTTTAAGGACACCAGTAAAACGAAAGAGACCTCTCTCACCACAAAATTGATCGACAAGTCCGGCAAGCTTGAGAATGGCGAGATCATCTGGACCGTGAAGATCAATATCGATCAAGATGACACCTCTCTGCGCTATCTGCCGAAAGATGCCAAGTTTACTGATACGCTTCCTGATGATCCCATTGACAATAAGATCACTGTCACGAAGGATGGAGAATCCACCGATGTCACACTGGACAACACCATCTATGACAACAGCAGCAAGCTGCTTACTTATCCTCTGGAAGAAGGTTTCCATTCTTACGAGATCACCTACCGTACCAAAGCACCTGAAAACACCTCTGAATCCGAGACAATCGTCAATAACACCGGTGAGATCAAAGGTACCGGTATCAATGGTTCCGACTCTTCCAACGTGAAAATTCCTTCTACCCTGCTGAGTAAGCAGTTGGAAAACGGCAGTCATGATACCCAAACCGCAACTATGGATTGGGTCACAACTGTCAATGCAACAGACCTTAACACCCTCGTCTATTACGATTGGAGCAGCACCCGCTGGGATGCCGACACTTCCAAGAGCGTCCGCCTGCAGCAAATCGTTGCTGACAGCGTACACGTTTTTGATGCATCCGATCTTGAAGTAACCGACAAGGTGACCATCAACTATCAGTATTCGCGCACCGAAAACGGTGTTGAAGTCGGACTGTTCTCGGTAGATTTCAAAGAAAAGAACATTCAGGGGCCTGCAACCATCAAATATCAGACCACAGCCGATTTGTCTTGGGTGGCATCTGGCACACGCTGTCAGATCACGAACTACGGACAGCTGAATCAGGGCGATATTGTTTCGGATGTGTATGATTTCACCAACTCTTCCGAGCAGCGTAAATACTTCCGGAAGATTGCAGGCGATTCCAGCAACTGGAACAAAACAGAAGACACCATCACCCTGAAACCCGGACAGAAGATTCCGTGGACGATTGCTATAAACGATACCACGGATGAGGGTCTTGTATGGGATGCTGAAAAAGACAAAGAATGGGTCGTTAAGGACCTCATCCCTGCCGGCCTGAATCTGGATGAGAGCAGCGTCCGGGTCGAGCTGAACGGTAACACAGTTTCGAGCAGTTACTATACTGTTTCTGCTAAAAAACAGGCAGACGGCAGCACCAAACTGGTGGTCACACTTCAGCCCGAGTGCTATACGCTTACAGTCAATGGGAACAAAACGCTCAGCAAACGTGTTTTTATCACCTACGACACCACACTGGACCCTGATAACACAGAGGTCTGGAACGGTGGCAATGTTGCCTCCTTTGTCAACAACGCTACGTTCGAGCGGAACGGCGAACAGAGCGGCAGTGATTCCTTTAAGGAAACTGTCACCCGAAATGTTGTGGGCAAACACGGCAACTATGATGAAGCAACCGGCCTTCTGACCTATCAGGTACAGGTCAATCCTAACAGCGTCACACTGAACAATGGCGTGTCGTTGACTCTGTATGATTTCATGTCTGTTCCGGATGGTCTGTACAGCAAAGATGGTACCACCTCCGACCGTGTAACATTGGCAGGTGTCTCTGTCTTTGAGGGTGAGCTGCAGGCAGATGGCTCTCTGGAAGCAACGACTTTCCTCAAGGATCTCGCCCCGATTGAAGGAGATTACGACAGCAGCTCTGCTCCGAATAACGTTACTGAGAATACCTACTACACCAAACGGAATAAGGATCGAAACCAGATTCAAGTCTGGACGAAGGTACCAGACGGCAAGGCTTTGGTTCTGGTTTTCCACTATACGGTCAATACCAAGAATCTGCCCGCTAAGAACTATAAGTTCAAGAATACCGTGCAGTTGGAGGGCTATAATTCTTACGTCGATGAAAATGTAGATTTCACGAGCGATTCTTCCGGTAACGCAGGCATCGATTTCAACACCAACAATGTTACGATCGTGAAGTACTCCGGTACCCAGAGCAATCTGCTGTCGGATGCAAAGTTCCAGCTGGAAGCCTATGATAATGGCCAATGGACTGATGTAAAGCAGTATGTCACCTCTCAGAGCGGCAATTCCGTCATGTCCGGTCTTACGCAGGATACGCTTTACCGTCTGCATGAAACCGCTGCGCCGGAAGGTTACCTGCTGCCAGACCCCACTCCGTATCACTATTTTGTCATTTCCAAAAATGCCTATACCTTGCCGACAGATTCGGGCTTTGTCGAAGGCCGTGACTCCTTCGCCCTCTACAAGCTGGGTGAAAATGAGTCGTTCGGAAGCTTTTACTACTACTGCAACAACACCCCCAAACCCCACTACGTCAAGCCCGGAAGCCTGAAGGTGACCAAGGTCTGGCAGGACTCCAACGGTGATGAGATCACCGATAAGTCCATTCTGACTGTGCTGAAGCCGGTCAATGTAAAGCTGGTCAAACACGCTAAAAAAGCGGTTGTGACATTTGTTGGTACAAACGGCTTCTCTTATTCCTGCTCTGTTTACCGCAACGGCAGTATTACTGTTAGCTGGAATGGTTCCCAAGAGTTTACTGCCACCCCAGAAACCGCTGATAACGCCACAATCACTCGCGCAGACTCCACTAACGGAAATGTTTATATTACCAATATCAAGGGTGATGTCACAATTCAGGTCGAATCTCCTTTGGATAGCTGGTTCCCATCTGCTGTGGCCTGCAATGAGGGAACCTATACGCGGGAAGATTTCATTTATGCCTACCCGATTACAGAGCTGCGCTATGATAACAAATGGACCTATACCTGGAGCGACCTACCCACCAGCGAGGACGGCAGCATCTGGTACACGCTGGAAGAGGTTTCCGCTACCGATGGCTACACCACCTCTTATGTGATCGGCAGCGGCGAGGCCTCGGAGAGCTGCCCGCAGATCACGCTTACCCCGTCGGAGGGTGTCAATGCGCAGGTGGTCAACCGCTCTACGCAGTCCGGCGAATACGTACTTCCCTCTACCGGCGGGGCCGGTACCAAACTGTATACAGCAGGCGGCGGCGCGCTGATGCTTGCCGCTCTGGTGTGCGGGGTTTGCAGAAAGCGCAGACGCGAAAGGAGGGCACGTTAAAAAGCCTGCATCCTTCCTGACACGGCGGCAAAATTGATTCTGCGCCGGAAGCAGACCCTGAAAATAGGAATCAGAAAAATCAGAAAAACTTGAAAGGAGACTTTCGCAAATCATGATGAAGAAATCAATCAAAAAGCTGCTGGCCGCACTGCTGGCAGTTGCCATGGTGTGCGCCATGGCAGTACCCGCGCTGGCGGACGACGCCGCTACCGCTGCTGCTGGCACTGGCAGCATCACCATCAATAATGCTGTTCCGAACCAGACTTATACGATTTACCGTATTCTGGATCTGGAGTATCACGCAGATACTAATTCCTATCTTTATAAGGTCGCTTCTGGGTGGGAGAGCTTTGTCAAAGCGCATTCTACTGACTTGGAGTTGAATGAGACCACTCGTGTTGTTACATGGAAGAACTCTAACAGTGACGATGGCAGTTCTGTTATTCAGAATCTTGCAAATGAAGCAGGAACTTACGCTAAAGATTCCACCAATCATATCACAAAAGCAGGCCAAAAGAATGCTGCCGCCATTACTGTTAAATTTACCGATCTGCCCCTTGGCTGGTATCTGGTGGTTTCTGATCTGGACAATGGCGCTATCTGCTCCATTGGTACTACCGCCACGAATGCAGTAATCGAAGAGAAGAACAGCAAGCCCACTATCGAGAAGGAAGTTTACGAAGGTAATAAATCTGGCTATAGCAATGATGCCGGTATTGGTGACACTGTGAATTTCTACACCAATATTTATGTGACCGATGGTAAGCCCACCAAATACGTTCTGCACGATACCATGACCAGCGGGTTGAACTTCGACCCTCAATCTGTTAAGGTCTATCTCCACCGTGATCGTGCCGGTAACGATAACAAATTCAGTAATTATCTCACCGCCAATACTGATTATGAGCTGGTAACTTCTACCAACGATAACTGCACCTTTGAGATTAAGTTCCTCAAGCCGCTGATGCCTTACGATTCCATCCAAGTGACCTACAGTGCCACTGTTACCGCTGATGCAGTGATTGGCACTAAGGGCAACGACAACGATACCGTTCTGGAATACGGCAACGACAGCAAAACCGAGCACTCCACCACCAAGACCTACGTCTGGGAGATGGGCGTGCGCAAGTTTGCAAACCTCGGCGCATCTAATAAAGACCACCCTCTGGAAAATGCTGAGTTCAAGCTGTATAAGGGCGCTGACGCAAACAAGAAGTACGCGGCCTTCTCTACCGCCACCACCGTGGATGGTACTTCCGTCTACAAGCTGACTGGCTGGGTGGACAGTGAAACCGCTGCCACCGCCGTTGTTACCCCCGCTTCCGGCAACATCAAGCTGGAAGGTCTGGACGCTGGCACCTATTATCTGGAGGAGACCAAGGCTCCTGTTGGCTACAACAAGCTGACCGATCCTATTACGGTTGTGATCGATCGCGGCACTCTGCCCACTAAGGCAGGTGAATCCGTTTCTTACACTGTTAAGTACGGCGAGACTACTGCCGCCGACCATATTGTTCGCGTTGAGAACAAGGCCGGTGCTGTGTTGCCCTCCACCGGCGGCATGGGCACTACCCTGTTCTATGTGGTCGGCGGCGGCCTGATGGTTGCGGCCATCGTTCTGCTGGTCACCAAGAAGCGCATGGAGAACAAGTAAGCTCCATTTCCCCCAAGAACCCGGAGCAAAGGGGCCGCAAGGCCCCCGCTCCTATCCTTATAACATTAGGGAGTAGCCCATGAAAAAGAACAAAAGCACCATCATCCTGATCCTCGTCTTTTTCGTGGGTCTATCCGTGATGTTATACCCTACCCTCAGCGATTATGTCAATCAGCGGCACCAGTCCCGCGCGGTGGCCACCTATGCCGAGGACGTGGACAAGCTGACCGATGCCGATTACTCCGCCTATTTCGAGGCGGCAGATGCGTTCAATGCGCAGATCGCCGCAGACCCGGATGCGTTGTATTTTCCGCAGCGCTTTCCCACCTACGAAAGCACGCTGGATGTGACCGGCACCGGCATTATGGGCTACATCACCATTGAAAAGATCGGTGTGGAGTTGCCCATCTACCACGGCACCAGCGATAGCGTGCTGCAGATCGCTGCAGGCCACTTGGAGGGCACCAGCCTGCCGGTGGGCGGCAAGAGCACCCATGCGGTCATTTCGGCTCACCGCGGCCTGCCCAGCGCCAAGCTGTTCACCAATCTCGACCGGCTGGAAGTGGGCGATACCTTTACCATCACCGTGCTGGACCGCGTGCTCACCTACGAGGTGGACAACATCTCCATCGTTCTGCCCACCGAGACGGACAACCTCAAGGTGGTGGACGGCAAGGATTACGTCACCCTGATGACCTGCACCCCCTACGGCATCAACACGCACCGCCTGCTGGTGCGAGGACGCCGCATCACCACGCCGGACAAGCTCAAGCACATCCGTGTAACAGCCGATGCCGTCAAGATCGAACCTATCATCACAGCCCCCATCATGGCACTGCCCCTGCTGCTGGTGCTGCTGCTCTGGCTGCTGTTCTCCAACCGCAAACGCAAATCTACAAGAGGTGAAAAACATGAAACGCACTGATCTCAAAAAGCACGCTGCGGCCCTGCTTTTGGTGCTGTGCCTTCTGGTAACAAGTGCGCTGCCTGCCCTTGCCACCAGCGCAAACATCAAGCTGGTGGACAGCAGCGGCAATCCCACTACCGGCACCATCCGCGTTACGCTGTACGACAGCGCCAACGATAAGGCGCTGAGCGGCGGCAAGCTCACTTTGTACCGTGTGGCCGAGGTAAAGCGCAAAAACGGCGACCTGAGCTACGAATACTGCGGCGATTTCTACGGCTGCGGTATTGCGCTGGGTGATTTGACTGACAGCACCCTTGCGGCCCAGCTGCAGGAGTATCTGCCCCAAAGCGCCGAGGGCACTGCGAAGACCATTGACGAGGACGGCAGCGTGACCTTCCGTGATCTGGAACTGGGACTGTATCTGATCGTACAGACCGAGGCTTCCAAGGGCTATGAGCCGATCAATCCGTTCCTTGTCTCTCTGCCCATGGCGGAGGATGGCAAGTGGAATTATGCGGTGGATGCCAGCCCCAAGGTGGGTGCTTACACCCCCACCAAGCCGGACACGCCGCCTACGCCCCCTACGCCGCCGGATACGCCCGATCATCCTGATACGCCTACCCCGCCGGACAACCCGGATAACCCGGTCTCTCCCGGTAATCCGGACAATCCCGTGGCTCCGGGCCACCCGGATCATCCGGTAGCACCCGGTAATCCAGACAGCCCCGTTCTGCCGGGCCACCCGGATAACCCGGTAATGAGCGGTCTGCCGCAGACCGGTCAGCTGAACTGGCCCGTGCCGGTGCTGGCTGTCAGCGGTGTGGTGCTGTTTGCATTCGGCTGGGCGCTGGATCGCAAATACCGCACAGTATAATTTTCTTTCGATACAACAAAGAGGACCCGATGCAGATGCATCGGGTCCTCTTTTTCGGTTTCTTTTATGCAGTCAGGGTTTACTGCTGCTGTGCCTGCTCGGCGCGCTTGGCTTCCAGCGCCAGAATGGCATCGCGGCGGCTCAGGTTGATGCGGCCCTGCTGGTCGATGTCGGTCACCTTGACAACGATGGCATCGCCCACAGCCACCACATCCTCCACGCGCTCCACACGCTTGGTGTCCAGCTTGGAGATGTGCACCAGACCTTCCTTGCCCGGTGCGATCTCAACGAAGGCACCAAAGTTCATCAGGCGGGTCACTTTGCCCTTGTAGATGGCACCGATCTCGGGGTCCTCCACAATGGTCTTGATGGTAAAGATGGCGCGCTTTGCGTCCTCCTGATCTACAGCGGAGACGAACACATGGCCGTCCTCCTGCACGTCGATCTTGCAGTTGCAGGTAGCGCAGATGTCCTGAATGACCTTGCCGCCCTTACCGATCACGTCCTTGATCTTATCGGTGGGGATCATCATGCTGAACATCTTGGGTGCGTAGCGGCTCAGCTCATGGCGGGGCTCTGCGATCACCGGCTTGATGATCTCGTCCAGAATATACAGGCGGCCCTTGCGGCACTTCTCGAAAGCCTCGGCAATGATGTCGTAGGTCAGGCCATCGATCTTGATGTCCATCTGGATGGCAGTGATGCCCTTGCGGGTGCCGCCCACCTTGAAGTCCATATCGCCGTGGAAGTCCTCCACGCCCTGAATGTCCAGCATGGTCATCCAGCGGTCGCCCTCGGTGATCAGGCCGCAGGAAATGCCGGCAACGGGTGCCTTGATGGGCACGCCTGCATCCATCAGGGCCAGCGTAGAGCCGCAGATAGATGCCTGAGAGGTGGAACCGTTGGAGGAGAGCACCTCAGACACGCAACGGATGGTGTAGGGGAACTCTTCCAGAGAGGGCAGCACGGGCACCAGAGCACGCTCTGCCAGTGCGCCATGGCCGATTTCGCGGCGGCCGGGGCTGCGCGGTGCGCGGGCCTCGCCCACAGAGTACGGCGGGAAGTTGTAGTGATGGATATAGCGCTTGGTCTGCTCGTCGGTCAGGTCGTCCATGAGCTGGTTGTCCTTGGTGCCGCCCAGAGTGCAGGTGGTCAGCACCTGCGTCTGGCCGCGGGTGAACATGCCGGAGCCGTGCACGCGGGGCAGGATGCCCACTTCGGCAGCCAGCGGGCGGATCTCGTTGATGCCGCGGCCGTCCACGCGCTTGCCCTCGTCCAGCAGCCAGCGGCGCACCACGAACTTCTGCATCTTATAGCTGACCAGATCAAGATCTGCAGCGGTCAGGTCGGGGTACTCCTCGGCGATCTTGTCCATGATGGGCAGCAGAGCGGCATCGCGCACATTCTTGTCGTCGGTATCCATAGCGGCCTTGAAGTCGTCCAGATACTTGTTCTGGATGGCGTGGAACACGTCCATATCCAGACCCACCACCTGAAAATCGATCTTCGGCTTACCGCGCTCGGCCACGATCTTGTTGATGAACTCGATGGTCTTTTTGATCTCCACGTGAGCGGCCTTGATGGCGTTCAGCATGGTGTCCTCGTCCACCTCGTTGGCACCGGCCTCGATCATCACGATCTTATCCATGGTGGCGGCAACGGTCAGGGCAAGGTCGCTCACCTTGCGCTGCTCCTGCGTGGGGTTCAGCACGATCTCGCCGTCCACCAGACCCACCTGCACGCCGCCGATGGGGCCGTTCCACGGGATGTCGGACACGGCAGTGACCAGAGAAGCACCGATCATACCGGCGATCTCAGGGCTGCAGTCGGGGTCCAGACTCATGACGGTCATGGTGATGCACACGTCGTTGCGCATTTCCTTGGGGAACAGCGGGCGCATGGGGCGGTCCACCACGCGGCTGGTCAGGATGGCGCGCTCACCGGGGCGGCCCTCACGGCGCATAAAGCTACCGGGGATGCGGCCTGCGGCGTAGAGCTTTTCCTCATACTCCACGTTCAGGGGGAAGAAATCCACGCCCTCGCGGGGCTTGGGGCTCATGACCACATTGCACATCACGCAGGTCTCACCGTAGCGGATCAGCGCACTGGCGTTGGACAGACCGCACATTTTGCCCATTTCTACCTTGAACGGGCGGCCTGCCAGCATGGTCTCGTAGACCTTGTAGTTCTCAAAGGTCTCTCTGCGGGAACCAAATTCAATTGCCATTGTTTTTGCCTCCTTGTTTTTTCGGATTTTTTCTATCCAAAAGGCGGTGGCACGCGCATCATAGCAATAAATCCAGCGTCCGTGCCGTTCACATCCGGTTTTGTTTGAGATATTTCCCCCACCGGGGGAATGTCTCTGCCGTTGATGTGAGCCGTCCGCGCCATGAAAAAGCATTCGGGGCACAGGCGTTCGATTTACTGCTGCAATACGCAGCCGCTGCCATTTGTATACAAAAGCAAAAGGCAGGCACCTTTGCGGTACCTGCCCTCTGTTTAAATTACTTACGCAGACCCAGAGTTGCGATCAGAGCACGGTAACGCTCGATGTCCTTCTTCTGGAGATAAGCCAGCAGATTGCGGCGGCGGCCAACCATCTTCATCAGGCCGCGGCGGCTGTGGTGATCGTTCGGGTTCTTCTTCAGGTGCTCGTTCAGCTCGTTGATGTGAGCGGTCAGCAGAGCGACCTGCACTTCGGGAGAGCCAGTGTCCTTCTCGGTCAGAGCGACTTTGGCCATAACTTCCTGCTTGTTCATAGTACCATACCTCTTTATAAAATTTTATGTGCCAATGGAACAGCGGCGGGAAACGGCATTCCCAAAAAGCGGGCATACTCCCAACCCCGTACCACGGTAACAGATACAGTATACCAGAACCCTGTGCAAAATGCAAGGATATTTTTTGCATCCTGCCTTTATTTTTTTACGTACTGGTGCCAGTACAGCTGCACCTCCGGCAGCTTCTTTTTGCGCAGCAGAACTGCGGTGGGGATCAGATACAGCAGCACCGAAAGCAGCATGGATGCATCGTAGCCGCTCACCGCATCGGCCACGGTAGTGGTGCCGTACAGCCCACCGATGAGCATGGACGAAATATCCATGGCACCATGCAGGAATACCGTCACCCACAAATTGCCGGTGCGGAAGTAGATCGCCGCAAAAAGAGTGCCCAGCGATGCTGCAAACACGCACTGCATCAGCACACCGAACGGTGCCGAACTGAGGATATTGGTCAGGTGCGCCGCACCAAACAGCACACCGGACAAAAGGCAGGCCTTCCACACACCGGCGCGGCTGGTGCCAAAGTGCTCCAGCAGGGTCTGGGCAATGACACCGCGGAAGATGAATTCCTCGGCCACACCCACCATGGCCATGCTGACAAGGAAGGTGCAGATGCGTGCCGCAGGCTGCAGCACGCCGTTCTCCGGCCGACCCAGCACCAGCGAACCAAAGGCATTGTAGCCAATGAACACCAGCGGGTACATGCCCACCAGCAGGCCATTGAAAAAGCCGCTGCCGCGGCGGCGCAGCAGCCCGGCACGGTCTGTCCGTACCAGAAACAGCACTGCCACCATGGCCCCCACCAGCTCCTGCAGAGTGCTGTAGAGGTATGTATCAATGGACGCAAAATCCGTCCGGAAAAGAACCAATGCAATGGTAAAGACCAGATCTGTTACAAACAGGCTTGCCAGAAAAATCACTTCTGCCAGAACGCAGAATAAGATCGGGTGCGCTTTGCGCAGTCGTTTGAGCATGGGATACCCTCCTGAATCGTTGATGGTACTATTCTAGCACACTTTACCTTAAAACGATATAGCACACGCAAAAAAGGCAGTTTTCCCTTCTGCTGTGCCGCAAAGCGTTCACTTTTTCAAAACAAAGATCTGTTCAAACTCCTGCGTTGCCAGCAGCGAAACATCCTCATAGCCGCCCTGCCGGGCAACGTTCCACGCAGTTTCCATGTTCTGGGCCGTGATCTGCTCCACCTGTTCTGCCGTCACGAACTGCCACAGCCCCCGGCCTCCAATGAACAGCACCAGCGTATCATTTTCGCCGGTGTTATACTGCACCAGCAGCTCACTGGAATCGTCCGGCACCACACAGACCTCCTGAAATTTGAGAAGCTCCTGCACGCCGGAAGTGAAACTGCCAAGGTCCCCGGTAATATCCACGCAGGCGGCCTGACTGTATTGTTCCAGTTCTTTGTCTATCTTATAAGTACCGCTGTACATGCGCTCCGGCTCGATCACAAATGCAAGCACGACCATTGCAAGGCACACGATCTGCAGAATGCGCTTTCTGGTGCCTGCACGCAGCGTATCCAGAATGGAGAAAAGGCCGCAGCCGCAAAACAGCGCTTCCAGCGGCTGCAGATGGTACACATACCGCAGCGACTTATACGGCGAGATCACCGCGATAACCAGAAATGCAGCAAGCGCCGGGACCGCGATCAGCTTGACATCCCCGGGGATCAGCGTAGTGCCGCGCAACTTGCCCGGCAGCCAGCGCTGCCCCAGCTTCGTCAGGGTCAGCACGGCCATAATGCCTGCGCCTACAGCAAAACCGACGATGCTCCAGCCGATCAGCTCCAGCGGGCCTTTGGGGTACTGCGCCAGATCCAGCAGATTGTTTGCTGTTGACTCCAGCGAAACCGTATCCTGCGAGTGCAGCTGTGCATACCAGCACGGAAAGGTGAGCAGCATTCCGCCAACGCCCGCAAGCGCTGAAAGCGAAAATGCAGCAGCATTTTTCCATTCGCGCCGGAACATCAGGTAAAGGTCATATGCTGCGCACAGCAGGAAGGCATAGACCACAAAGAAATACTGGGTCATCATGCCAAGATAGATGGTTACACCGATCAGAAGATATCTGGGCACAGACGGCCTGCGAAGAGACTTTGCCACCAGCAGCGCAAGCAGGATCGTCAGCAAGGTCATGAGCATATACATGCGCACCATCGTCACATTCGAGATCATTTCACGGTTGAACGCATACAATGCACAGACAAACAATGCTTTTTTCCAGTCTGCAAACAGCTCCATGCCCAGCGCATACAGCGCTGCCAGCGTGCCGCCCAGCAGCACAAAATTCATCCCCAGACCCGTCCATTTTGTAAAGCTGCCCGGAAATAATGAGCACACCGTGTGCAGCAAAAAGTAGAACAGCGGCGGATGAACGTCCTGCGTCTGGTTATAGTAGACCGACGCATAGTCGAACCGTGTGCTTCCCTGCGGGGCAACATAATTCAGAAACTCGCTCTGCGTGAACACTGCCTCCGGCAGCTTGCCGTTTGCCACCTGTTCTCCACCATGGAGCCAGCTTAAAAACGGAACATAACTGCTGTTTGCAAGGCCGTAGGAGTAGATCTCATCCAGAAAGAAGCCCTCTTTCCGCACAGCCCACCAGCCGCAAAGGCAGATCAGAACGATCACAAAAAGCGCGACCGCCCGTTTTTTCTTTTTTGTTTCCTGCATAGTTTCTGTTTTTCCTCGCTTTTTTGTCCGTTCTGCAGCCAGATATGGCTTTGCTCTTCCAGTATATCATATTTAGAACACAAGTCAAAATTTTGCGGATTGCAGATCCCGCTACTCCTGGCGGGATGCACCTTGTTAGACATTCCTACGGGTTGGGACCCGCGCACTAATCAAAGCCCCACTGGGGCTTTGATTACCTCGCCTACGGCGCGGCCCGTGCTCCTTCAAATCCCGCGCGGAGACAAAAAAGAACCAGTACACGAATGTGTTAGCAGCATGCACCTTGTTAGACATTCCTAGCCGGTGGGACCCGCGGGCTAAACAAAGCCATACTATGGCTTTGTTTGCGATGCTTCGCACCGCCGCCCTGTTCAAATCCCGCACAGAGACAAAAAAAGAACCAGTACACGAATGTGTACTGGTTCTTTTTGGTCGGAGCAGCGGGATTTGAACCCACGGCCTCCTCGTCCCGAACGAGGCGCGCTACCAACTGCGCTATGCCCCGAAAATACCGCAGCCAGTTGAGACTGCGGTTTTCTTGGTTGGGGATGAGAGAATCGAACTCCCACAAGTAGAGTCAGAGTCTACCGCACTACCACTATGCAAATCCCCATTATTCTGTTTGTCTGCCGCGCCGTGCGCTGCTGACAAGGGATATTATACTCAAAAGGCCCGCGCTTGTCAACCATTTTTTTATTTTTTCTGCAAAAGTTTTCCCGCTGTTCTCCTGCCCGCAGAAATGCACCGTGGAAGCGTGTAAATTTTCTGCGCTTCTCTTGACAGCGGCCCCCATCCGGAATAATCTTATACTATAAACAGGTAGGTCTCCGGGCAGACTGACTTTGAAAGGCAGAACGCGCGGCGCTGAATACCAAATGAAAGAGGGCTTTTGAATGAAAAAACGTGTTGGAATCCTGACCTCCGGCGGCGACTGTCCGGGTCTGAACGCCACCATCCGCGGCGTAGCAAAAGCACTGTATGCCCGCATGGGCGATAACGTGGAGATCATTGGCATCCTGAACGGATACAGCGGCCTGATCAACGGCGACTACAAGGAGATGTGCGAGGACGATTTCCGCGGCATCCTGACGCTGGGCGGCACCATTCTGGGCACCAAGCGCACCCCCTTTAAAATGATGCGTGTGGTGGAGGACGACAACATTGATAAGGTTGCCGCCATGAAAAAGACCTACAAGGAAGCCAAGCTGGACTGCCTGCTGTGCCTGGGCGGCAATGGCACCCACAAAACCGCAAACCTGCTCTCGCAGGAGGGTCTGAACATCATCGGCCTGCCCAAGACCATTGATAACGATATCTATGGTACCGACGTAACCTTCGGCTTCCACACCGCCGTGGACATTGCCACCGATGTGATCGACCGCATCCACACCACCGCAGGCAGCCACAGCCGCGTGATGTGCATTGAGATCATGGGCAACAAGGCAGGCTGGCTGACGCTGTACTCCGGCATTGCAGGTGGTGCAGATATTATTCTGCTGCCGGAACAGCCCTATGATATCGACCGTGTGTGTTCTGCCGTGGAACGCCGCGCAAAGAAGGGTTCCAACTTCTCCATCATCGCTGTGGCCGAGGGTGCCATCAACTGCGAGGAAGCCGGCATGAAGCGCAAGGAATGGATGGCAAAGCGCGCCGAGGCAGGCTTTGGTACCACCGCCACCAACCGCATTGCACAGGCCGTGCAGAAAAAAACCGGCATGGAGACCCGTGTGTGCATCCCGGGCCACATGCAGCGCGGCGGCAGCCCCAGCGCCTACGACCGTGTGCTGGCCACCCAGTTCGGCAGCTATGCGGCAAAGCTGGTGGAGATCGAGCGCTACGGCGTGACCGTTGCCATGGTGAATCGCCATGTCACCGAGAACCGTCTGGCCGACATTGCAGGCAAGACCCGCAATGTGCCGGAGAACTGCGACCTGCTCACCGTCGCCCGCCGCATGGGCATCAGTCTGGGTTGATTTTTCTTCAAATAGTATGCTTTCCCCCTGCCGATGGCATTTCTCCTGTCGGCAGGGGTTTATTGTATCCAACATTTGGGTAACCCGTCTGATTTTTCAGAATATCTTTTGTCGAAATCGCGAATGGATTTTCTCTGTCTGTTCTGGTAAGATATTTGCAGACAATTAAACCAGTCGTTACTCCTCGGGAGGCGCTACTGGCAGTTAACCAAAAGACACTATGGGTGTGTTATCGGTTCTGCACAGGTAGATGCTTTCGGAGGTTTTTTCTTTTTATTGCGTATTTTTCAACATTCTGTCGGGAGGAAGCTGTCCATGAAGCTGCTGCGTAAGATCAACAACAACGCTGCCGTGGCGCAGGATAATCGCGGCCGTGAGATGGTCGTTCTGGGCCGCGGGGTAGGCTTCCATCCGATGCCCTATGAGCTGACCGATCTTTCTGTGGTCTACCGCACGTTTTACGACGTAGACCCGCAGTATTATGAAATGCTGGCCAGCCTGCCGGAAGAAGCGCTTCTGGCAGCGGCAGATATTACCGAGCAGGCCGAGATCACCCTGCACACCGAGCTGAACCCCAACCTGCCCTTCACGCTGGCCGACCACATCGCCTTTGCACAGCAGCGGGAAAAGCAGGGCATCCGGATGGCAGCTCCGCTGCATTACGACGTGCAGCATCTGTATCCCCATGAATACGAGCTGGGCCTGCGGGCACTGGAGACCGTGCGTCTGCGTACCGGTTCTTCCCTGCCCCGCGCCGAGGCCGTAAACATTGCGCTGCATATCGTCAATGCCGAGCTGGAAGGCAGTGACCTGTCCAGCACCCTGACCGCCGTGGAAGTTCTGGACAAAGTGACGGCCTCCGTCGAGCAGGAGCTTGGCATTGTGCTAGATCGCGAAAGCTACAACTATGCCCGGTTTGCCATGCACATCCAGTTTCTGGTGCGGCGGCTTTCCGCCGGGGCAGCCATGGAACAGGGCAGCGGGAAGATGCTGGACGAGCTTTCCCGCGAATACCCCGCCGTCTATCATTGTGCCTGCACCGTGGCACAGAATATTGAGCAGCGCCACGGCTGGCATTGCAGCCGTGATGAAGTGCTGTACCTGATGCTGCACATCTACCGTGTGCAGAACCGCGAAAGCGATTGATTTTTTGAATGTTTCCGGCTCCGGAGATGCGCGCGTCCGGGCCAGATTCAGATAGAGTTATCCACAAACGGAGGTTTCCCCTATGGATCGTGAGAAGTTTCTGGAAAAGCTTTTTCCGCTGGTCGGCGGAAAAGAAAACACCAGCCTGTGCGAGTTTCAGGACGATATGCTCTATATCACCCTGAAGGACGCCGGTCTGGCCGATGAAAACGCTGTGGCAAAGCTGCCGGATGTTGCATCCGCCGCCCTGCGCCGCGGCCGCCTTACGGTCACATTCGGGGAGCCGGAAAGAAAAGAGGAGGTTCCCTTCATGGCGAACAACGAAAAACTTATCAACGAGATCCTGCGCGCAGTTGGCGGCAAGGAAAATGTCTCGTCCGCAACGCACTGCATCACCCGCCTGCGTTTCCGCCTGATTGATGTGAAAAAAGCAGATATTGAAGAAGTAAAAAAAATCGATGGCGTGGCAGGCTGCGTTTACAAGGCAGGGCAGTTTCAGGTCATTATCGGCCCCAATGTGAACGAAGTTTATGATGAACTGATCAGAACGACTGGCGTCAAGAGCGAGCCGGCGGTTACAGATGCCGAGGCCGAAGCCGAGGACGGGGCAAAGAAGAATATCTTCTCCCGCCTGGTCGATACGATGGCAAGCATCGTTATGCCGATGATTGGACCTCTGGCTGGTGCCGGTATGATCAAGGCCATCCTGTCCATTCTGACCCAGTTCGGCGTGATCAGCTCGGATTCCCAGACCTACCAACTGTTCTATCTGGTGGCTGACGGCGTTTTCTATTATATGCCCTTCTTTCTGGCATTCTCTGCGGGCAAGAAGTTTAAGTGCAACCCATATCTGTCTTTGATCTTTGCCGCAATGCTGGTGCACCCCAATTATATTGCGCTGCGCACCGCAGGTGAAGCAGTCAAGTTGTTCGGTTTCCTGCCAGTCACATTGGCAAGCTATACTTCCAGTGTTGTACCCATTATTCTGATCGTCTACTTCCAGTCCATCGTTGAAAGATTCTTTGAAAAGAAAACGCCAAAAGCAATCAAAGTTTTCTTTGTCCCCATGATCACTGTTCTGATTACGGTCCCGGTCGGTTACGTTGTGCTTGGCCCTCTGGGCTCCATTATCGGCACCTATCTGGCAAAGGGATTCACCGCACTGGATGTTTATGCAAGCTGGCTGTGTCCCACGCTGGTCGGCGGCTTGTGCCCGTTGCTGGTCATGACCGGCATGCACTATGCACTGGGCAGTGCACAGAGCATTCAGCGTGCTACGCTGGGTTACGCTACTATTCTGGCTCCCGGCATGGTCTGCAGCAACATGGCACAGTCCGCTGCAACCTTTGGCGTTGCCCTGAAGAGCAAGAACCCCGAGATCAAGAGTCTGGCTTCCACCGTTGGTGTTACCGCGCTGTGCGGTATTACTGAACCCACCCTGTATGGCATTGGCCTGAAGTATAAAACACCCCTGTACTGTGCAATGGCAGGCGGCGCTCTTGGCGGACTGTTTGCAGGCCTGATGCATGTTAAGCAGTGGGCCTACGGTACTTCTACCATTTTTGCACTTGCTGTCTACCTTGGCGAGGATAACTCGTTTATCAATATGTGCATCGCTGTTGCAATCGCCATGGTCAGTGCTTTCATCCTTTCCTATATTACCTTTAAGGATCCGGTTCAGGAGAAGTAAAATATGAGTTTTCCGAAAGATTTTTTATGGGGCGGTGCTTTGGCAGCAAACCAGTGTGAGGGTGCTTATCTGGAAGATGGCAAGGGCCTAAGCCAGCAGGATGTCATGCCGCACGGCGTACAAGGTCCGGTGACGGAAGCACCTACGCCGGACAATCTCAAACTGCTGGGTACGGATTTTTATCATCGCTACAAGGAAGATATTGCGCTTCTGGCCGAAATGGGATTCAAGGTGTTCCGTTTTTCCATTGCGTGGAGCCGTATTTATCCTACTGGTTTTGAACAGGAGCCCAATGAAACAGGCCTTGCGTTCTATGATCAGGTAATCGATGAGTGCCTGAAATACGGCATCCAGCCGCTAATCACACTTTCCCATTATGAGATGCCACTGGAGCTGTGCCGCAGACTGGATGGGTTCCGTTCTCGTGAAGCAATCGAATACTTTGTGCGCTATGCCAAGACAGTACTGACCCGTTACCATGACCGTGTAAAATACTGGCTGACCTTCAACGAAATCAATGTGACCCTGATTTCGCCGTTGTTGGGGGCCGGTGTGATGACACCAAAATCCAAGCTTACCGCACAGGACAAATACCAGGCTGCCCACCATCAGCTGGTGGCCAGTGCACTTGTGACGCAGTTTGCACACCAGCTGGACGCCACCCTGAAAATCGGCTGCATGGCAGCTTCGGCACCGCGTTATCCAATGACCTGCAATCCGGATGATGTGATGTCAGCCATGCTCTCACAGCAGGAGCTGGATTACTTCATCACAATGCATTGTACCGGCAGCTATCCCTACTATGCACAGCGTCTCTGGAAGGAAAACCATGTCCAGCTGAATATCACCGAAGATGACCGAATCGCCTTGCAGAATACAGTCGATTTTGTCTCGTTCAGTTATTACAGCAGTAAAGTGGTGGCCGCAGACGAAAGCAAGTATCAGATGGCAAACGGAAATGTGATGCGTGGGCTGAAAAATCCATTCGTGCCGGTTTCGGACTACGATTATCCAATTGATCCGGAGGGGCTGCGTTATATCCTGAACTATCTGTACGAGCATTTCCACAAACCGCTTTTCGTAGCAGAAAATGGGATCGGCGCCCGTGAGCAGTTGGTCATGCTGCAGGATGGCACGCAGACGGTGGAAGATGATGCACGCATCTTGTTCCATCGGGGCCACATTCAGGCAATGGAACGTGCGATTGCAGATGGCGTAGAAGTGTTTGGCTATACCAGCTGGGGCCCCATTGACTGCGTCAGTGCAGCCTCTGCGGAGATTAGTAAGCGGTATGGTTTTGTGTATGTAGACCGCAACCAAGACGGCTCTGGTACACTGGAACGCTTCCGCAAAAAGTCTTTCTACTGGTACAAAAAGGTCATTGCCACCAACGGCGAAGACCTGAGCTGATTTTTCTACAGACACAAAAATACCGGTGCAGTTCAAAAAGCCGCACCGGTATTTTTTACTTTTCCGTCACATCATGCCGGGTAGGCTGGCCTTTTTCAAAGGCAGCTGCGCTTTCCAGCACACCGCGCACCATGCTCTCCACATCCTCGTGGGTGTAGAAAGCCGTGTGGTCGGTCAGGATCACATTGGGCATGCTGCGCAGAGCCGCCAGCTCCGGGTTCGGGATCACATCGCCCATGCGATTATAATAGTACAGGCCGTTCTCATTTTCCAGCACGTCCAGGCCCGCCGCGCCGATCTTGCCGCTTTCCAGCCCGGCGATCAGTGCATCGCTGTCGATTAGCTTGCCGCGGGCGGTGTTGATGATGGTCACGCCCGGCTTCATGCTCTCAATTGCTTTGGTGTCGATGAGATGGTGATTCTCCTCCGTAGCGTTGGTGTGCAGAGTGATGACATCGCTTTCCGCCAGCAGGGTCTCCAGCGGCACATACTCGGCGATCTTCTTTACCTCGTCGTTGGGGTACAGGTCGTAGGCCAGCAGGCGGCAGCCAAAGCCGGACAGATGCTGCAGCACCGTGCGGCCAATGCGGCCCGTACCGATCACACCCACAGTGCAGTTGGAAATATCGCGGCCGATTTTTCCCTGCAGGGAGTAGTCCTGCGCTTCGCCGCGCTTGAGGATGTGCCCTGCCTTGCGCAGGCTCATCAGCATCAGCATAATGGCAAAGTTTGCAACGCCGTTTGGCGGATAATCCACATTGGCCACCTTCATGCCCAGTTCCCGGGCCGTCTCGCGGTCTACGTGGTCGTAGCCGATGGAACGGCAGCAGATGGACTTTACGCCCAGCTCGTGAAACCGCTTGACCATGGGCGCGCTCATATCACAGGGCGTTACCGACACGGCATCATAGCCCTTTGCCAGTTCAGCATTTTCCAGCGTGGGATACTCCTGCGTAGAGCCAAACTCAACATCCAGCTTCGGTGCCAGCCGCTGCGCGATGCCCAGCTCATCGTAGGGGCGCAGGGTGTAAAAAAAGACTTTTGTTGCCATAAAACTTCCCTCCCGGCTTATTTTGTACCTATTGTAGCACGTTCTGCACAGATGGATGCATTTTACTGCGTGAATTTTGTTCATCTTAAAAATGAGGGTTCATCTTTCCATATGAATGCGTGCAAAACAGTTGTAAATTGTCGGAAAAGAGGGTATGATAAAAGAACTGAGAAGTATACATCACTGAAATATAAAAGGAGTGTGCCTTATGCGCGCTTATGAACGGCTTTTGAATTATGTCCGGGTGCATACCACCTCGGACGAAAACTCCGGTACGCACCCTTCCGCTGAACGGGAGTTTGACCTTGCCCGCCAGCTGGTGGAGGAGATGAAGGCCCTCGGCATGGAGAATGCCCATGTGGACGAGCACTGCTACGTCTATGGCACCCTGCCTGCCACGCCCGGCTGTGAGGATCAACACGCTCTGGGCCTGATCGCCCACATGGACACTGCCGACGATGCCAGCGGTGAGAATGTGCAGCCCGTTGTGTGGGAAAACTACAACGGCGGCGACGTAACTCTGCCCGCCACCGGCATGGTGATGAAGCCCTCTGTGTTCCCCTTCCTTACTTCCATGAAGGGCGAGACCCTCATCACCTCAGACGGTACCACCCTGCTGGGTGCCGACGATAAGGCCGGTATTGCCGAAATTTTGACCGCTGTTGAGACCATTCAGGAAAAAGGCCTGCCCCATGGCAAGCTGTGTATCGCCTTTACTCCGGATGAAGAGATCGGCGAGGGTGCAGAGCTGTTCGATATTCCGGGCTTCGGTGCCAACTTTGCCTATACGGTGGACGGCGGCGATGCCGGTTCCATTGAGTACGAGAACTTCAACGCCGCTTCCGCCACCGTGACCATCCGCGGCTTCTCGGTGCACCCGGGCACCGCCAAGGACACCATGATCAACGCTTCCAACGTAGCAATGGAGTTCCACGGTGCTCTGCCCGTCACGGCCCGGCCGGAGACCACCGAGGGCCGTCAGGGCTTCTACCACCTGTGCCAGATGTACGGCGATGTGACCACCGCAAAGCTGGGCTACATCCTGCGCGACCACGATGCCGCAAAGCTGCAGTTCAAGAAGGACAACATGCTGGATATTGCCGAATTTTTGAACGGAAAGTACGGCGAAGGCACCGTGACCGTGGAGATCAAGGACAGCTACCGCAACATGCTGGAAAAAATCAAGCCGCATTTCCACTTAGTAGAGACCGCCCGCAAAGCCACCCGCATGGCCGGGCTGGAACCGGAGGAAATTCCGGTGCGCGGCGGCACCGACGGTGCCATGCTGAGCTGGAAAGGCCTGCCCTGCCCCAATCTGGGCACCGGCGGCTTCAATTTCCACGGCGTATGCGAGTGCATCACCGCTGAGCGCATGGACCGCTGCACCGAGATCTTGCTGAACATCATCAAGCTGTACGCAGAGTAAATTTTATTTTTCAATATACAAAAAAGTGGGTGCTATTTTCGGATAGCACCCACTTTTATTATACTCTGACGCTTATTTCTACGACTCCACTCGTGAAAATGCATTTGGAGCAGCCCTGCGGTTGCGTAGCAATGAAAGCCCCAGTGGGGCTTTCAAGCAGGCGAGCGATCTGCGTTAGCAGATGGAAGGGATTCGCCCTGACAAGCGTCGGGGCTGTGACAAATGCGAAAAATAAAAATCAAATTCCACCGAACATGCCCAGAGTACAACGACGACGACCGCTGCCTGCGGCAGAAGCAGGGAGGAGTTGTTGGGGCCGCGGCCAGCAAGACACGAATGCCGCTCAAGGCATGAAGTGGATGCTGGGAGCCGCAACTCTAGGAGGGCATTCAAAATCGTTTAACCAACGTTGATATGCCCCACCGGCATGATCTTCCGTTTGTTGTCATCCGGCTTTGCCGTCAGGCTCATGGCCAGCGACACCGGGCCGACACGGCCCATGAACATGACCAGCATATACAGGATCTTTGCGCCCCGGTTCAGCTGAGCGGTAACGCCCACCGAAAGGCCAACTGTGCCAAAGGCAGAGCAGGACTCGAAAATAGCGTCAATGACCGATACCGCCTCCGAAGTGTTGTAGTACACCACCACAGCCGAGCCAACCGCCGCCAGCCCGCCGAGCACGATAATGGTCAAAGCACGATAAACCGTCTTGGACTCGATGTGGTGCTCTGCGATCACACAGTCATCGCGGCCCTGAGCCACACTGCGGATCGTCAGGATGATCACAGCGAACGTAGTCACCTTCACGCCGCCGCCGGTAGAGCCGGGTGCCGCACCAATGAACTGCAGCGCGCTCATCAGCAGTTTGGTGATGGGGCCGCAGGCCGCAAGGTCGATGGTATTCATGCCCGCAGTACGAGTGGACACCGACTGGAACAGCGCCGCCATCAGCTTGCCGGGCACAGAGAGCCCGCCCATGCTGGCAGGATTGTTCCACTCCATCAGCGCGATGAGCGCCGCGCCGCCGAGCCACAGGATCACCGAGAAGCTCAGCACCACCTTAGCCTGCAGAGACAAGCGGTGTTTTTTGCGGTACTCGCCGATCTCCACCCATACCATGAAACCCAGACCGCCGGAGATGATCATGAACATCACAACGGCCTGAACATAGTAATTGTTCACATAGGGTGCCAGTGAGGAATACTGGCCGAACCGGCCAAACAGATCAAAGCCCGCGTTACAGAAAGCCGAGATGGCCGTGAACACGCTCACCCAGATGCCTTCCAGCCCGAACTGCGGCACAAAGGCGAACAGCAGCAGCACAATGCCAATGCCTTCAAACAGGCCAGCCAGTCCCACCACGATCTTCAGCACGTCCTTGGCCTGCGCATATCCGTCCGCTGAGACGCTTTCTCCCAGCAGCCGCAGATCGCGGAAGCCCATACGCCGCCGCATAGCCAGCGCGAAGAAGCTGGTGAGGGTGACCAACCCCAGACCACCCACCTGAATGAGCAGCAGGATCACCGCCTGCCCAAAGTAGGTGAACTGGGTCCAGGTATCCCGCACGATCAGACCAGTAACGCAGGTAGCGCTTGTGGCGGTGAACATGGCATTCAGCACATCCAGCCGCCCGTGCTTGCTGGCAACCGGCAGGCTGAGCAGAAAGGTGCCCAGCGCGATCACGATGACAAAGCTCACACAGATGATCTGCGTAGGCGTATACATCCCCTTGCGCTTGCCCGCCGGGCGGTAAAACAGCTTTTTCCCTTTTGCTTTTTCCATAAGCTCCTCCGCACGCGGCAAAGCCTGCCGCGGCTATTTTCATTTCCTCTATAGCATACACCATTTTGCCCGCCGGTTCAACTTGATTTTATCCGCAAAATGCTGTATTATAATAGGGTATCCGTCTCCGTAGCTCAGATGGATAGAGCGCAAGCCTCCTAAGAATTCGGTCAACCTGATACCTTGGGTGCAGAAGTGATTGCTCTAATCAAAAGCAAGGCCGGGGATCAGAGTTTTCCCAACAAATTTTGATGCAACAACTTCACCATCGTCCCAGTTGCAATGCAGTCGGTCACTTCGTTGTGAAAAGCATTCCACACATTTGTTTCCAAGTGCGTCGAATTTCAAAAAATCAACGATAATACATAATATGCCTCAGTAGCTTAGCTGGATAAAGCGCCTCCCTCCTAAGGAGGAGACCGCAGGTTCGAATCCTGTCTGGGGTATCCCTTTATGAAAATGCGAAGGTCATTTTTCCATGTGAAAGACGATCTTCGCATTTTTCATTTTGAACCTATCACCAAAATTAGCCAGCTAATGCCATTAGCAGAATTTTCGGTTTCAGCTAATAAAATCAGGTTTCCAGCTAATGAAGCCCCATAAAGCACCTTTTGAACTCTGTTTTCCGGCTCTCTGCTAAAATTGGTAGCCGCTTTCCTGTAAATCCATGTAAATAGAAGATAAACTGTGTATCGTGATCGAGTGCGGCAATGCCCTGTTACAAAAGGGCTATGCTGATTTGCCCGCCATGTGGCAGGATGTGCCGAACAACGAGGTTTTGGAAGAACTGTTTCAGGTGTTCAACCTCTCCCGTCCGCAGGATTTTGAGGGGCACAGCCTGTCGGTCAGCGATGTGATCGCACTCAAACGCAATGGCGAGGTGTCTGTGCACTATGTGGACAGCATCGGCTTCAAAGATTTACGGGGGTTTCTGGACAAGCAGCCGGAACGTCCTTCGGTGCTGATGAATCTCAAGGAAAAATGCGATGCCCCGGAGTGCAACCCAATCGGATGCCGGAAAGCGAGGTCTACCCATGAACTTTGACCATGAGGAACTCATGCTGATGATGCTCTACAACACCGGCACCCGGATGGGACTTATCCACGAACTGCGGCTGATGCAGTGCTACCTGATGCCCGATGAAACCGCCCTGCGGGAGTTGTCGGAAGGTGTTATCGAAAAGCTGAAACTGCTGACCGATGCGGAGTTTGGCGAGTTGGAATTTCCCCCGGACTGATTATTGCCGCCTGCGGGCGGCGTACATAAAGTATTTTGTTCTTCCAAAAGATATGCTATAATCAAATTAGACAAAATTCCTCTCTTCAAGCGATTTCTCCGCAATTTTCCTGTGGCTCTGCTCGTATCAAAAATAAGGGACCGATTTTTAATTGTCAGAACGGAGGAACCATTATGGCAATCTTTGAAAAGACCATCCGAAACAAAAACTTTGACAAGCTGCTTCGGAAGCTGGAACAGGAGATCCCGGACAGCAGCTGGTCGGCCGATCTGGAAGCAGGCAGTGACTTCAAAGAAGGCGACGCCCGGTGCAGTGTCCGTGTGTTTGAGCGGTACAGCATGATAGGCGGCAACCGCCTGAGCCTGACGCTGACCCTGTTCCAGAATGGAGACAGTCCGATCCGCCTGTCTGCCATCACCGCAGGCGGCAGTCAGGCGGTGTTCTTCAAGGTGAACACCCTTGGAGAAGAATCTTTTCTGGACGATGTAAAGGACCTGCTGGAAGAAATTTTGGAGGAGTAAAATGTTTTTTGGATGGTTTGACGCTATATTCAGCTTCATTTTCCCAATCCTGTTCCTGCTTTTTATTGGAATGTTTTTCTTTGCTCTAATTTCAAATCTCCGCACATGGAACAAAAACAACCACTCGCCGCGACTTACCGTTCCGGCAACAGTGGTAGCAAAGCGCACCGATGTTTCGCATTCCAGCAGTGCCAATGCCGGAGATATGTCCGGTGCGCACGGATACGACACTAGCACATTTACATCGTACTATGTGACTTTTCAGGTGGAGAGCGGCGACCGGATGGAATTTGAAGTGGACGGAAGCGATTATGGTCTGCTCGTGCAGGGCGACATCGGAAAGCTGAGTTTTCAGGGCACCCGCTATCTTGGGTTTGAGCGGAGCTAAGTGTTTCTTACATTATATAGTATGGAGTGCTGTATGAACGATTTGTTTATCCAAGGGCTGACCATCGACTGGAACAGAGTTCGCCCATAC
>NZ_QVGY01000029.1:0-2316 GCF_003604105.1 Faecalibacterium sp. AF10-46 | reverse complement strand
GTGCGACACGAAGTCGCGTAATGTATTGCGTGTAAACGCTACTCTATCCATTTGGAGTAACCCTACTGTGACCTGCACTGGTCAAAAGCCGGCGTTGGGAAGCTCACAGGACAATATGGGAAATCTGCCAGCCTAAAAGCAGACGTACCGTTAGGGTAAAGAATGCTATGTCGAATGTAATGTGAACCATCGTAAGGATCGTTACAGGGAATAGGTGAAATAAGGCTGATACACCTACACCAAAAGGTGCTGGAGGTGGCCAAGGGGCCTTTCGCTACCCCGAAGCAAATGGACACAAATCCTCCCGGTTCAAAGATGGCGGCTAAGGCATTCATGAATTATGCATTACGTGGAACGTGGAAAACCCTATGCACTCCTTTGATAAAGGTATCGACCTCGCAAGAGGGAGAAACGGTGCAGAGGGTATGAGATGGAATAAAAAGCGAACGGTTCACTGTAACAGTGAGCATAGGGGTTCAAAATTTGCCCTGACCTGAAAGGGTGCTGACTTATTCCGGGTATTTCATGGCAAGATTGGAGGTATCCCTGTGAACGATAAGTATTCAACGACGGAAGGTAAAACTTCTGAGAAGCTGTCGGACGAAGCTATGTTGAGTGCCCAATGGAAAAACATTGACTGGCATAAGGCAGAGCGGGAAGTCAACAGGCTACAAATCAGGATTGTCAAGGCAACTCAGCAAAAAGACTACAACGCAGTAAAACGACTTCAGTATCTTCTGACACATTCCTTTTACGCCAAAGCACTGGCTGTTAAGCGTGTCGTTACCAACGATGGGCGCAAGACTCCCGGTGTGGATGGTGTTCTCTGGAACACCCCGGCGAAGAAAATGAAAGCGGTTCTATCGCTGACAGATAAAGGGTATCGTGCGCGTCCTCTCCGTAGAGTGTATATCGAAAAGAAGGACAAGAAGAAAAAGCGTCCATTGGGCATTCCTACAATGTATGACCGCGCAATGCAGGCTCTCTATGCTTTGGCACTGGAGCCGGTGGCGGAAACAACAGCAGATGGGAAATCCTTTGGTTTCCGAAAAGGAAGATGCGCACAGGATGCCTGCGAATATCTGTTCAATGCACTGTCGCGCAAGCACATTTCTCCGAAGTGGGTTTTGGAGGGTGACATCAAAGGTTGTTTCGACCATATCAGCCATGATTGGCTTCTGGCGAACATCCCCATGGACAAGAACATTTTGAAGCAGTTCTTAAAGGCGGGATTTATCTATCAGCGCGAACTCTTTCCTACCGAGGAAGGAACTCCGCAAGGTGGTATTATCTCCCCCATTCTGGCGAACATGACGCTGGATGGTATCGAGAAGAAGCTGGTCGAACGCTTTCACACGAACGCGCTCGGCAAGGTCGATTCAAGATTTAAGAATGCCCACAAAGTAAACTTCGTCCGCTATGCAGACGATTTTGTGGTCACAGCGGCAACACCTGAATTGGCTCTTGAAGCAAAGGAGCTGATTCGAGAGTTTCTCGCTGAACGCGGATTGGAACTTTCTGATGAAAAGACCGTTGTCACCAACATTGACGATGGTTTTGACTTCCTCGGCTGGAACTTCAGAAAGTATAACGAAAAGCTGATTATCAAGCCTTCCCAAAAGGCGGTCAAGGCTATCGTTTCCAATATCTCTGACACGATTCTCCGCAGAGGAAAAGCGTGGCAGCAAGATGTTCTGATTATGAAGTTGAATGAACAAATTCGAGGTTGGACTAATTACCACCAGTCCGTATGCGCAAGTGATGCGTTCGCGCATCTGGACTATGTCCTGTACGAACTGCTGTGGCGATGGGCTAAAAGACGGCACCCAAAGAAGAACAAGTGGTGGATTTCCACGAGATACTGGCATCGTGTCGGTAATCGGAACTGGGTGTTCTCTACGGAAAACAAGGAGCTGATACGGGTGGACAGCACAGCCATTGTGCGACATACCAAGATAAAAGCTACTGCAAATCCGTTCCTCGATGAGGCGTATTTCCAAAAAAGGAAATTCGATAAAGGAATGCACCGGCTGACTGGAAAATTCAAGATGATTTGGAAAAACCAGAACGGACTGTGCTACCACTGCGGAATGCCGATGGATGTAACGGAAGAAAGAGAAATCTTCTACCTTGCACCAAAGGCAAAGGCTGGCATGGAAGAAGTTCGTAATATGCGCTACGTTCATTGCGCCTGTCAGAGAATTTATGCTGAGAACCGCTTGAAAAAGTGATGAAATGCTTGAGCCGTATGACGGGAAACTGTCACGTACGGTTCTTAGGCGGGAAGGCGGTGGTAACACCGCTGACCCAGCCGAT
>NZ_QVGY01000028.1:0-2518 GCF_003604105.1 Faecalibacterium sp. AF10-46 | reverse complement strand
CGGCATGGTCTGGAATTGGAGGAAGAAGCGGAGTATGGCAACCGCAAGTATTTGGAAAAGCAGGACTTCATCCTTGCCAAACAGAAGGAGCAGCTTGCCGCCCAGCAGAGCAAGCTGGACGAGTTGACCCTGAAAGTTTCGGACATGGAGACCCTGCTGGAGGATGTTTCGGCTGCAGCCTACGACAAGGCGGTGGAGGTAGTGACGGACGTAGTGCGCACCGAGACTCGCAAGGAAGATATGCGGATGATCGAGGACACGAAGAAGTGGGTGCTGTCCCCGGAACGTAAGGCTCCGCAGACCACGAGAGAATACGCCGCCCATCGGTTGGACACCGTGCTGGACAAGTTTCTCAAGACCATGCAGACCACCACCGCACGTCTGCAGGAGAAGCTCCTGAAGCCGGAAGTCCGTCAGAAAGGTAAGGAGCAGGTCAAGGAGAAAGCACGAGATTCCGTTCTGCAACTGCTGAACCGCTTACAGGCAGAACAGGGGCAAAACAAACCAACGGCGCAACCCCGCAAACAGGAGGGGCACTCGGAAATCTGAACTCATCGGGAACGTTTGGGGCAGAAAGCTGGCACTTTCTGCCCCGGCACCCGGTTACAAGGAAACGGAGGTCTGCCTATGAATATGAATCGGCCTGACATGACCGAAGATGTGAAATCTAAAGATTATACGAATAAGTCCTTGCAAAAGGACTCGAACCCGGTTACAATGAAAGCGTCCAAATCCCCTGCCACAGAATCTTCTGACCAGACCAAAGCATCCAAGCACGAACCCCTTGTTTACCGGGTAGAGGAGATTGCCCAGCTTTTGGCGATTTCTCCCCGTGCGGCGTACAACCTGTGCAACACCACGAAGGATTTCCGGGTACTACGCATCGGCACCAGCATCCGGGTGAACAAGCAGAGCTTCGACAACTGGTTTGCAGCGGTCTGAGGGAGGTAATCTATGGCATCTATTATGAAGCGCGGAGATTCCTACTCCGTCCGTTACAAGTACAAAGACCATTCCGGCAAACCCTGCGAGGGATGGGAAAGTTTCAAGACTAGGAAGGAGGCGCAGGAGCGAAAGATCACGGTCGAAAAGGAATTGCTGGACGGCACATTCCTCGTCCCCGATACCATGACGGTAGAGGAAATGCTGTACAAGTGGATCCCGATCCAGTCCACCAAACACAAGTGGTCCCCCAAGACCTACACGCAGTCGGTAGCGATGGTGCAGAACCTTATTGTGCCCTATATCGGCAATCGCAAGGTGCAGGAGCTGCGAACCTACGACATTGAGAAGTTCTATGCAACCCTTGCCAAGACCCCCTGCGGGCAGTATGTGCACGGCGTAAAGCAGAAGCTTTCCGAGAAGCAGAAAAAGCGGCTGCTGTCCAGCACCTCCATCCACGAAGTCCACACGCTGCTCAAGACCGCATTTTCCTATGCGGTGGAATGGGACTTGATCCACAAGATTCCCCTGCCCCGTGATGCCCCCAAGGTCAACGTCGAGGAACGCATCATCTGGGACGAGAAAACCATGCTGGCAGCCTTGCAGACCATCGAGAACCCTGCCCTGCATCTGGCGGTGCACATGAGCATGATCCTTTCGCTCCGTGAGGGCGAAATTCTCGGCTTACAGCCGAGTGATTTGGATTTTGATGCCGCCGATGGTCGTGGTACCATCTCGGTCAGCAAAACCATGCAGCGAGCCAACAAGGACGCTCTGGAAAAGCTCGACCCCAATCAGATGTATCACACCTTCCCGGACAGGCGTGAGGGAAGCAAATCCTCTCTCATCCTGAAAAAGCCCAAGACCAAGAAGTCCAACCGCGTCCTGTATATGACGAAGCCCTTGAAGGAAGAACTTCTGGCATGGTTGGAAAAGCTGAAGCAGGACGAGCAGAACGCCCCGGAAAAGTACAGCAACTGCGGGCAACTGTTCCGGCTCCCGGACGGCTTGCCCATTGCGCCAGAACTGCTGACCAAGTGGTATCGGCAATGGCGGTCAGCGCACCCGGAGTTCGAGCAGATCGTATTCCATGGTCTGCGGCATTCCAGTGCCACCTACCAGCTCTTGCAGTCGGATGGTGACTTCAAATCGGTGCAGGGCAACACCGGTCATGCAACTGCTGCCGTCTTAATGGACACCTATGCCCACACGCAGGACAAGCCTCGGCTGGAGCTGACCGAGAAGATCGAAGCCAACTTCTATTCCCAAGACCTGACCCCGGCAGCACCCCAGCCCCGGCAAAACGAAAAGCCGGCGGCAACAAAAATCTCCGGTAAGGAGATCCTTGAAGCCATCCGGCTGATGGATGCAGACGAACGCAGAGAATTGACGAGAGCCTTGTTCGCCTAAAATTTCTTCTTTTTATGCAAAGGAAAGCAGGCTGTGCAAACCTTGCGCAGAAAAGCCCCTGATTCGGGCAAATGTGCAAACGGTGTGCAGAAAGTGTGCAGCCGCTTTCTTACATAAAGAAAGAACGCCAAATCTTACGATTTGACGTTCAATATCTGGTGCACCT
>NZ_QVGY01000027.1:0-3251 GCF_003604105.1 Faecalibacterium sp. AF10-46 | reverse complement strand
TGCCCCTTGTGTGAAAAGAGCCTGCGGAGCTGCACGGCCCCGGAAGCGGTGAAAACTGATACCGAAACGCCGCAGGAAAAGCCGAAGTTCAACATAGGCAGTCTGATGATCCTGCTGGTGCTGGCTCTGGCGGGCGGTGGTGCAGCACTCTATTATTTCAAGTTCCGCAAGCCCAAGGCCGATACCACCGGGCACGATGATCTGGACGAATACGATTTTGGCGAGGACGAAGATGCAGACGAGGAACCGGCTGAAATCGAAATTCATTCAGAGGACGGACAGGAGGACGAAACATGAGCGTTCAGCTGGTAATTGCCGAAAAGCCCAGCGTAGCCCGCAACATTGCCGCCGTGATCGGGGCCGCTGAAAAGCAAAACGGCTATTGGCAGGGTGGCGGGTATCTGGTCAGCTGGTGCATCGGGCATCTGGTGTCCTTTGCCGAGGCTGGCCAGTACGACGAAAAATACTGCAAATGGCGGTATGAGGATTTGCCCATCCTGCCCCAGCCGTGGCAGTTCATTGTCCCGGACGAGAAGAAACAGCAGTTTGAAGTTCTGCGTGCCCTGCTCAACCGCCCGGATGTGGACAGTGTGACTGCCGCAACCGACGCAGGCCGGGAGGGAGAACTGATCTTCCGCTTTGTCTACCAAATGGCCGGCTGCACGAAACCCGTAAAGCGGCTCTGGATTTCCAGCATGGAGGATGCCGCCATCCGGGAGGGCTTTGCAAACCTGTGCCCGGATTCGGATTATGATGCGCTGTACCAATCGGCCCTCTGCCGTGCAAAAGCAGATTGGCTGGTGGGCATCAATGCAACGCGGCTGTTTTCGGTGCTGTACCACAAGACTCTGACCGTGGGCCGCGTACAGACACCGACATTGAAAATGCTGGTGGACCGGGATGCAAAAATCCTGCGCTTCCAGAAAGAAAGGTATTACACAGTCGGCATCCAGTCCGGCAGTCTGAAAGCAGACAGTGGACGCATTGCCAGCATGGACGAGGCCGACACTTTGAAAAATGCCTGTGCCGGGGCATCTGCTATCTGTTCTTCTGTCAAGCGGGAGAAAAAGACAGAACAGCCGCCCAAGCTCTATGACCTGACTACATTGCAGCGGGAAGCAAACCGTCTGTTCGGTTTTACCGCAAAACAGACCCTTGATTACGCCCAGCAGCTTTACGAAAAGAAATTGCTGACCTATCCCCGCACCGACAGCCAATATCTGACCGAGGACATGGGCCAGACAGCACAACATCTTGTGTCTGATCTGCTGGGACTGCTGCCCTTTGCCCAAGGACTTGCGCTGACTGCGGAAGTAGGCCGGGTGCTGAACAGCAAAAAGGTATCGGACCACCACGCCATCATTCCCACCGCAGAATTTGTAAAGCAGGGTTTCACTGGTCTTGCCGAGAGTGAATGCAAGCTGCTGAACCTTGTCTGCTCCAAGCTGCTCTGCGCCGTGGCTGCACCCCATGAGTACGAAACTGTGACTGCTGTGTTCTCCTGTGCAGGGAACGAGTTCGCCGCCAAGGGAAAGACCGTGCTTGTTCCCGGTTGGAAAGAGATCGACCAGAGGTTCCGCTCCACCCTGAAAGCAGACGGCGAAGAAGAAACGGAAACCCTGAACACCCTGCCGGAACTGACCGAGGGACAAAGTTATTCTGTTGTATCTGATATTTCGGAACATTTCACGTCCCCGCCGAAAGCCTACACCGAAGATACACTCCTGTCAGCAATGGAGCGGGCCGGAGCCGAGGATATGCCGGAAAACGCAGAACGCAAGGGGCTGGGCACACCCGCCACCCGTGCCGCGATTCTGGAAAAACTGGTGCAAATGGGCTTTGTGCAGCGCAAGAGCAAGCAGCTTGTCCCCACCAAGGACGGCATCAATCTGGCGGTGGTTCTGCCGGAAAGCCTGACCTCTCCCGCTCTGACTGCTGAATGGGAAAACCGTCTGACCGAGATTGCCAAGGGCAATGCAGACCCGGACGAGTTCATGGCCGAAATTGAAGCGCAGGTGCGCCAGCTGGTCAAGACCTATTCTTGTATCAGTGCAGATAAGCAAAACCTGTTCCAGTCGGAACGGGTTATTATCGGCAAGTGTCCCCGGTGCAGTGAAAACGTCTATGAGGGCAAGAAAAACTTCTACTGCGGGAATCGTAGCTGTCAGTTCGTGATGTGGAAGAATGACCGCTTCTTTGAGCAGCGCAAAAAGGCGTTCACGCCGAAGATCGCCGCTGCTCTGCTCAAAAACGGTAAGGCAAAGGTCAAGGGCCTCTATTCCGAAAAGACAGGCAAAACCTATGATGCAACGGTGCTTCTGGCAGATACGGGAGGCAAGTACGTCAATTACCGGGTAGAGCGCAAAGAGTAAGGCAAAAATACGAGGGCCGGTTATGGTAAGGTGAAGCATTCATTTTGCCATAACCGGCTCTCTCTATCCGTAGGATAGCAAAAAAAAGGAGTGTGACCAAATGAGCGAATTATTTTCCATCCAGCTGCAAAATCGGCAGCAGCAAGGCAGGGATGGCGTCTGGCTGGACCTGCCCACCACAACCGAACAGGTACAAGCAGCCCTGCGGCAAATCGGCATTTCGTCCGATAATCCGCAGAGCCTTTTCATTTCCGGCTACTTTGCCGAGGAAGAAAAACGCTTTGCAATTCCTTATAACTTGGTGCTGGCATCCAATGTGGACGAACTGAACTTTCTGGCCGCACGGCTGGAAACGCTTTCTGCCGGGGAACGCGCAGAGCTGAACGCCGCCCTGCAAGCCCCGCAGAGTGAGCTTTTCAGCATCGGGAGAATCACCGACTTTCCCGAAAACGTGGACTACTATGTGCATCTGCCGGATGTGCACGGGCCTGCCCAGCTAGGAGATTACTACCTGAATCGCTCCGGCATGGTGGATATGCCGGACGAATGGAAAGGCGGCATCGACACGGCGCAGTTTGGCCGCTATGTGGCCCAGCAGGAGCAGGGTGCATTTACCCAGTACGGCTACCTTGTCAAAAGCGGGGACGAGTGGCAGAAAGTCCACGAGGACCAGCCCGTGCCAGAGGAATACCGGGTGCTGTCTTTTCCTGCATCGGAAATCCTGCGGGATGCGGCCAACATCCCGCCGCCTGTTCAGCCTGAAACGGAACCGCAGAAAGTTATCCCCATCATCCTGAACGGCAAAGACAGCGCGGAACGGATGAAAGAAATTACGGACCGGCTGGAAACAGGGATTCAAGAGCTGTTCGACAGCGACCG
>NZ_QVGY01000026.1:0-4153 GCF_003604105.1 Faecalibacterium sp. AF10-46 | reverse complement strand
CCCGGTGTCGCTGGCAAGGGGTGTGGGAAGCAGCGGAGCCGATGATGAATACCCGTTTCCGTTCGTGCCACGCGCCAACGGCAGCAGCAGGTAATACGAAAACCCGAACATCGTAACCTGCCTGCTCCAAGTCAATGAGCGTTTTGTCGAGCCCCATACGGAGGAAGCCAGCAACATTTTCTCCAAGCACCCAACGGGGCTGCAATTCCCGGATGACCCGCAGCATTTCGGGCCACAGGTAGCGTTCATCGTGGAAGCCGCGCTGCCGCCCTGCGGTGGAGAACGGCTGGCACGGGAAGCCACCTGAAATGAGGGTGACGGTGCGAAGTCCTGTTTTTTCAAAGAAAGCCTCCTTTGTTACAGTGGTGATGTCCTGAAAACGGGGCACTTCCGGCCAGTGGCTTGCCAGCACAGCGGCGGGAAATGCCGCCCACTCGCATTGACAGACAGAGGTAAACCCCGCTGCTTCCGCGGCAAGGTCGATGCCGCCGATGCCGGAAAACAAGCTGAAATGTGTTAAGCTCATAGCTCCACCACCTCGCTGAGCCGGGTGGTCATGATCTTATAGAGCTGGGTGTTTTTCGGGATGGGGTTGGAAAACGGAAGCACCACGTTTTCAAAAATCAGCAGTCCTTCGCCCGGTTCCGAATTGTCGATGTACTTCTGCTGGTCTGCGGAGAGGTTCAGCCGTTCCGAAAGGATTTTGCGGTCGCCGGATGCCTGATTCAGCAGCGTGATGAAGTCGCTGTTTTCCAGAATGTTCTCAATCTCCGGGGAAGAAAGAAGGTCCTTCACATTTTGGGTGGCACCTGTGGGCACGCCGCCCCATTTGCGGAAGCGCTTCCAAATCTCGGCACTGTACGCGGCGGTCTGTTCCTCTTTCAGCAAAAGGTGGAACTCGTCTGCAAAATACCATGTGGCCCGGCCTTGGCTGCGGTTCTGGGTGACGCGGCCCCATATCTGGTCTTGGATAATGAGCATCCCCACTTTTTTTAACTGTTTTCCTAACTCTTTGATGTCAAAGGCCACGAGCCGGTTGTGGATGTCCACATTCGTTTTGTGATTAAACAAATTCAGCGAGCCGGACACATACAAGTCCAATGCCTGCGCTACCCGGTCCGCTTCCGGCAAGTGCTGGTCGAGCAGGGCTTGGTGGAGGTCAGACAAAATCGGCATATTCTCCGGGCAGGGATTCGCCAGATAGGGGCGGTAGATGGCTTTCACGGCACGGTCTATCACGGTGCGTTCAATCGCTTCCAGACCTGTTTTGCCGCCCATGACCAGCTCACAGAACGACAGCACAAAATCCGATTTCAGGGCAAGCGGGCTATCATCCTCGGAGTAGTTCAGGTTGATGTCCAGCGGGTTCACATAGTCCTTGCTGGTGGGCGAAAGTTTGATGACCTGCCCATGCAGCCGCTTGACCAGCGGATAATACTCGGCCTCTGGGTCTGAAATAAAAATATCGTCAGCAGTCATTAAAAACACACTGACGATTTCGGACTTGCAGCTCATGGATTTGCCGCTGCCGGGCGTGCCCAGCTTCAAGCCGTTGGGACACCGGGCCTGCTTGCGGTCCAGCATGATCATGTTGTGGGATTTTGCGTTGATGCCGTAGTACATGGCCGCACCGCTCTGGAAAAGCTCCTGCGTTACAAAGGGCACGAACACCGCAACGTTGGAAGTGGTAAGGCTGCGCTGAATCTTTATTTGGTTGATACCCAGCGGCAGACTGGACACAAGGCCCTGCTCCTGCTGGTAGTCCAGCCGGACAAGAGAGCAGTTGTACTTCTGCGCCACGCCCGCCGCTTGGAACACATCGTTGCCCAGTTTTTGCTTGGTGTCGGCCACATTCAGCACTAAAAAAGTCAGAATGAAAAGCCGTTCGTTCCGGGTCTGCAATTTGTTCAGCAGCCTTTTGGCGTCCTCGCCGTAGGTGGCAAGGTCACTGGGGAGTATGTCCATGTCGTACCCGGAACGGACAGCCTTTTTCTGTTCCTGAATCTTCATAGCATCAAGGTCAGTGATTTTTCGTTTAATCGTCTTGATGGCCTCGGTCTGGTCGATGGCTTGCACATGGAGATTGACGAGAATGCCGCTTTCGGTTTTGAGAAAGTCGGCCAGCATTTCGTCCGAAAGTTCCGGCGCAAGGATTTGTAAAAAGCTCACAGCTCCATACTTGCCACCCAAACCAAAGGTCTTGGCCGTGCCGAAGCAGAGGGAGGATGGAGCCACAAAGTCCTTGGTGGACAGGCCGGAGGGTGCCAGCCAGTCCCAGTCAAAGCGGAACGGTTCGCCGTCCGGGTGGAAGATGCCGTGCAGCACCTCCAAACGTTCCCGCCCATCCATGACGTGTGCCACGCAGCCCATGGTCTTAAAGTAGCCCAGCAGATCAAGGCCAATGCGGGTCAGACGGGCCCGCGCTGTTTTCAGACTGTCGGCCTCGATGGTGAAGGTCAGGTATTTGGTTTTGACAATGCCGTTGTTGCCGCTGGCAAGCTGCTTTTGCAGGATGGCGGTGTACTCGGCGCGGATGTCGTCAAAATCATCCCCCTGCGGTGCGATCTCAAAACTTTTTGCGTACTGCACCGGGTCAACCTTGCGATTGAGAAAAGACAGCTGCACATGGATGGAAGCATCCACATAGTTGTACAGGTCGCACAGATGTTCAAAGATGGCGGTTCTTGTTTCCGGCTGGGCCAGCTGATAGCTGATGTCCTCAAAGGCAATGCACTTGGAGAATGTGCGTCGGTCAATGCGGCACACACCGTCCGGGTAGATGGCCTCATACGGGATGGTGGCCTGCGCCGTGCGGGGTTTACCATCCCCCTTGTACTTGCGGAGAACGGCATCAATTTCTTTTTTCTGGGCGCGGGTGAGCTTTTTGGGCTTTTCGGTTTCGCGGGGTGTCGTTTTTCTGGACAATGGCCTTTACCTCCTGTTCCATTTGGTATTGCCGCACAAGGGCGGCGTAAGCATTGTTGGTCTGATAGGGCCTTTCCTTGGGACGGATAAAGCAGCACTGAATCATTTGCTGAATCACTACTTCAAGGGGCTGGCCGTGCCGCTCGAACAGCGCGAACAGCAACCCCGGCAGCATGGCAAAAATCATCAGCAGGGCCGCCGCGCTGTTGGAAAGATAGTCCCGGGTCAAAAAATAAAGCGGCCCGCCCGTGAGGAGCGCGCCGCCGAAGCAGACCAGCTGCCGCTTGGTCAGCCCGAATAAGACTTTGGATTTTACATGGGTCAAATCTTTGGGAACGGTCACATACGCCATTCAAACGCTCCTTTCTCAATGGGCACCGAATACGGACTTGCTGATGCTGCCGGTCTTGAACAGACAAAAGCAGAGCAGCACAGTATAGCCCATGCAGCCCCAGATGGCCCCGGCAATGTCCGCTGCGCCTGAAATGTTGCGTATCAGCACCGCATAGATGCCAACGACAATCATAATCAGGAACGCTTGAAAACCCAGTGCCAGCAAAGACTTCAAATAATTCTGCCCGGTACTGCGCCACTCGCTGCTGCCCATGGTGGCAAGCGGGATAGGCCCCAGCGCGGTCACAACGTAAATCTCGATCATGCGGCCGTAGGTCACAAGGAAAATGCAGATGGACAGGATGTTCATGGTCAGGCCCACCACAAGGGTCTGGAACCACAGGCTGAGCAGGCTGCCGATGGTCATGCTTTCCAGCTGAAATTCCAGTCCGGGTATCAGGCGGTCAAAGTGGATGGACGTTTCGCCGATGATAACGCCGGAACTTTGATTGACAACGCTCTGGGTGGCATCGAACACACCCATAACGATATTCCATGTGTTGCTGACAATGAGGATGGCAAAAGCAGACTTGAAAATCCAGCGGAAGAACATGGAGGTGTCAAAGTCGTGCATATTGTTCTTTTCGGTAATCATCTGGATAAGCTCATGGCACATCACAAGGGCAAGGATGGCCGCTGCAATGGGCAGCACCACCGTTTCGGAAAGGCTGCGCAGCATATTGAAGATGCCGCTGTTCCACGCCTGCGGGGTAGAGCCGACATCCGAAGCGATTTCGCCCACCTTGGCATTTACGTTATCGAACAGACCGGAGAGGTTGCCCGTGATGCCATCTATCAAAATGCCTTTTATCCATTTCTCGATGATCTCACTAAT
>NZ_QVGY01000025.1:0-5262 GCF_003604105.1 Faecalibacterium sp. AF10-46 | reverse complement strand
TGTGCAGTGGACATGGTGAACCAGCGCAAGTATGTTTCCAACCGACAGAGTTATGCCTACATCCGGCGCACCAGTGACCGTCTGTGCAAAGAACACGGCCTGTCTGTGTTGGTCCCCGGTCAAGACCGGGGCAAGAGCTATGCCGAGTGGGACGCACACCGCAAGGGCATGAGCTGGAAGGCAAAGCTGAAAGCTGCCATAGATGCAGCCATCCCGCAGGCCAAGGATTTTGACGATTTTCTGCGGCTCCTGCAGGAGCAGGGTTACGAGGTCAAGCGTGGCAAGTATGTTTCGTTCCGCGCGCCCGGACAGGAACGGTTCACCCGCTGCAAGACGCTGGGCGAAGCCTACACCGAAGAAGCCATCACCGAGCGCATCAAAGGGCGGTTCGTGGAGCGGAAGCCCAAAGAAAACCGCAAAATTTCGCTGCGGATTGATTTGGAGAACAGCATTAAGGCCCAGCAGTCCGCAGGGTATGAGAAGTGGGCAAAACTCCACAATCTGAAACAGGCTGCCCGGACGCTGAACTTTCTGACGGAGCATGAAATTGATAGTTACCCGGATTTGGAAAGCCGGGTGGCCGAGATCACCGCCGCCAGCACCGAAGCTGTCGCCGCGCTGAAAGCAGCCGAACGCCGACTTGCAGAAATGGCTGTGCTGATAAAGGATGTCACCACCTGTAAGGAACTGCGTCCACTGGTGCAGGAATACCAGCGGGCCGCTGACAAAAAGCAATTCCGGCGCAGGCACGAGGGCACCCTGATTCTCTATGAAGCTGCGGCCAAGGCCCTGAAAGAGCAGGGCTTTCAAAAGCGGCCCGACCTCTACGCCCTGAAAGCCGAGTATAAGCAACTAACCGAGCAGAAAAAGCAACTGCAACAGCAGTACGCCGAAATCAAACGCCAGATGCAGGAGTATGGCATCATAAAGCAGAATGTGGACGGCATTCTGCGGATAGCACCGGGAAAGGAGCAGATGCAGGAACGGTAAATCTGCACAAAATATTGTTCGGATTTTTGAATTCCAAACGCTTAGACCGGGTGGCGTTTCCGCCCGAAATCATGTAAAATAGACTTAGACAACGAAAGCGAGGAACCCTCTATGGCAGAAGTGAACGATAACAGCTCTATCCAGCTTTTTGAAGATCAGAAAATCCGCACTGCATGGGATGCAGAAAAGGAAGAATGGTATTTTGCCATCGTTGATGTGATTGCTGTTCTGACTGACAGCGCAGACCCACAGAACTATTGGCGCGTTCTAAAAAAGCGTCTTAAAGACGAAGGAAATGAAACCATTACAAATTGTAATGGTTTGAAAATGACCGCTCCTGACGGCAAAAAGCGCAAAACGGATGTTGCTAACACCGAACAGCTCCTGCGCATCATCCAGTCAATCCCATCTCCGAAAGCTGAACCGTTTAAGGCGTGGCTGGCAATGGTAGGCAAAGAACGCATCGAGGAAACAATCGACCCGGAGCAGGCCATTGACCGTGCGCTTGATACCTATTTGAAGAAAGGCTACTCCGAAGAATGGATTCACCAGCGGCTTTTGGCAATCCGTATCCGAAACGAACTGACGGATGAATGGAAGAAGCGCGGAGTACAAAAGGGCAAGGAGTATGCTATCCTGACCGATGAAATCTCCCGCGCATGGTCTGGCATGACCACAGGGCAGTACAAGCGGCTGAAAGGTCTGACGAAAGAAAATCTCCGGGACAATATGACCGATTTGGAACTTGTGCTGACCATGCTGGCGGAAGCCTCCACCACGGATATTTCCAAGACTGCAAAGCCGCAGACCTTTGAAGAAAACAAGCAGGTTGCTAAACGCGGCGGCAAGGTAGCCGGTATTGCACGGCAGGCTCTTGAAGCAGAAACTGGCAAGCCCGTTATTACAGAAAAGAATGCGTTTGACTTCCAGCAGCTTGTGACCGACATTGTAGAAGATGCCGCCGAACTGCCGGAAAATCCCACCGAGAAAAGAGATAAAGACTGATACATGAAAAATAGCCGGACACAGCAACCCCAAGGCCACCGTGTCCGGCTATTTCTGTGTTGACAACGACACATTACTTTGATTAAAAATAATGCGTCATTGTCAAGCTGACGGTATTATTCACCCGTAAAATCAAACCTCTGTCCGTCAAAGTCAGCATCGGTCATACGCTCCAACTTTGCAATGGTACCGTTTGCCAGCCGCCGCATTTCCGTGTCCATATCCGGCAGGGCGGCCAGCATCCGTGCCATCGTGCGGCGGCGGTCAGAGGTGTGGTACATACAGATCAAATTTTCTTCTTCTACGCTGAAATTCATGGTCAGACCTCCATTTCGTGTTGTTTGCTGCGGGCCGCTGCCTTTTTCGGGCTGGCGGCCTGCTTTGTTTCGGAAAGCTGCTTGCGGACGGAAGCACGGGGTTTGCGAATGTTCTTATCTCGGTTCTCGTTTTTGTCAACCAGCGCGTAGATGCCAAAACGGTCTTTTACGCTGGACAGATGTAAAGATTTATACGGCAGCATGGCAAGCAGCTGGTCCGTGTCCCGGCTGGATGCCAGCTTGGTGAAATAGGGCGATACCTCTACCATGAAATGATTCTTGTCCGGGCTGTTGGGAGCAGCCAGCCGCTTCATATTTGCCGCGATACGCTGTGCCTCGGCCTCGATCAGCCCGGTGTGCAATGCCGCAAGGTGTTCTTTGAAATCACCGGGCTGTGCAGATTCCCGACTGCGCTGCTCCTGCCGGATGGCCGCTTGCAGAAGTTCCGGGTCACGGGGCTGCATTTCATACCGCACGAACTCTCCAAAATATTTGTCCGATCGGCTGTCGAAATGCTCTTTGAGGCCAATTTCCCGCATCCCACTTTCGTAGATCAGGCGATTGGCACCCACAAGCAGAGCGGCATCCCGGATATGCTGGAAATGCTGCTGATAGTCCAGTTCATACAGATTGCCTTGCACAGTTCCGTTGGCCGCGCCGGTCAACTCCACCGCATAGGCAAGGATCCTGTCGCAGGTCTGCTCGCCGCAGAATTTCCATGTGTTGTAGGCTTGCGTGTCTTTGAGCAGCACGTCCCGTTCCCGGAAGCAGAATGTTCCAGAAGGCCGGGACAGCCACAACAGCAGCTTATCTTCCGGCTGGTCGCTGCGGGCGGCCTCCCGCAGCATCTTGATGTCATAGGCAAAATCGCTCTGATAGTATGCGGTGTTCTGGTGCATAATGGCTTCCAGCGCAGCGATCAAGTCCATATTTTCAAACTTCTGCACGGTTTACACCTCCAATTCTTTTGTCTTTTCCCGTGGCGGCGGTTGCTTGCTCTGCTCCTTTTTTGCGGCATCCAGCTGTACCCGGATGGACGGCTTTTTCGGCTTGGCTGTGCGTGACTTCTTGGCTTTTGGTGCCTTTTCCTCGGCCTTGACTGCGGCGGCAAGGTCCGTCAGAGAAATTTGTTCTCCGGCCTTTGCTTTGGCTTCCAACTCACCTAAAGAGGGCGCATTGTTCAGCACACCGTCAATCATGTTTTCGTTTTGTTCGGTGGAAAGTTCTGCGGTGCGCAGCGGGTTTTCCCGCAAGAACTCTGGCACCTGCTGGAAGCCCACACTATCGCAGTAGTGAGCGGTATTTTGTCCGTTCTGGTGCAGCACTACCACATCCGAAACGGACAGCGAGTGTCCCTTGAAATCTGCCGGATAGTCCACATTGAATGTGCGGTAGATGTCCTCCAACGTGGTGCCAGCAGTCAGCGGCGCGGCATACACCTCCATATAGTTGGCCTTGTCCACGGTCAAACCGGCAGCCAGCAGGCGGTCGTAGGGCTCAAAACGGTAATCGCGGGTGGAATCCTCGTTGCGCAGTTGGTAGATGGAAAAGCTGTCCTGCTGCGGTGTTTCAAAACCTGCCGCTGCGTATTCCTCTACGGTCATTCCGGCAGCGGCCGCTTCCTGCGCGATCTCGGCCTGCACCTGTGCCTCGTAGTCCTGCAAACTCTGGTCGAAGTCGGCCAACTTGGGCGGTTCCGGCAAGTCATACCGGCCTTGGTTGAGCATCGGGCGGCAGTCGTGTACATAGGTCACAACTGCGTTGTAATAGGAAGTCTGTTCCGGCGAAATGTTCTGTTCCTCCCGCAAAGCGGCGGTGGCTGCCTGTTCCATGGCCGAAAGATTGCAATGTTGTTTGAGGTACGGGATAAACTCGGTCAGCACCATTTCCCACTCTGCCTTGTCTTGTTCCCACGCTTCCGGGCCTTTGTTGTGCAGAACAAAATTCTTCCAGTTTTCATCTTTGGCGTAGTATTCGTGATAGTTCTGGATATGTTGCACCAAAGAGCCCTCTCCATCACCAAAATCCTGCCGCCCCTCGTAGCTGTCCGGCTGGCCGTTCAGGGTAAAATCAATGCGGAATGCAGTCTTATCGTACCAGCCGCCCTCGTAACCGTCCTTTTCCCGTTCTGTGTGCTGGGCAGTGTCCAGCTCTTCAAAGACACGGTTTGCCACAGACAGCGGCATGATTTCGCCGTCCTGCAGCTTGTCGCTTTCGCTCCACAGAATCGTGACCGTGGGCTCTGCGGCGGGGTCTGGAATTTTAACAGGTGTGGGAACTTCGTTGGCCGTTTCTGCGACCTCTTGGAACGCTGCCAGCTTATCGCCCAACAGGACTTCCGTCACCGCGGCAGTCTGCCCCAGCAGATTAAGTGCTTCCTGCCCGGCATCCGGCAGGGTCAGACTGGGTGCGTCCAGCTGGCCGCCGTCCAGAGCCTTATTATCCGGGCCATACAGGGTGTAGTCATAGCCGGAATCACAGGTCTGGATGAATAAAATATTGCCGTTGTCCAGCGCAAATGCAGCCTCCTGTGCAGTGGAAAGTTCTGTTTCCTGCTGCTGGCGCAGTTCTGCCAGATGTTCGTCCAGCGCGGAGATCAGTTCATGGGCTGCGCTGCGGATAACTTCCAGAGAGGCTTTCAGCTCCGCCAGTTCCCGGCCCGAACTCCACCCGGCCACATAGCCAAAGGAATACTCGGACGTGTCCAGCCCATAGTGCTGGCAGACGGCATAGGCCACACTTTCGGCCTGCACCTCGCGGGTGCGGCTGTCCGGGCGGTTGGTCTGTTCCGGGTCATCCGGGTCGATGGCATGCAGCTTGGCATGGGCAATCTCATGGATGGCTGTCTTGATGGTTTGCAGCTGGCTCATGCCCTCCTGAATTGCAATGCGGTTGTCGAGCAAGTGGAAATAACCGTGCGCCCCGCCCTCGATGTCCTCAAACCCGATGG
>NZ_QVGY01000024.1:0-6305 GCF_003604105.1 Faecalibacterium sp. AF10-46 | reverse complement strand
GCTGCCTTGACATCCGCTCCGAACGTTTCAAAGCCGGGACAGTCCTCGATTTTCGCCATTCTGCATCACCCATATACATTTTATAGTTCATGGACGATTGGCGAAATGATGCAAAGCGCATTGTTGCTAAACTTTATTGTTCATAGTTTGAGCATTGTATTGTAAAGTGGGCTATCCTATAATAAGGAAGAAACCCTTTTTTGAAAAATCCGTCCGCTGTAACATTTCGCGGACATTTGCCTGTTATACTATCTGCAAAAAGCAAAGGAAGTGAGGATATGAAGCAGATTTTAATTGTCGAGGACGACAGTTTTTTGAATAAGATGGTGGCCTATAACCTGACCGCAGACGGCTATGGCGTGACTTCTGCCCTAAATGCCAGAACCGCAGCCGACGCCATCCGCCAGCGGGAATTTGATTTAGTGCTGCTGGACATCAACCTGCCGGACGGGAACGGCTTTGAGCTATGCAAGCTAATAAAGCCTCAGCACCCGGACACCATCGTAATATTCCTGACCGCCAACGATCAGGAGAGCGACCAGATACGGGGTTATGAGGTGGGCGCGGTGGACTACATCACAAAGCCCTTTGTGATTGGGGCCTTGCAGCGGAAAATCAAAGCCATGTTCGCCATGCTGGAACACCACAAACCGGCCAAGGACATTTACGACGACGGGCGGTTGTTTCTGGACTTCTCGGAGCAGACGGCTTCCTTAAACGGCAAGCCCCTGACTCTATCCCCGATGGAGTACAAAATGCTGAACCTGTTTCGTAAAAATCCCCGGCAAGTGCTGACCCGTGGGCAGCTTTTGGAAAAGCTGTGGGATATAGACGAGCGGTTTGTGGACGAACACACCCTGACAACCTCCATCAGCCGTATTCGCAACAAGATTGAAGCCGACGGCGGCGCACCCTACATCAAGACCGTTTACGGCATGGGGTATCAATGGACGGGAGGCGAGGCAAAATGAAGTTTCAAAACCTCTCGGTAAAGCGGCTGTTTGGCCGGGTGGCAATGGAGCTTGTCCTCTCCATGTCCGGGATCACCATAGCTCTTTTTCTTGTGACAAAACAGATTGCGGTGCTGCTGACAGGCGGGGCGCTGCTGCTGTGCGCCATTGTAGGGATTTTTGTACTGACGCAGGCGTTTGGAAAGCGACTGTCGCAGTTTACCACTGACCTGTGCCAGACCTTAGACCACATGATCGCCGGAAATGAAGCACCCCAGCGGCCAGAGGACAGCGAAACCCAGCTCGCCAGAATCGGGCACCGGCTGGCGAGACTTTACCAGATCATGCAGGAGAACCGTCGCCGGGTGGACGAGGAACGGCAGGAGTTACAGACCCTTGTATCGGATATTTCCCATCAGGTAAAAACGCCGGTAAGCAATCTGAAAATGGCGACGGACACCCTGCTGGAAAAGCCTATGACCGAGGCGGAGCGTACCGATTTTATCCGTGGAATCCGCACCCAGACAGATAAACTGGACTTTCTCTTTCAGGCTCTTGTGAAAACCTCACGGTTGGAAACGGGCGTAATCCAGTTGAATAAGAAACCGGTCTGCCTCTTTGATACCGTGGCGCAAGCCATGAGTGGGATTGTGTATGCAGCGGAAAAAAAGAAAATCGCTGTATCTGTGGACTGCCCGGAGAATTTGACCTTTTCCCATGACAGCAAGTGGACATCCGAAGCCCTCTTTAACCTGTTGGACAATGCGGTGAAGTATACTCCGGCAGGTGGAAAAATTACGGTGTCGGTGATACCGTGGGAAATGTATGTGGAGATCAAAGTAGCCGATACCGGCAAGGGCATTTCCGAAAGTAATCAGGCTGCTATCTTCCGGCGCTTTTATCGTGAGGAAGAAGTACACGAACAGCAGGGCGTGGGCATTGGCCTGTATCTGACCCGCGAGATCGTAACACGGCAGGGCGGCTACATCAAAGTGGTTTCTGAGCCGGGCAAGGGTTCAGAATTTTCCATTATGCTGCCGACAAAATAGAATGCGGCGGACGGTCATTCTCGGCTGCCCGCCGTAAGTCTTTTCGCAACAGTGTGACGATAAAGCTGCCAGTGGCAGTTTTTCGGCGGAAATGTCCGAGCGTTGTAACATTTCACCCCCGATTTTCAATGAAATTTTTTGGCCGCTGTAACATTTCGCGGACATTTGGGTTTTACAATAGCCTTATCAACAGGCAGAAAGCCTTGAAAGGAGTTTTGAGTATGAGCGTTTTACAGGCGATTGATCTGAAAAAGTATTACGGCACAGAGCCGAACATTACCCGCGCCCTTGACGGTGTGAACTTCTCCGTGGAGGACGGCGAGTTTGTGGCCGTTGTGGGAACATCCGGCAGCGGCAAGTCCACCCTGCTTCACATGATGGGCGGGCTGGACACTCCCACCAGCGGAACCGTGATCGTCCGGGGCGAAGAACTGGCGAAGAAGAACGATGAACAGCTTACCATCTTTCGCCGCCGCAACATCGGCTTTATCTTCCAGAACTATAACCTTGTTCCTATTCTGAATGTGTATGAGAACATCGTCCTTCCGGTGGAGCTGGACGGGGACACGGTGGATCAGAAGTTTTTGGACGAGATCGTTCACCTGCTGGGGCTGGAAGATAAACTGAAAAATATGCCGAATAATCTTTCTGGCGGACAGCAGCAGCGTGTGGCGATTGCCCGCGCTCTGATTACCAAACCGGCTATTGTGCTGGCCGATGAGCCAACCGGTAACCTTGACAGCAAGACCAGCGCCGAGGTGCTGGGACTTATCAAGCGCACCAGCGCGGAGTTCCGGCAAACCGTTGTAATGATTACCCACAATGACGACATAGCCCGCCTTGCAGATCGGATTGTCCGCATTGAGGATGGCAGGATTGTGGAATAAGGAGGTGGCAAGCTATGACATGGCCTTTTGAAAATGATACCAGTGACATTGAAAAGAAGCTGGCAAAGCGCAGTTTGCATCGTGAACGGCAGCGTAATTTATTTGCAATCATTGCTCTTGTGCTAACTGCATTTATGATAACTGCGACATTCAGTATTGGTTTTAGTTACTTTGAAACCTACCAAATGCAACAAATTCGGTTAATGGGAACTACCGCTGATGTCGGAATCACAAATGTAACAGAAAATCAGTTGGTTGAAATTTCAAAATCAAACCTTGTCCTTGACGTAGGTATACAGCAGCGTTTAGGTAGTGTTGATACAGAACAACTGAGAAACGCAAGATTAGGTGTAGTATGGATAAATGATACAGAGTGGGAACACCACCGTCTTCCTACTATATCAGGTGTTGTAGGAAATTACCCATCAAGTAAAAACGAAATTATGCTACCTACATGGGTGCTTGAACAGATGGGCATTTCTGATCCGCAAATAGGGATGGAGATTGTGTTGTCATACCAAATTGGCGATAGCTATGATTATGTCACGGACACCTTTTTGCTGTCGGGCTACTATACGGACTACATTCCAATGCGCACAAATAATCGTGGTTATGTTTATGTTTCATCCGCTTTTAAGGATAGCTTAAATGTATCACTGGATAATAGTGTTACGGCAATGATCCGTTTTCAAGGCAATGATAATGCTGACAAAAACTGTGAAAGATTGCGGCGTGAGATTGACTTTACAGAAGGGCAAACATTTGAAATTGTACCATTAGAACAGGCAAATGGTGGAACTATTATTTTAGCTGTAATAATTTTAGCAGTTTTTATATCCTTTAGCGGCTATCTGCTGATTTATAATATTCTTTATGTCTCTGTCATAAAAGATGTGCAATTCTATGGCCGTCTTAAAACGATTGGAACGACCCAAAGGCAGATAAAGAGAATTATCTATAAGCAGGCAATCAGAATCTCTTGTATTGGTATTCCGATTGGTCTGTTACTTGGTGCGGTTGTTTCCTTTGGCATTGTTCCTTACTTCCTGAATATGATGTATTCAACAAATTCTGATGTGGGAACAAAAGTATCTTTTTCGCCGTTTATTTTCATAGGAGCGGCCATATTTACGTTCATTACCGTTATGATTGCAAGCATGAAGCCCGCCAAAATTGCCGGAAGTGTTTCACCAATAGCAGCACTCCAATATACAGCAGCCAGCACAAAGAGTAGCGCCAGAAATTGTAGCAAAATGAAGTTGTCCAGAATGGCATGGAACAATGTCTTTCGTAATGCTAAGAGTACAACCCTTGTTTTTGCATCGCTTTTTTTCGGCCTTTCCTTGTTCCTTGTCGTCACAGGGCTATTACATGGTTTAAGCCCGGAGAATTATGTGAGCCAATGGGGAGTAAGCGATTTTGCACTCACATATAGTATCCACGAAAGAGAAGATTTAATTTCCAGCGAAATGGTTTCAGAGATTGGTCAGCTTGACGGCATTGAGAATTTGAGGTTGACCTATGCACCTTATCCTCAAGTAGTAGCAGATGTTGTATATGACGATGCTGTATTTCACGAGTTTCTTGCGTCATTAGACGGAGTAAACGGCATTGATTTTTCTGATCCGGCAAAATTAGAAAATTATCAGCAAAACTTTTTTAGTGGGGTTTTTGGAATTGACAGTGCATATTTGGAAGAAATCAATAAAACCTTAAACTTGCCTATTGACACGTCTGCCTTTGAACAAGGAAAGGTTGTGCTGCTGTCCAAAACAGTAGAAGACCTTATTCAGCCGGGGCAGGAAATAACAATCCAGACGCAGAACGGACAGCATTCCTTTATTGTAGCGAACGGTTATTTGAATGAAGGGTTTCGAGCAGGGGGAGGCAATGAGAGAGGGACGGCTCCTGATTTGTATATTAGTCAAACAGCTTTGAAAGAACTCTTTCCGCAATATAGAGTGTTCCGCGTGGCCTTTGATACGGATGGTCAACATGACGAAAGTATACTGCAAGAATTAAAGCAAATCACCGCATCACAAGCTAACATTGATATTATATCCCGATATGAACGGCGAGAAGAAATGCAGGAATATCTCATTACAGCAAAGGTTTTAGGAACAGGGTTGTCCGTGATCCTGCTGCTTGTTGGTGTCATGAACTTTGTCAATACAATGGTTGTCAATGTAAATACTCGGCGCTATGAATTAGCTGTTCTTGAAAGCATTGGAATGACAAAGCGACAAATCAAACGAATGCTATTTATGGAAGGTTTCTATTATTGGGGCGTTTCCCTTTCCCTTGCAGTCACCATTGGAACAGCAATCTTCATCTTGCTATATATGATTTTTAGTAAAGTGGCCTATTATGCTGTTTTCTCCTATCCATTTATCCCACTGGTGCTGGTGTCTGGACTGGTGTTGCTAATCTGCCTTATTGTGCCTATATGGGTCTACAAAACTGACGTTAACCTTCCAGTTGTGGAGCGATTGCGGTTGACAGAGTGAGTTTAATCAAATAGCAAAACATCCTTAGATCAATCATATCGAAGCGGAGCAGATTTTAGCTGCTCCGCTTCTTTAGTATTTTTCAAAAAATTCTTTTGAAATGTCCGAGCTTTGTAACAATTCAGCCTGTTTTTCTGTCGAAATCAAAGGCACCTCGGACATTTGTGTAATATTTGGATTTTATAATAATCCTCATAAAGAGAAATAGCCTGTTAGCAAGCTGCCGCACGACGGCAAAAGAAAAAAAGCCGTCGTACAGCAGACATATCCGCGCGCCCATTTTGAACCGGCGGCTTTTGAGAAAATCAAGGCCGCCGGCTCTTTTTGCTTATCAGAGCATACCATTGTTTGTATGGCGGCCACTAGGAGGATGCCGCCATGCGCCTGATATTCTATCGAACGGCTAGCTTTGAACTGTCAAAAAAAGCCTTGCTCCCGCACAGGGTCAGCAGGGCTTTTACTATGTACTATACGATGTAGCTTCTGCGCGTTTCGTGCTGTCATTATGCCCGGTTGGCCGTTTTCGGTCTGCCGGGCTTTTCTATTGCCGCCTGAAAATCTACCTGCTTCAAAAATTTTTTGGGAAATTTTCAAAAAAGCGGGCAGAATCGGGTGTTTCAGGTGTCATATTAGCGGAAAGGGAAAAATCCACCCGACATCCCCACGGAAAGGGGGTGAGAAGATGGAAGCTATCCCTCGCAACGATGGCGAACAGTACCGATTCGATGCGTTCTGCAAAGCGGTGCTGCGAAATGAGGCCCGGAACTATCACCGAAACAAAAAACGCCTGCTTGACCGTGAAAAGTCATTCAGCGTTCTGTCGATGGAAGAACTGGGGCAGCTCACGAGTGTAGACCATTATCCGAGTGAAGAATTTGTATTTTCATCCTACGGCTGTGATCTGCACATCGA
>NZ_QVGY01000023.1:0-6415 GCF_003604105.1 Faecalibacterium sp. AF10-46 | reverse complement strand
CAGGCAAAAGCCAAAGTCACCCAGACCATGACCCGTGACGGTCTGGTAGTGGAAAATCAGGCGGACGGCACCGTGGAGAACGTTTCCAGCCGGGAGGCAGAACAAGATTATTCTACGGATGCCGAGGGCAAGGCCGAAAAAATTCTGGAACGGGCCGAGGACATCAAGGACGAGCATAAAAATAAAAAGAAAGCGAAAAAGGCAGCAGAAACCGCAACCACCGCCGAAAGCGAAGATGGCCTGCACCGTTCCGCTGCCCGTTTGGAATTGACCGAGGAAGAACGGGCAGACCCGGCGTTGCAGCCGTATATCCAAAAGGCGGGAGCGAAAGCCGACAAACTGGATGCGGCCCGCACCGCCCTGCCGAAAAAGCGTGTTCCGGTCAAGGGAAAAGTCTACGATGCTGTCAGCGGCAAGGCAAAATCCACCCTGCGCTTTGAGCAGCAGGACAAAGGCCCGCCCAGCCTGAAACCAAACCCGGCCAGCCGCCCGCTATCGGAAGCGTTGCTGTTCGCTCACGGAAAAATCCACGAGGTCGAACACGAAAATGTGGGCGTGGAGGGCGGCCACAAAGGTGAAGAACTGGTGGAGCGTCAGACCGCCAAAGCCATCCGCAGCGGCATCCGGCACCACAAGATGAAGCCCTACAAGGCCGTGGAAAAGGCAGAGCGTCAGCTCATGTCTGCCAATGCAGAATACTTTTACCAGAAATCTTTGCGGGACAATCCGCAGATCGCGCAGTCCGCCAGCAATCCCATTTCCCGGATGTGGCAGAAACAGCGTATCAAGCAACAGTACGCCAAAGCTGCACGGCAGGCCGGACAAGCCGCCGCACAGGGTGCAGCCACTACCGCAGAAAATGGTTTCCGGGTAACAAAGCTGGCAGCCGAAGGCGGCGAACGGGTGGCCGAATTTGCTGCCCAGAACTGGAAAACTATTCTGATCGTGGCGGTGTTCGGTCTGCTGGCTCTGCTCTTGATAACGGGTTTGCAGTCCTGCACGGTGATGGCGGGCACCGCTGGGACCGGCGTGACGGCATCTTCTTATTTTTCCAAGGACAAGGATATGCTGGGTGCAGAGAAGGCTTATGCCAAGCTGGAACAAAAGCTGCAACGGTATCTCGACACCTACGAGGCCACCCACAACTATGACGAGTATCATTTTTATCTGGATGAAATCGAGCATGACCCCTATGTGCTGATCTCGATTTTGTCCGCGCTGCATGACGGCGTGTTCACACTGGCCGAGGTGCAGGGCGAACTTGAAATGCTCTTTGAAAAGCAATACATCCTGACCGAGACCGTGACCATGCAGATACGCTACCGTACAAAAATGATGGTCATTATTGGCCCGTATGGTGTGCCGCAAATTATCACCTACCAAGAACCGTATGAATACTACATCTGCACGGTCAAGCTGAAGAACAAAGATTTGTCCCACCTACCCGTGGAAGTGCTGACCGAAGAACAGCTCAGTGCCTATTCGCTCTATATGCGCACACTGGGCAACCGGCCGGATTTGTTCGGTAAAGCGCAGTACCCCAATGCGTCCACCATCAAGCAGCCCACCTACTACGATGTTCCCCCGGAAGCTCTCAAAGATGATAAGTTCGCCGCAATGATGGAGGAAGCCACGAAGTACATCGGCTACCCGTATGTGTGGGGCGGCAGTTCGCCCAGCACCAGCTTTGATTGCAGCGGCTACATTTCGTGGGTGCTGAATCACTCCGGCTGGAACGTGGGCCGCCAGACCGCACAAGGCCTTTACAACCTCTGTACCCCTGTTTCGACGGCGCAGGTCAAACCGGGCGACCTTGTATTTTTCAAGGGAACCTACGATACCCCCGGCGTGAGCCATTGCGGTATCTATGTAGGCAATTCCATCATGCTGCACTGCGGCGACCCTATCTCTTACACAAACCTCAACTCGAAATATTGGCAAGAACATTTTTACAGCTATGGGCGTTTACCGTGACGCCAGAAAGGATTTTATATGGCAAAAAGACTTTTCCGCATTGAGCGCGACATTGAACGGCTCAAAGAAAAAATCAGCGAATACCAGCAGCAGTTGAAAGAACTGGAAGCTGAAAAGACCGAACAGGAAAATTTGCAGATCATTCAGTTGGTGCGCAGCATGAATATGAAGCCGGACGAGTTTGCGGCCTTCCTGCGCAGCGGTGCGCTGAACGCCGCTCCTACCGTCACCCCGTACCACAAACAGGAGGATGCCGCCGATGAAACCTGACAACTGGAACCGTTTCGCTGCCGGACTGCTGGCTATCCTGCTCTGCCTCTGCTCCTTTTCCATGCCCGCTTTCGCAAGCGGTACTGACCCTGCCCCGGAACCTCTGCCGGAGATTATCGAAGAAGAACCCACTACGGGCGGCATGGAGCCGGAGGGTGTGCCCATCACGCCCAAGGGCAATGCAACACTGGTGGATGACTTTTACGGCGACAAGCAGCTTATCACCGTGACCACCAAGGCTGGGAATTATTTTTACATTCTCATTGACCGTGCCAACGAGGACAAGGAAACGTCCGTTCACTTCCTGAACCAAGTGGACGATGCCGACTTGCTGGCCCTGCTGGATGAAGAACCGCAGACCACCGAGGTCTGCACCTGCACGGTGAAATGTGAGGCAGGAAACGTGAACGAAAACTGCCCCTTGTGTGAAAAGAGCCTGCGGAGCTGCACGGCCCCGGAAGCAGTGAAAACCGACACCGAAACGCCGCAGGAAAAACCGAAGTCCAGCATGGGCAGTCTGATGATCCTGCTGGTGCTGGCTCTGACGGGCGGCGGTGCAGCCCTCTATTATTTCAAGTTCCGCAAGCCCAAGGCCGACACCACCGGGCACGATGATCTGGACGAATACGATTTTGGCGAGGACGAGGATGCAGACGAGGAACCGGCTGAAATCGAGATTCATTCGGAGGATGGACAGGAGGACGAAACATGAGCTTTCAGCTGGTGATTGCCGAAAAGCCCAGTGTGGCCCTCAGCATTGCCGCCGTGATCGGGGCCGCTGAAAAGCAAAACGGCTACTGGCAGGGCGGTGGGTATCTGGTCAGCTGGTGCATCGGGCATCTGGTGTCCTTTGCGGAGGCGGGTCGGTACGATGAAAAATACTGTAAGTGGAAGTATGAAGATTTGCCCATCCTGCCTCAGCCGTGGCAGTTCATCGTCCCGGACGAAAAGAAACAGCAGTTTGAAATTGTGCGCGCCCTGCTCAACCGCCCGGATGTGGACAGTGTGACCGCCGCAACCGACGCAGGCCGGGAGGGAGAACTTATCTTCCGTTTCGTCTACCAAATGGCCGGCTGCACAAAACCTGTGAAGCGGCTCTGGATTTCCAGCATGGAGGATGCCGCCATCCGGGAGGGCTTTGCAAACCTGCGCCCGGATTCGGACTACGACGCGCTATACCAGTCGGCCCTCTGCCGCGCAAAGGCGGATTGGCTGGTGGGCATCAATGCAACGCGGCTGTTTTCGGTGCTGTATCACAAAACCCTGACGGTGGGCCGGGTGCAGACCCCGACACTGAAAATACTGGTGGACCGGGATGCAAAAATTCTGCGCTTCCAGAAAGAAAAGTATTATACGGTCGGTATCCAGTCCGGCAGCCTGAAAGCGGACAGCGGACGCATTGCGGATGCAGAAACCGCAAATTCTCTCAAAGAAAAATGCACAGGTGCAAATGCAGTCTGCACGTCCATTCGGCGAGAGAAAAAGGCGGAACAGCCGCCCAAACTTTATGACCTGACTACCTTGCAGCGGGAGGCAAACCGCCTGTTCGGCTTCACGGCAAAGCAGACCCTTGACTATGCCCAGCAGCTTTACGAAAAGAAACTGCTGACCTATCCCCGCACGGACAGCCAATATCTGACCGAGGACATGGGCCAAACGGTACAACATCTTGTGTCTGACCTACTGGGGCTGCTGCCCTTTGCTCAAGGGCTTGCACTTGCCCCGAATGTGGGCCGGGTGCTGAACAGCAAAAAGGTGTCGGACCACCACGCCATCATCCCCACGTCCGAATTTGTAAAGCAGGGTTTCACTGGTCTTGCCGAGAGTGAATGCAAGCTGATGAACCTTGTCTGCTCCAAACTGCTCTGCGCGATAGCCGCGCCCCATGAGTACGAAACCGTGACTGCGGTATTTTCCAGTGCAGGAAATGAGTTCACCGCCAAGGGAAAGACCGTGCTTGTCCCCGGCTGGAAAGAGATCGACCAACGGTTCCGCTCCACCATGAAAGCAGACGGCGAAGAAGAAGTGGAAAGCCTGAACACCCTGCCGGAACTGGCCGAGGGGCAGAGTTTCCGCGTAACTTCTACCGTATCGGAACACTTCACGTCCCCGCCGAAAGCCTACACCGAAGATACGCTCCTATCAGCAATGGAGCGGGCCGGGGCCGAAGATATACCGGAGGACAAGGTGAATTGCTTCGCAGGAGCAAGAGAGGGTGGTCTGGGCCATGCGGAACGCAAAGGACTGGGTACACCCGCCACCCGCGCCGCAATTCTGGAAAAACTGGTGCAAGTGGGCTTTGTGCAGCGCAAGGGCAAGCAGCTTGTCCCCACCAAGGATGGCATCAATCTGGCGGTGGTTCTGCCGGAAAGCCTGACCTCTCCCGCTCTGACTGCTGAATGGGAAAACCGTCTGACCGAGATTGCCAAGGGCAATGCAGACCCGGACGAGTTCATGGCCGAAATCGAGGCGCAGGTGCGCCAGCTGGTCAAGACCTATTCCTGCATCAGCGCAGACAAGCAAAACCTGTTCCAGTCAGAACGGCTCATCATCGGCAAGTGTCCCCGGTGCGGAGAAAATGTCTATGAGGGTAAAAAGAACTTCTACTGCGGGAACCGTGGCTGTCAGTTCGTGATGTGGAAGAATGACCGCTTCTTTGAGCAGCGGAAAAAGGTGTTCACCCCGAAGATTGCCGCCGCTCTGCTCAAAAACGGCAAGGCAAAAGTCAAGGGCCTCTACTCCGAGAAAACAGGCAAAACTTATGATGCAACGGTGCTTCTGGAAGATACGGGAGGCAAGTACGTCAATTACCGGGTAGAGCGTAAAGAGTAAGGAAAAATACGAGGGCCGGTTATGGTAAGGTGAAGCATTCATTTTGCCATAACCGGCTCTCTCTATCCGTAGGATAGCAAAAAAGGAGTGTGACCGAATGAGCGAATTGTTTTCCATCCAGCTGCAAAATCGGCAGCAGCAAGGCAGGGATGGCGTCTGGCTGGACCTGCCCACCACAACCGAACAGGTACAAGCAGCCCTGCGGCAAATCGGCATTTCGTCTGATAATCCGCAGGGCCTTTTTGTTTCCGGCTACTTTGCCGAGGAAGAAAAGCGTTTTGCGATTCCTTACAACATGGTGCTGGCATCCAGTGTGGATGAATTGAACTTTCTGGCGGCACGGCTGGAAACGCTTTCTGCGGGGGAACGCGCAGAACTGAACGCCGCCCTGCAAGCCCCGCGGAGTGAGCTTTCCAGCATCGGGAAAATGACCGACTTTCCCGAAAACGTGGACTATTATGTACATCTGCCGGAGGTACACGGGCCTGCCCAGCTGGGCGACTACTATCTGAACCGCTCCGGCATGGTGGATATGCCGGAAGAATGGAAAGGCGGCATCGACACGGCGCAGTTTGGCCGGTATGTGGCCCAGCAGGAGCAGGGCGCGTTCACCCAGTACGGCTACCTTGTCAAAAGTGGGGACGAGTGGCAGAAAGTTCACGAGGGCCAGCCCGTGCCGGAGGAATACCGGGTGCTGTCCTTTCCTGTGCCGGAAATCCTGCGGGATGCAGCCAACATCCCGCCGTCTGTTCAGCCTGAAACGGAACCGCAGAAAGTTATTCCCATTATCCTGAACGGCAAGGACAGTGCGGAACGAATGAAAGAGATAACGGACCGGCTGGAAACAGGGATTCAAGAGCTGTTCGACAGCGACCGCTACAAAGCCTACCTTACCACGATGGCGAAATTCCACAATTACAGCTTCAACAACACCTTGCTGATCGCCATGCAGGGCGGCCAACTGGTGGCGGGCTTCAACAAGTGGAAAGACACGTTCCACCGCACCGTAAAGAAAGGCGAAAAAGGCATCAAAATCCTTGCTCCTGCGCCGTACAAGGTCAAGCAGAAGATGGAAAAGCTGGACGAACAGGGCAAGCCGATTCTGGACAAGGACGGCAAGCCGCTGACGGAAGAAAAAGCGGTGCAGATTCCGGCCTTTAAGGTGGTTTCCGTGTTCGATGTCAGCCAGACCGAGGGCGAACCGCTGCCATCTATCGCAGTGAATGAACTGTCCGGCAGCGTGCAGGACTATCAAGATTTTTTCAAAGCGTTGGAGCAAGCTTCCCCGGTGCCCATCGGGTTTGAGGACATCGAGGGCGGGGCGCACGGTTATTTCCAC
>NZ_QVGY01000022.1:0-6644 GCF_003604105.1 Faecalibacterium sp. AF10-46 | reverse complement strand
TGTGCAGTGGACATGGTGAACCAGCGCAAGTATGTTTCCAACCGACAAAGCTATGCCTACATCCGGCGCACCAGCGACCGGCTGTGCAAGGAATACGGCCTGTCCGTGGTGATGCCCGGTCAAGACCGGGGCAAGAGCTATGCCGAGTGGGACGCGCACCGCAAGGGCACGAGCTGGAAGGCGAAGCTGAAAACCGTCATAGATGCAGCCCTCCGGCAGGCCAAGGATTTTGACGATTTTCTGCGGCTCCTGCAGGAGCAGGGCTACGAGGTCAAGCGGGGCAAGTACGTTTCGTTCCGTGCGCTCGGACAGGAACGGTTCACCCGCTGCAAAACGCTGGGCGAAGCCTACACCGAGGAAGCTATCACCGAGCGCATCAAAGGGAGGTTCGTGGAGCGGAAACCCAAAGAAAACCGCAAAATTTCGCTGCGGATTGATTTGGAGAACAGCATTAAGGCCCAGCAGTCCGCAGGGTATGAGAAGTGGGCAAAACTCCACAATCTGAAACAGGCTGCCCGGACGCTGAACTTTCTGACGGAGCATGAAATTGATAGTTACCCGGATTTGGAAAGCCGGGTGGCCGAGATCACCGCCGCCAGCACCGAAGCTGCCGCCGCATTGAAAGCAGCAGAGCGCCGGCTTGCAGAAATGGCCGTGCTGATAAAGGATGTAACCACCTGTAAGGAACTGCACCCACTGTTGCAGGAGTATCAGCGGGCTGCTGACAAAAAGCAGTTCCGACGTAAGCATGAAGGAACCTTGATTCTCTATGAAGCAGCGGCGAAAGCTCTAAAAGAGCAGGGCTTTCAAAAGCTGCTCGACCTCTACGCCCTGAAAAACGAGTATAAGCAACTGGCCGAGCAGAAAGACCAGATGCAGCGGCAGTACAATGATGCCAAACGCCAGATGCAGGAGTATGGCATCATAAAGCAGAATGTGGACGGCATTCTGCGGACAGCACCGGGAAAGGAGCAGGTGCAGGAACGGTAAGCTGCGCAAGTTTTCCTCGCAATCGGCTGACAGTTCAGACAATATCTGCTATAATTAAAACAATGATTCTTAGAAAAAATCCTCAGTTGGAAAGGAGATTTTTCAAATGGACAGCAACCTCATTCCGTATCAGCCTGTAATCTCCGATATTAAAAATTTGATTGCCGCAGGCCAGAATGTTGCCTATAATGCAGCTAACCGCGCAATGATTATGACCTACTGGAACATTGGAAAGCGCATTGTTGAAGAGGAACAGAGCGGTGCCGAGCGTGCAGAGTATGGCAAACGGCTGATTTCGATTCTGTCTGATGAACTTACGAAAGAGTTTGGAAGCAATTATTCTGGTAGAAGTCTCCGATACTACCGAAAATTTTATTTGTGCTTTCCTGACTTTGAGATTTGGAACACGCGTGTTCCAAATCTCAACTGGTCACATTTTCGTGCGTTGTTACGTGTTCCTGACGAAGATGCCCGTGTTTGGTATATGAATGAAGCTGCCAATGAAAATTGGAGTGTTCGTACCCTTGACCGTAATATTGGCACACAGTATTATTATCGGCTGCTCCATTCTCCGAAAAAAGAAGCCGTCATTGCAGAAATGAAAGAGAAAACGGCAGCAGAACCCAAGCATCAGTTTGAACTTCTCAAAAGTCCCATCGTGGCAGAATTTTTAGGCTTTCGCACCGAAGATTCCTTTGCAGAGTCCGATTTGGAGTCTGCAATTCTTTCTCACATCCGGGACTTCCTCATGGAAATGGGAAAGGGATTTGCTTTCGTGGCCCGGCAGCAGCATATTGTGACCGATACGGAAGATTACTACATCGACCTTGTGTTTTACAACATCGAACTGAAATGCTATGTTCTGATTGACTTGAAAATGGGGACGATCACCCATCAAGATGTCGGCCAGATTGATATGTATGTTCGGATGTACGATGAACTCAAATGCAAAGAGGGTGACAACCCCACGATTGGCATTCTGCTGTGTGGCGAAACCAGCGAGGACATCGCGCGATACTCTGTCCTGCATGATAACGACCATCTGTTCATGTCGAAGTATCTGACTTACCTGCCCACTAAAGAACAGCTGCGGGTTGAAATTGAGCGGCAGAAAAATATTTTCTATATGCAACATCCTAAATTAGAGAAAAACGATAACTAATTGGAACTGAAAATATTATTGAATCCATGGAGGACACAATGAAAAAAACTGAATTACTTATAAAATCACGAGAAGCCATGATGTCGGCTGTTCAGTTGTACAATAATCCTCAAATCACGTTTAAATCAGAAACATTTATTACATTGGCAATTATTGCTTGGACTTATTTACTTCATGCATTCTATGCCAATGAAGGCATAGATTACCGTTATTTTCATAATAAGGGAAAGAAAAAAGTATATGATAAGACAAAGCATGGAGCTTATAAACATTGGGAGCTTGAGCGTTGTCTGGATTGTCAAGATTCTCCAATCGATTCCATAACTGCTAGCAATCTTAAATTTTTAATCGGAATACGGCACGAGATTGAGCATCAAATGACCAAAAAGATAGATGCATCTATCAGTGCAAAACTTCAAGCGTGTTCGATCAATTACAATTTTTACATCAAAAAATTGTTTGGAAATGTATTTGGAGTTGATCAGGAACTCGGACTTGCTATTCAATTCTCACCCATAGAAGCCGAACAGAAAGAGCAACTTTTCCGCAATGAGAAACTATCAAATAACATAAAAAACTTTATAACAGAATTTGAGGACTCTTTAAGCGAGGATGAACTTGGTAATACACATTATGCATATCGTGTTGTATTTGCACGCGTAGATGGAAAGCGTGTTAACAGCACAACAGATCAGGTTATTACATTCGTACGAGCGGATAGTCCGCAAGCGCAAGGATTAAATGCTGCGTATACACTAATAAAAGAAACTGAAAAGAAAAAATACCTTTCAAAAGATGTAGTCAAATTGATGAACGAAAAAGGATATACTTGGTTCAACACTGGAGATATGACTGCATTTTGGAAGAACGAGCTAAAGAGTAGAGAAAAATATGGAATCTATATTACCAAAAATCAATGGATGTGGTATGAAAACTGGCTTCCAGTTGTAGAAAAACATTGTCAAGAAAAGGAATTGCAAAGACACGAAGAAGCCAAAATCACATATACTCCATCCGAAATTGTTGATATTATGAAAAAGAAGGGATATTCCCGTTTTAATGTATGGTGGTTTAATCAAATATGGAAAAACGAGCTCGGCATCAAAAAAGAAAGCACAGAATATGGCTGTCCTTTGAAATATGGACATTTTGGATGGTATGAATCAATCATACCGCTAATAGAGGATTACTGCAAAAAGAATACTGGAAGATTAAAATAGAAAAAGCCGGACACAGCAGCCACAAGGCCACCGTGTCCGGCTATTTCTGTGTTGACAACGACACATTACTTTGATTAAAAATAATGTGCGGTTGTCGAGCTAGCGGTATTATTCATTCGTAAAATCAAACCTCTGTCCATCAAAATCAGCATCGGTCATGCGCTCCAACTTTGCAATGGTGCCGTTTGCCAACCGCCGCATTTCGGTATCCATATCCGGCAGGGCGGCCAGCATCCGCGCCATCGTCCGGCGGCGGTCAGAAGCGTGGTACATACAAATCAAATTTTCTTCTTCTACGCTGAAATTCATGCGTCAGACCTCCATTTCGTGTTGCTTGCTGCGGGCCGCTGCCTTTTTCGGGCTGGCGGCCTGTTTTGTTTCGGAAAGCTGCTTGCGGACGGAAGTGCGGGGCTTGCAGATGCCCTTGTCCCGGTTTTCGTTTTTGCCAACCAGCGCATAGATGCCAAAACGGTCTTTTACGCTGGACAGATGTAAAGATTTATACGGCAGCATGGCAAGCAGCTGGTCCGTGTCCCGGCTGGATGCCAGCTTGGTGAAGTAGGGTGACACCTCCACCATGAAATGATTCTTGTCCGGGCTGTTGGGAGCAGCCAGACGCTTCATATCGGCTACGATACGCTGGGCCTCGGCCTCGATCAGCCCGGTGTGCAATGCCGCAAGGTGTTCTTTGAAGTCACCGGGCTGCGCAGATTCCCGGCTGCGCTGCTCCTGCCGGATAGCCGCTTGCAGAAGTTCCGGGTCACGGGGCTGCGTTTCATACCGCACGAACTCCCCGAAATATTTGTCCGGTCGGCTGTTGAAACGCTCTTTCGGGCCAATCTCCCGCATCCCACTTTCGTAGATCAGACGATTGGCACCCACGGGCAGGGCGGCATCCCGGATATGCTGGAAGTGCTGCTGATAGTCCAATTCATACAGATTGCCTTGCACGGTTCCATTGGCTGCGCCGGTCAGCTCCACCGCGTAGGCAAGAATCCTGTCGTGGGTCTGCTCGCCGCAGAATTTCCATGTATTGTAGGCTTGGGTGTCTTTGAGCAGCACGTCCCGTTCCCGGAAACAGAATGTTCCAGAGGGCCGGGACAGCCACAACAGCAGCTTATCTTTCGGCTGGTCGCTGCGGGCGGCCTCCCGTAGCATCTTGATGTCATAGGCAAAATCGCTCTGATAGTATGCGGTGTTCTGGTGCATAATGGCTTCCAGCGCAGCGATCACATCCATATTTTCAAATTTTTGCACGGCTTATACCTCCAATTCCTTTGTCTTTTCCCGTGGCGGCGTTTGCCTGCTCTGCTCCTTTTTTGCGGCATCCAGCTGTGCCCTGATGGATGGCTTTTTCGGCTTGGCCGTGTGGGACTTCTTGGCTTTTGGTGCCTTTTCTTCGGCCTTGACTGCGGCGGCAAGGTCCGTCAGAGAGATTTGTTCTCCGGCTTTTGCTTTGGCCTCCAACTCGCCCAGAGAGGGCGCATTGTTCAGCACACCGTCAATCATATTTTCGTTTTGTTCCGTGGAAAGCTCTGCGGTGCGCAGCGGATTTTCTCGCAAGAACTCTGGCACCTGCTGGAAGCCCACACTATCGCAGTAGTGAGCGGTATTTTGTCCGTTCTGGTGCAGCACCACCACATCCGAAACAGACAGCGAGTGTCCCTTAAAGTCTGCCGGATGGTCTACATTGAATGTACGGTAGATGTCCTCCAATGTGATGCCAGCAGTCAGCGGTGCGGCGTATACTTCCGTATAGTTGGCCTTATCCACGGTCAAACCGGCAGCCTGCAGGCGGTCGTAGGGCTCAAAACGGTAATCGCGGGTGGAATCCTCGTTGCGCAGCTGGTAGATGGAAAAGCTGTCCTGCTGCGGTGCTTCAAAGCCTGCCGCTGCGTATTCCTCTACGGTCATTCCGGCAGTCGCCGCTTCCTGCGCGATCTCGGCCTGCACCTGCGCCTTGTAGTTCTGCAAGCTCTGGTCAAAGTCAGCCAGCTTGGGCGGTTCCGGCAAGTTATACTGGCCTTGGTTGAGCAGCGGGCGGCAGTCCTGCACATAGGCCACAACAGTGTTGTAATAGGCAGCCTGTTCCGGCGAAATATTCTGTCCTTCCCGCAAAGCGGTGGTGGCCGTCTGCTCCATAGCCGAAAGATTGCAGTGCTGTTTGAGGTACGGGATAAATTCGTCCAGCACCATTTCGCGCTCTGCCTTGTCCTGTTCCCACGCTTCCGGGCCTTTGTTGTGCAGAACAAAATTTTTCCAGTTCTCGTCCTTGGCGTAGTATTCGTGGTAGTTCTGGATATGCTGAACCAAAGAACCCTCTCCGTCACCAAAATCCTGCCGTCCCTCGTAGTTATCCGGCTGGCCGTTCAGAGTAAAGTCAATACGGAATGCGGTCTTGTCGTACCAGCCGCCCGTGTAGCCGTCCTTTTCCCGGTCCGTGTGCTGGGCGGTGTCCAGTTCTTCAAAAACGCGGTTTGCCACAGACAGCGGCATGATTTCGCCGTCCTGCAGCTTGTCGCTTTCACTCCACAGAATCGTGACCGTAGGCTCTGCGGATAAATCTGTCGCAGCGGCTTTTTCTGCTTCCGGGGCAGAAAGTTCATTTGCTTTTTCCGCCGCCTCTTGGAACGCCGCCAGCTTATCGCCCAACAGAACTTCCGCCACCGCGGCTGTCTGCCCCAGCAGAGCAAGGGCTTCTTCTCCGGCATCTTTCAAGGTCAGGCCGGGTGCGTCCAGTTGGCCGCTGTCCAGAGCCTTATTATCCGGGCCATACAGGGTGTAGTCATAGCCGGAATCGCAGGTCTGGATGAACAGCGTATTGCCGTTGTCCAGCGCAAATGCAGCCTCCTGTGCAGTGGAAAGTTCTGTTTCCCGCTGCTGGCGCAGTTCTGCCAGATGTTCGTCCAGTGCGGAGATCAGTTCATGGGCCGTATTGCGGATAATTTCCAGAGAGGCTTTCAACTCGGCCAGTTCCCGGCCCGAACTCCACCCGGCCACATAACCAAAGGAATACTCGGATGTGTCCAGCCCGTAGTGCTGGCAGACAGCATAAGCTACGCTTTCGGCCTGCACCTCGCGGGTGCGGCTGTCCGGGCGGTTGGTCTGTTCCGGGTCGGTGGGGTCGATGGCGTGAAGTTTGGCGTGGGCAATTTCATGGATAGCCGTCTTGATGGTCTGTAACTGGCTCATGCCCTCTTGAATGGCAATGCGGTTGTCAAGCAGGTGGAAATAACCGTGCGCCCCGCCCTCGATGTCCTCAAACCCGATGG
>NZ_QVGY01000021.1:5514-6720 GCF_003604105.1 Faecalibacterium sp. AF10-46 | reverse complement strand
GGTTTCGTGTTTGTCATTTTTACGATTTGCTCTTTGGCTGAGCAGCTAGGGCGCAGCACGGTCAGTGTTTCCAGTGCGCTTAAGGAATTGGACGCTGCGGGATTGATTGAGCGCAGACGAACGCGGTTTTCTTCGCCCAATCACATCTTTGTAAAAATTCCAAATGTTGAATAGTTCTGCGTTTTTCACGATTCAAGAACCGCCAAAATCACGATTCTGCGATGCAGATTCTTAATGGCATCTGCAAAAGATATTTTTCCTATGCAGTATAGCAGCCTTTAAGACTGTATCAAAGAAAACTTTCACCTAACCAACGTAATAAAACAAAAAGAGAAAAACGAATAGAATCCATCCATTCCTTTCCGTATTTGCACCACATGAATGAGGAGGTCTGCCCTTGAACAAAGAAAAATCTGAGAAGAAGCCCACTACACGCAAACGTGCGCCGAGAAGTCCGAAGTCTGTGCGCCTGATCGTGGAACGCCATTATATCGGCAATGTGCCGATGAATACGCTTTTTCAGCGGCTTGCGGAAGAAGAAATTCGTAAAACTGCCGAATCGTATCTCGCCGCTGGTTAATTGGACGTTTTACTGCGGAAAAGGGCTTGCATCATCACGCAGCATCCGCTACAATGTGATTGATGAGGTCTCTTTTCCATTATGGAGGTACACATGGAAAAGGACAAAAAAGTAACTGCTTTATACTGCCGGCTGTCAAAAGATGACGGTTCAAACAGCGAAAGCCTGAGCATCCGCACTCAAAAGGCGATGCTTATGGAGTATGCCACACGCAACGGTTTCGGGAATTGCCAGTACTATGTCGATGATGGTTACAGCGGTACAAACTCTGACCGCCCTGCCTTTCAGGAACTTCTGGATGATATCCGGGATGGAAAGGTAGCGACCGTCATTACCAAAGACCAGTCCCGACTTGGACGCAACCACATCGAAACCGGAACGTATATGGAAATCTTTTTTCCGGAACACGGTGTCCGCTATATTGCAATCAACGATGGTTATGATTCCAACGAGCAATCCCAGATGGATATTGCTCCGTTCAGAAACATCATCAATGAAATGTACGCCAAAGACACTTCCCGAAAAATCAAGAGTGCCCTTCGGACACGCAAGAAAAGCGGAAAGTATATCTCCAGCAACGCACCGTTTGGCTACCAGAAAGACCCTGCCGACCACAATCACCTTGT
>NZ_QVGY01000021.1:0-5504 GCF_003604105.1 Faecalibacterium sp. AF10-46 | reverse complement strand
ACCCTGCCGACCACAATCACCTTGTGATTGACCCGAACACCGCCCCTGTTGTTGAGTACATCTATTCAATGGCAGAGGAAGGGCTGGGGCTTCACCGCATCGCCAAGCGGCTCCACGATGAAAAAGTTCTGAAGCCGTGTTACTACAAGAAAGAGATGTTTGGCCGCTTTATTGATGATGAAAAGATGTATGATTGGGATAATGCCTATATCAGTCAGGTTCTGCACAGCCCGGTCTACGCCGGACACATCATCTACGAAGCCAAGCCCACCGTGTCCATGAAATCCAAAAAGCGACGTTATATTCCGTTTGAAGAACGTGCCATCGTTCCGAATACACATGAAGCAATCATCCCACAAGACCGTTGGGAGAACGTGCAGCGCATCCTTTACAGCCGTTCTGGCTGCTTTATGTGTGATAAGACCGACTACGACAATATTTTCAAGGGAATTATCCGCTGTGCAGACTGCGGCAGAACGATGTTAGTCAAGGTTGAGCACAGGCGCAAACGCAACAGTGTTCTGGATCAGACCTTTTATTGTTGCAGCACTTATCGGAAATATGGTGCGAAAGCCTGTGACTCTCACAATTTGGAAGCCCGTGTTCTGCATGAAGCTGTCTTTGCAGACATTCAGGCACACGCAAAGGCTGCTGTGAGCAATCGGGAAGCCCTTGTGAAGAAGATTGCAAATCAGATGCACCTCCGGGTGTCCTCTGACCGGGCGCAGCACAAACGGGATTTGAAGCAGTGTAAAGCACGAATCGCAGAAATCGAAGACCTGTATGCAAAACTTTATGAGGACGTATCAAAGGGACTTCTCCCGGAGAAACGTTTTCAAATGCTTGCGGATCGCTACGACAAAGAACAGGCTGAACTGACCGACAAGATTGAGCAGTACGAGCGGGAAGGCCGTGCTGAACACGATCAGCTGGACAAGATTCAGGATTTTATTGATGAAGTCAGCAAGTACGCTGGCATCACCGAACTGAACTATAAGATTCTGCATCAGCTGATTGACAAGATTCTGGTATCCAAAGCGGAAAAGGTCGATGGCGAATACGTCCAGAAAATCCAGATTTTCTACCGCTTTATCGGCCCATTGGATGCCATTGAATAACAACGTCAGAAAAGTCACCTCCGAGAACTATCCTACAGATTCCGGACGGGAGGGAGAACTGATCTTCCGACTTGTCTACCAGCAAGCGGAGTGCAAAAAGCCCTTCTCTCGTCTATGGCTGTCCAGCATGGAGGAAAACGCTATCCGGGAAGGGTTCGCCCACCTCAAACCGTCAACTGAATACGATGCGCTGTACAACGCAGCACTCTGCCGGGAACGCGCCGACTGGATGGTCGGCATCAATGCATCCCGGCTTTTTTCGTGCCTGTACGGTCAGCCGCTGGCGGTGGGGCGTGTTATGACCCCGGTGCTTGCCATGACGGTGGTGCGAGAAGCCGCCATCGCCGCCTTTACCCCGGAAAAATTCTACACGGTGGATCTGGAACTGACCAGCGGCTGCACGGCATCCAGCCGCCGCATTCCTGAAAAATCCGTTGCTGAAAACCTGTTGAAAGCCTGCCGAAAGGAGATGGTAGCAACGATCCAGCGCATCACCCGCAAGGAAAAGTCCGAGAATCCACCACCACTGTATGATCTGACCACTCTTCAGCGGGACGCTAACCGCTTGCTGGGGTACAGCGCACAGCAGACTTTGGACTATGTACAGAGCCTGTATGAGAAGAAACTTACCACTTATCCCAGAACTGATAGCTGCTATATCACTGACGATGACGAGGAAATGCTGGAGGAACTGACTGAGGAGTTGGAGGGTTTTCTCGACATTACCTCGGCAGATGTGGACGAGGCTGTGCCCCGGACACGGCGCACCGTCAACCGGGAAAAAGTCACCGACCACCACGCCATTCTGCCCACCCGCAGTATGCTGCAAGCAGATTTGGACGCACTGCCCAAGGGCGAGCAGAACGTCCTGAAACTCATTATCGCCCGGACGCTGATGGCAGTCAGCAAGCCCTTCCGGTATCTGGAAACCCTGCTGACCACCGAATGTGCTGGAGAGGAGTTTACTGCCAAAGGTAAGGAGATTCTGGAGGAAGGCTGGAAAGCGGTGGAGCGCAAGGTGCTGGCAGATATCCTGAACCGGAAGCAGGAACTCACCGCCCTGCCCAATGTCGCAGAAAATGAGTGCGGCATCCTCAATGCCGAACTGAAAGAGGGCCAAACCTCCCCGCCGAAGCACTTTACCGAGGATACCCTGCTGCACGCTATGGAAACCACCAGTGCGGATAGTATGCCGGAGGGTGTGGAGCGTCAGGGCATCGGTACCCCGGCAACCAGAGCCGCCACCATCGAAAAACTGGTGCAGAAGGGTTTTCTGGAACGCAAGGGCACCAAGAAAAACAAGGTACTTCTGCCCACGGACAAGGGCAAAGCCCTCATTACTGTGATGCCCGAAGAGATCCAATCCCCGGAAATGACCGCCGATTGGGAAACGAAGCTGCTGCGTATTGAGCGCAGCGAAATGGAGCCGGGTGAATTTATGACCGAGATCAATACGATGATTACCGAACTGGTAAAGAATACAGAAATGAAAAAAGGAGCGAATGCGCTTATGAAAAACAAAATCATTGGTGTCTGCCCGAATTGTGGTGCAAATGTCGTGGAGCGTGAAAAAGGCTGGTTCTGCGAGAACCGGGAGTGCCGTTTTGTCCTGTGGAAGGACAATGCGTTCTTCAAGCGTCTGGGCAAGCGGCTGGACGCTCATGTGGCGGACAAGCTGCTGCGGGATGGTCGTGTCCGCTTGAAGGACTGCAAGAGTGCCAAGGGCAAGACCTACAATGCCACCGTGCTGCTGTCCTGTGAAGCCGATGGCCGCAGCAAGTTTTCTCTGGAATTTGAAGGTGGGTGCTGATGGAGCAGAAAAAAGAAGCGGTCTACCTTATCAACGATGAACGCTATCTCCACCTCCGGGAAAACGGTGCAGGCGTCGGCTTTGCCACCTACAACAAGGTAACTGGTGAGCCGCTGGAAAGCGGGCAGATCTCGGAAAAGAACCTGCCGCCCGATGGCAGGAACGCCATTTCTGCCGCCCGGAACTGGTATCTGTTTGAACTTTCGGACGATGACCGCAAGGTCATCCAACAGGAAAGCGTAAAGATCCTCGAAAACATCCCGCAAGCTGGTATCGGCAGACGGCGCATCTGGGAGCCTGAAACGCTGCCGAAGGATATTCGTCTCATCAACAGCCACTATGATGACCTCTATCGCATTCCAGATGGCGGCGTGATTCAGGTGGATTACCCGGATGGGCGCAGTTTTACGGCACGGGTGGAGCATCTGGATGATTATCACTTTGACATGGGCGGTCTGGGCAATGTGTTCCACATCTGCCAGTTTGCCGAGGTCATGGAACGGAACCATGCCGACTTCTACCCGGAAATTCAGACACAAGACGAGCAGGCTGCATGGGAACTGGGCGGCAAAGGCTATCTTGCCATCCAGTCCTGTGAGGATGGATGGGACTACACCCTCTACCACAGCGATTATTCTGTGATGGACGGCGGGCAGCTGGATGCCCCGGAACTGACCATTCAGGAAGCCCGTGAGCAGATTCTGGAAGCACATCACATGGAAAAGGGCCGGCGGCTACTGCAGGACTACGATGCAGTCATGGATAAAGTTGCGGAAGCCGAGGAACTGAGTGCAGACCATCGCCCTTCCACACTGGAAAAGCTGGCAGAACTGGCAAGTGATACGTCTGCGCCAAAATCCTCTGCACGTTCTGCGCCAGAACTGTGAGGTGGACGATGCAGCAAAAATGGAACCAGAATTTTGACGGCGACCCCATGACGGACATCCCGCAGAAATTCCTGAACGCAGGGTGCAATGTTTATATGGTGATGCAGCTGCGGCATGACGAAAAAATCTTCGATGAAAGATTTGCTTCTATGCGGGAGTTGAACCGTCGAGGCAAAACGCCCGACCCGGAGCATTACGAGGTCACCTACTATGCTGATCTGCCCGCCATGTGGCAGGATGTGCCGAGCGACGAGGTTTTGGAAGAACTGTTTCAGATGTTCAACCTCTCCCGTCCGCAGGATTTTGAGGGACACAGCCTGTCGGTCAGCGATGTGATCGCACTTAAACGCAATGGCGAGGTGTCTGTGCATTATGTGGACAGCATCGGCTTCAAGGAACTGCCGGGGTTTCTGGATACAAAGCCGGAACGCCATTCGGTACTGATGAATCTCAAGGAAAAGTGCGATGCCCCGGAGTGTAACCCAACTGGAAGCCGGAAAGCGAGGACTGAACATGAACTTTGACCATGAAGAACTCATGCTGATGATGCTTTACAACACCGGCACCCGACTGGGGCTTATCCACGAACTGCGGCTCATGCAGTGCTACCTGATGCCCGATGAGACTGCTCTGCGGGAACTGTCCGAACAGGTCATCGAGAAGCTGAAACTGCTGACCGATGCAGAGTTTGCCGAATTGGAATTTCCCCCGGACTGATTATTGCCGCCTACGGGCGGCGTACATAAAGTATTTTGTTCTTCCAAAAGATATGCTATAATCAAATTAGACAAAATTCCTCTCTTCAAGCGATTTCTCCGCAATTTTCCTGTGGCTCTGCTCGTATCAAAAATAAGGGACCGATTTTTAATTGTCAGAACGGAGGAACCATTATGGCAATCTTTGAAAAGACCATCCGAAACAAGAATTTTGACAAGTTGCTTCGGAAGCTGGAAAATGAAATCCCGGACAGCAGTTGGTCGGCAGATTTAGAGGCAGGCAGTGATTTCAAAGAGGGCGATGCCCGGTGCAGTGTCCGTGTGTTTGAACGGTACAGCATGATGGGCGGCAACCGCCTGAGTCTGACACTGACCATGTTCCAGAATGGAGATAGCCCGATTCGGCTGTCTGCAATTACAGCGGGCGGCAGTCAAGCGGTGTTCTTCAAGGTGAACACCCTCGGAGAAGAATCTTTTCTGGACGATGTAAAGGACCTGCTGGAAGAAATTTTGGAGGAATAAGATGTTTTACGCTGGAATTGATCTGCTGTTCAGCATTCTGTTTCCCATCCTGTTCCTTGTGGTTTTGGGCATGATCCTATACACCATCATCGGAAATATCAGCACATGGAATAAAAACAACCATTCGCCGCGGCTGACCGTTCCGGCAACGGTGGTGGCAAAGCGCACGGAAGTTTCTCGCCACCATACGGATAATACGATGACGCATACGTTCACGACCTATTATGTGACCTTTCAGGTAGAAAGCGGCGACCGCATGGAACTTACCGTAAGTGGTTCGGACTACGGAATGCTTGTGGAGGGCGACATTGGAAAGCTGAGTTTTCAGGGCACCCGCTATCTTGGGTTTGAGCGGAACTAAGTGTTTCTTACATTATATAGTATGGAGTGCTGCATGAACGATCTGTTTATCCAAGGGCTGACCATCGACTGGAACAGAGTTCGCCCATAC
>NZ_QVGY01000020.1:3949-12134 GCF_003604105.1 Faecalibacterium sp. AF10-46 | reverse complement strand
TCTTAGGCGGGAAGGCGGTGGTAACACCGCTGACCCAGCCGATTACTCGCCGCTGGTGAACCGGCTGAAAGGTCAGGTCATCAAAATCAGCCCCAACAGCACCCAATTTGTCAACCCCATGGACATCAACGCCAACTACTCCGAGGAGGATAATCCGCTGTCCCTGAAAGCCGACTTTATTCTTTCTTTGTGTGAGCTGGTGGTGGGCGGCAAGGAAGGTCTGCTGCCGGTGGAAAAAACCGTCATTGACCGCTGTGTGCATCTGATTTACCGCAAATATTTTGCGAACCCCTGCCCGGAGAATATGCCCATCCTTGAGGACTTGTACAACGCTCTGCTTCAGCAGGAGGAAAAAGAAGCCCACCATGTTGCCACGGCTCTGGAAATCTACGTCAAGGGCAGTCTGAACCTGTTCAACCATCGCACTAACGTGAACGTCAATAACCGCATCGTCTGCTACGACATCAAGGAACTGGGCAAACAGATGAAGAAACTCGGTATGCTCATCGTGCAGGATCAGGTGTGGGGGCGTGTCACGGCAAACCGCAGCAGCGGCAAGTCCACCCGGTATTATATGGATGAGATGCACCTCCTCTTAAAAGAGGAGCAGACCGCCGCTTATTCCGTGGAGATCTGGAAGCGTTTCCGCAAGTGGGGCGGTATTCCCACAGGGCTGACCCAGAACGTGAAAGACCTTCTTTCTTCTCGTGAGGTCGAGAATATTTTCGAGAACAGCGACATGATCATCATGTTGAATCAGGCTGCGGGAGACCGCCAGATTCTCGCAAAGCAGCTCAACATCAGCCCTCATCAGCTTTCCTATGTGACCCACTCCGGCGAGGGCGAAGGGCTGCTGTTTTTCGGTAATGTCATTCTGCCGTTTGTGGACCGTTTCCCCACCGATCTGGAACTCTACCGCATTATGACCACCAAGTTGGGTGAAGTCTCGGAGGGCGCGCAGAAATGAGTGAACCGAAACTGAACATCAAAGAGGAATCGTCTACCAAAAAGACCCGTTCTCCCCCGAAAAAAGCCAAGGTAGAGCAGACGGTGCCCAAAAAGAAAAAGCTGAAAACCGATGCAGATAAAGCTGCGGAAAAGGCACAGCATCTGCGGTTTGGCAAGGCGGAACTGACCCCGGACGAACTGAGCCGGTTGAGTAAGGCGCAGAAGCGAGAGATGTACGCTGCCCATGCCGCCCGGTCTGCGGCGCATCACGAAGTTGACCAGTACGAGGATGACAATATGGGCACGCAGGCGCTGAGCGAGGGCGAAAAGGCGGCAGGAAATGTCCGGGATATTTCCAAGAGCCGCTATGCCCGGAAGCTCAAGAGGAAAGCCAAGATGCAGGGCAAGAAGGGTGCCAGAAACGCAAAATCTTCCGTGCAGAAGCCAACTGCGGCACAAGATACAGGCGCATCCGGCACCGGCGAGGGCGGTTCCAACTGGCTTTCCCGATGGCGGCAGAAGCAAGACATCCGGCAGAGCTACTATGCTGCCGCCCGGTCGGGTACGGCGGCGCAGACCGCAGGTGGCAAAGCGGCATCCAACGGTGCATCTGCTGCCCGGTCCGGCGTGGAACAGGCGGTAGAAAAGGGCAAAACTGCCGTCAGCACCGCCGTAAAGGGGCTGGTGAATGCCGCAAAAGGCAACGCACACGTTCTGGTGATTGTGGGCGTTTTTCTTTTGCTCGTCCTCATGGTGATGTCGGGCTTTTCCTCCTGCGGTATCCTCTTTTCGGGCGGCACACAGGTGTCCGGGCAGACCATATACTCTGCCGAGGATCGGGACATCTGGGGTGCAGAGCAGGACTACAAAAAGCTGGAAAAGGAACTGGATAAAAAGATCAAGCGCACCCCCACCGACCACCCCGGCTACAACGAGTACCAGTACCACCTTGACCCCATTGAACACGACCCGTGGCAGCTCACTTCATTCCTGACCACTCTGTATGATGATTACACCCGGTCGGAAGTGCAGGGCAAGCTGAAGGAGACCTTCAAAAAGCAGTACAAGCTGACCACATGGGTGGAGGTGCAGATTCGGTATAAGACGGTCTGGGTCATCAGTCCGGCAGGTATCCCTGTTCCTACCCAAGTGCCGTATGAGTACAAGATTTTCCACACCAAGTTGGTGAACCGTGGCTTGGAGGTGGTCATCCGGGAGGAACTGGACAACGACCAATGGAAACGCTACGAGATCTTTCAGGACACCTTGGGCGGCAGACCGTATCTGTTCAACGGCGGACTGCCGCCCGGTGGCTCCGATGGCTCCGGCACACCCGGTATTGATTATCAGGTTCCGGCAGAAGCCCTGACGGACAGCGAATTTGCCGCCATCTACAAGGAGGCGCAAAAGTATGTGGGCACACCCTATGTGTGGGGCGGCTCTACCCCGGAAACCGGTTTTGATTGCAGCGGCTATGTCTGCTGGGTGTACAACCAGAACGGCTACGATGTAGGGCGCACTACCGCCAACGGTCTGTGGAACAAGAGCCAGCACATCTTCGAAGCCGATGCAAAGCCCGGTGATCTGGTTTTCTTCAAAGGCACCTATGACACCCCCGGCATGAGCCATACTGGAATCTATCTCGGCAACGGCATGATGGTCAGTGCCGGAGACCCCATCAAGTACGCAAACATTCACTCGTCCTACTGGGAGAAGCATCTCGCCGGGTTCGGACGGCTTTCAAAATGATTGGAGAAGTTACTATGAGCGAAAAATCGGATAAACTGCGGGCGATGCTGGCAAAAGAGAAAGAACGCCGCATCAAGCTGAACAATCGCATCGAGATCCTGGAGCGGCGCATTCAGGAGGAAGATTCTGCCGAGGTCAACGAGATGGTGCGGACGGCAAAGGTCACGCCGGAACAGCTCGCCGCCCTGCTGCGGCAGTCTGCCACCACCACCCCGAACCCTGCTGCGCTGTCTGCCGTGGGTGCAACTTTCGAGAAGGAGGATGCAGATGAAGATTAAGAAACTGGGCGCACTGCTGGTATCGGTGGCACTGTGCGCTGGCATGGCGGCTCCCGCTTTTGCCTATGGCGGTGAGCCTGTGGAGGAAGTGGAACAGCCCGTCCTGACTTCTACCACCGATGAAGAAGATGTAGTCACCGTGACCGATGAGGAGACTGGTGCCCTGACCCCGGAGGGCAACTTGACGCTGGTGGACGATTACCACACCGACTATTCCGATGGCAGCGGTCAGCAGTTCATTACGCTGGTGTCGAAGTCGGGTGCGACTTTCTATCTGGTGATTGACCGCAACGCCAAGGGGCAGCAGACCGTTCACTTTATGAACCTTGTGGACGAAGCCGACCTTCTGGCTCTGATGGAGGAAGATGCTGCCGATGCCTACACCGCTGAAAAAGAAGCAGCGGCGCAGGCGGAACAGGACAGGCTGAAAGCCGAGGAAGAAGCCAAGAAAGCCGCCGAGGAAACGGCGGCATCCGGTACGGAACAGCCCAAGGAAAATAAGGTCACAAAGATCGCATCCGGCTTTCTGGGCGTAGTCGTGCTGATTGCGCTGGCGGCAGGCGGCATTTTCTACGCTTTCGCAAAGCAGAAGCAGAAAAAGCAGGCCGAAAAAGAAGCCCTTGACCCCGATGCAAACTACACCGAGGACAAGGGCGATTTTGAGATCCCTACCGATATGCCGGATGAGGGCGAAGCCCCGGACGAGCAGGACACCGAACCCATCTGATTTCAAGGCGGCATTTGCCGCCGTACATATTGCAATCCGAAACAGATTGGAGGGAACGCTTATTTCAATTCTAGTTGTAGCAGAAAAGCCCTCGGTGGCCATGTCCTACGCAAAAGTCCTCGGTGCGACTAGCCGTCAGGACGGCTACCTTGAGGGCAACGGCTATCTTGTCAGCTGGTGCGTGGGTCATCTGGTGGAACTGGCACCGCCCAATGTCTACGATGCCAAATACGTCAAGTGGAGCCTCGCAGACCTGCCCATCCTGCCGCAAAAGTGGCAGTATCTGGTGTCTACGTCCACCAAAAAGCAGTTTGGCATCCTGCAAAAACTTATGCACCGCCCGGACGTAGACAGCATTGTGAACAGTTGCGATGCAGGATAGTGCGGTTGGGTGACTCAAGAGAAAGAAAAAAGAGACCTCATCTCGTCAAAAAACTAAATCATAAAAGCATCAAAGAGGGCATTCAAATGAAACAAAATCGAATTTTTGACCAGAATAGTTCTCAAAAAGCACGTTCTTGGCACTATAATATGGACACCAACCGAGCGGAAGCCCAGTTCGCTGATGGCTCTGCCATTGCCATTGACTGCCTTGCCATCGAGGACGAATACGGCAATACCCCGGCACAGCGAGCTGAACTTGATTGGCTACTATACAACAAGCCCTTGGAGTGCGTCCAGCTTGTGCTGAGTGGTGAGATTGAGCATTATCTCTCACTTGGCTGTGACCATGGCAAACTGAAAGACTAACCTCTAAATAGGCCAAACAACCCGCTACTTGCAGTCGCTGCAAATGGCGGGTTGTTTGCTTATTTTAAGTTTTTCCTTTGCTCATAGTAGTGCAAAATCAATGTAGTGCAAAATCAATGGCCCAACGGTCAAAGAAATCACAAATATCAGGCAAATCTACTGGTTTCTTATAAATGTCATTCTAAAATTCAATGAATTTTGCTATTTCTAGCACTTGTTTTTTCGACACGAAAGTCGATTTAACCCTATATTTTATGTATCTCTCGATGATTTCAAGTTTGCCATTTTGGGGGCTTGATTATTGAGAAAATTCTAAATTCCAAAAAGGTCTATCATTTTCATCAATCGCATCGTTATTGAGAATAAGCACTGCACCACCACTTAACAGAGGAGGCAGCTGTAAATAGCTTATATTATTTATTGAGAAAATGAAACGCTATTGCAACAGTTGAATACTGTATATTTTATCAAATTGATACGGATCTGATAGCAACACCTTACCGTTTGATATCACAAGAATGCTTTCGCCTTCTTTAAGATACGACAACTGAAGATTTCCTTTCAAGTAGTTTGATACGCCATAAATTATATAATTGTCATCCGTATCATATAATTGATTTTTTGCAGTCGCATAAATACAATTGTTCTTCAGGTCAACTTCTTCAATTATAAGTTCCGATTTTTTTCTTCCGAATGTATTCGATTGAAATAGAATGCAGAGAACCACTGCCACAAATGCTATGCCAACCATAATCTTCCGTTTGCATTTCATTTTATCAACCTCTGTATGAAAGGAACAGCGTATAAAGCGATTGTGTTATTCTCAATGCCCCTGTATAAGAAGTTGGATATGAAGAACCATCAATTGTGCTTCCATCTTTATGGATTCCGATAGCTACATACCCAGCTCCAGAAATATATTCTACAAGAGGACCACCACTAAAGCCACCTGTCAAATCCCAATCGCCCTTGAGATATTTTGAAGTCTGACTTCTAATATACCCAGAAGATTTACACATCCGATATCTCGCATCGGCACCATTTATTTGGCTCGGATAGCCATAAGCATACACCAACTGTGATGATGAATAATTGCTAGACTGCCAATGTAACCCAAGCCATCCCGTTTTCGTTCCTAAATTATTCTTGAGCGTAATAATCGCCCAATCCTCCGAACTTGTTCCAGCAAGATAAGAATCACTAACAATCATCGAACTTGCCGATACATTTTCGCTTCCAAAAGGTTTACTATTATCAGATCGAGCAGGTGCGACATTTACCGACTTAACGTAGGCTTTTTCCTTTATACTGTATAGATTATGTGCTGCTGTTGCAAGTGCATTAGGCCCAATCATAAATCCAGAACCATAATTTGTCCCTCCATTATTGGTCGTTATCTGTAGGCATACCGTACTACAATATGGTGTTGCCGTTGGATTATCAACAACAGTGATATCATTGCTTCCGATAATCGCATACAGATCGGATAGATCAATATCCGAAATCTTTCCATTTGGAAAATAGCCTGCAGTTGTCTCTCCATCCGTGAAGGAATTGGTTTCAACTATAATTTCCTCTATAGATTCTTCTTTTGTATCAAAATCGTATCTATGGTATCTCTCGATATGAGATTTGCTTCCATCACTTTGATTATCTGCAAAAGCAGTCAGCCCAGAGTTAAGCTCCATTGAAGAAAGAGCCACAATCCCACTTGCTTTCAAAAAAATTCTACGAGATATTTTTTCACTAGCTATTTTAATTTTCCTTCTTTACTTTTAGAGTATACACAAGATTTCTTATACATCAGTTGCTCTGCATTGGAAACACCTCCGTAAAATTTTTCATACGTTAGAGCCATCCTTATTTTAGATTTCAACTTTTACTTTCGCAAAAAAATAAATACCACTGATTTTTTATCCAATAGCCGTGCTAAGATTTATCTCTATGGGATTCAACACATGCGTCTGCTGGCACAACCAAGCCCAATTGTTCACTGTAGTAGTAAACAAGTCGTCATAGTTGTTGTCATATGCAAAATCAAATGTGTCATGAACGGTAATCAAGTAATACATTATAGAATTACCAATCATGAAGCCTGTTCCAGAGGTGCTTACCCTATGCAATGCATAGAATAAATCTGCATTATCAGACTTTTGAATTGTAAAAGACCAACTTCCTCCACTAAAATCTTTCAAGCCACTATTAAGTACTTTGTTTTTATAATTATTAAAAACTGTTGTCGTGTTTAACTTGTCAAGCAATGGCGTCGAAGAATCCGTCACACTCTCAGAATAGTCAATATTATATACAGAGAATTCAACCATAAGAGCCGCACATTCATATCCCTTATCCCGTGCAATTTGCGCAGCTGCCAACCATGCAAGCTGTGTATTATTTAACAAATTTCCAGATGCACGTGTTTGATCTTCATCTTTCATCTTATCGATAAACTTATTTAATTCATCTATCGACATTCCCGAAAAATCAACATGATACTTATCATTCATGCTTTGAATAACAGGATTGCTAGCTTTACGGCTGCTTATGTTAGCAGCATAAGACACAGTATTTATCGAAAACAAAAAACACACTGAAAGAATTAATGATACGAACCTCTTCATAACGAACCTCCTTAAATTCTGTACTCTACTATATAAATTGTGTGCTTCTCATCATCCCAGACAACGAGACTAAAATTCACATCTTCAGAATGTAAAAGCAATGTATTCATTTCGGCTTCCGAGCGTAGTTCCTTATGCTGACTATTATCATAAAGAAAAAAATTTCCACTTGCAATTTCAGGAATCACAAAATCTAATCCAAAATATGACGACACATTTTTTAATATAGAAGATATGGTTGGAGAATCATTAATTTTCTCCCATGAATCGAGTTGATGAATAATTTTGGCTGCATCCACATCGTAGTATACCGCTAACATTATCCCATCATTTTGCAATCCGCCATAAGCCTCATATATCAACGATTCAGAGTATGTTGCTTTTCCAATTTTGAATTGTTTCAAATAATCTCGTTTTTCATATTTGCTTTTTCTTCCAAGCATAAAGCCCAAAAGCAAGCACAGTGCGACTATAGCTAGGTATCGGATAACTCGCGTTGGTCTCGCCTTTATAATTACCTCACACCTTTCTAACTTGCTGAAATATATAACAAACTCCACTTATCTACTGGTACTTCCGGTAATGGTTTCGCTCCGTCCATCGGAATAGCTAAAGGTCGCAGAATACTCAAGCCTATAAGATTTTCCGGGCTTAGTGTTAAAGCTACTGCTCACCATGCAGGTTGAGGTCGTGCTGCTGTTTGAGCAGCTACTTACTTTTTGCCATGTTCCAATTGTCCCCTTTTCATAGAGAACGCCTGAAACGCTGATTTTCTTTACTCCAGTTCGAGTCTGGGCATCAACCTGATAGTATGTTTGGTAAATAGATCCGTTGACCGTACTATCGCCTACATACCGTTCAGACTTTTCAGCGGCCATTGCGGTGCAGGCAAAGCTCAAGAGAATCACCGCTGAAACAACAATGGACAACAAACGCTTTTTCGACATAGACATACACCTCCGTTTTTTTGCTCCCATCAAGAGCCTTTGTATAATCAACGCAATTCGCATTCGCTTCGTTTCAATTTTCAGGAGAAAATTTTTCAAATTTTCCATCTTTGTAAGTTCAGACAAAAAGAAAGCCAGACATTTGTGAACTCTCACAAGTGTCCA
>NZ_QVGY01000020.1:0-3939 GCF_003604105.1 Faecalibacterium sp. AF10-46 | reverse complement strand
ATAGTATGTTTGGTAAATAGATCCGTTGACCGTACTATCGCCTACATACCGTTCAGACTTTTCAGCGGCCATTGCGGTGCAGGCAAAGCTCAAGAGAATCACCGCTGAAACAACAATGGACAACAAACGCTTTTTCGACATAGACATACACCTCCGTTTTTTTGCTCCCATCAAGAGCCTTTGTATAATCAACGCAATTCGCATTCGCTTCGTTTCAATTTTCAGGAGAAAATTTTTCAAATTTTCCATCTTTGTAAGTTCAGACAAAAAGAAAGCCAGACATTTGTGAACTCTCACAAGTGTCCAGCTTTCTTAACGGATACCTTCCGCAATTTTCATAATCTCATCGTATGGAATGTTTCCCATAACGGTATGTGTAATCCCCCGATGTTCCCAACTTAGAGTATAAACATTCTTTCCATGTTCATCCGTACTGGTTCCAAGTACACCATCTGCTTCTCCGACCTTTACGGTTTCGTACACTGTATGCTCATTATCAAACAGGGACTGCTGCCCTGGCTGGATAATTGAGCAACGGACTGTGTAGCTTTCCTCTGTTTCTTTTGACGAGTAAACATGTAAAAAGTTTTCTGCTCGCTCAAATTTCTGCACATCGTCCATTTCAAAGCCGTTCGGCACATAATGGTCGCTGTATCCATCCGGGAGCCACTCCAGCGGTTCGCCATCCACCTGATAAGTCAGCTGCATCTCAATGGGCAGAAATTTTTGAATCATCGTATAGACTGCCCTGCGGAAATCAGCGCTGACCGCAAGAGCACCAACCGTCAGCATTACGAGTGTCAATGCCGCAATTAGTACTCGTTTCAACACTGGGTGGTGCTTTTTCTTCTTTAAGGCCTCTGTCATTCGTTCGTCCCATTGGGACGTATCTGGGTAGATTTCCTCAAACTGCTTTGGCGTTGGAAGCGAATCCAGTTCTCTTTGCGCATCTGCACGAAGTGCCATCATCAAAGCCGCATCAAATGAAATGTCTGTCCGCTCACTCATGGCTGTTCATCTCCTTCCATAATAGTTTTCGTCCTCGAAAGAGCCGTGTTCGTACCACTTCATCCGTTAATCCCAGCGATTTTGCAATCTCACGGTTTGTATATCCCATTGCCAAAAGGCGTAGCGGATCACGGTACATCGGTTTCATTTGGCCAATCAGTTCTGTTAGACGTTCAATGTTATCGGTGCTAACTGCTGCATCATCCGGCACCGGAGCGGCATCTGGTTCGTTTGGGACATCTTCCAGCAATTCTTCTCGTTGTTTGCGAAGCATATCATATGCACGGCTTCTACTACAACTAACGAGATAAGCAGCGAGTTCGTGACAGTTTTCTCGATGAATTTTAGAAAAATTTTTTGCAACGTACAAAAATACCTCTTGTAGCACATCCTCTGCCAGATACGAATCATCCATGATTTTGTAAGCGGTATGGTGAACCAGCCGTTTGTATGTATTGTACACCTCGGTAAAATCTTCTTCAAAGTTTCGATCATCAAGCACACTTAGATATAACGCAAGCAACGCAGTCACCTCTATTCACATTGATTGTGTGTAGTGTACCACGAACCAATAAAAATGTCGAATACAACCAACTTTTGAAAAGGAGCGTGATGCCATTGACCCAACCGAAAACCGATCTCGCCTATCTCCGCAGCGAGAAAGCCAAAGCAGAACAGCAGCTGCGCTACTACCAGCACCGGGAGAAAATTCTGGAACACCAGATACCGGAGCTGACCCGCAAGGCCCGTGTGCATCGGCTGTGTACCCGTGCCGGAATGCTGGAAAGTTTTCTGATTGCGCCGGAAGAACTCACCAACGATCAGGTGATGGAGCTGCTGAAAATTGCGTTCCGTCAGCCGGAAGTTGCGCTGGCTCTTGCAAAGATGATTCACGACCTGCACGAAAGCCGCAGCGTTCCGCACCCTTTAGAATAAAGGGCGCAATTATACACCGTTCCGGTGAAATTGCGGTCTTGCAGACGGCTCGATGAAATCGAAGCTGGCGTTTGTGCGCCAGCCCGATTCCATCCCAAGGAAAACTGCATTTTCCTTGCGCTGCTTTGCAGCTATCCTTTTGCGGCTCCCGCCTGAGATCGAAGCGCATGGCACTCCGTTCTAAGGCGGCGAGCAAAACCGAATACAATTCCAGACCGTTCACCAAGAGCAATCTTGCTGGGCGGTCTTTTTGTTTGGGGGTGATGCCTATTCCGTGTCCGCATTTCAAAATTACCATCGTCAAGCGCAGCCAAGGGCAGTCCGCTGTTGCCGGGGCCGCTTACCAAAGCGGCGAACGGCTGTTCAGCGAGTACGACCAGAGAACAAAATTCTACAACAAGAAGAAAGAGCTTGTCCACGCTGAGATCATGCTGCCATCCTATGCGCCGCCCGGATATGCAGACCGGGCGACCCTCTGGAACGCCGTAGAAGCTGTGGAGAACCAGTGGAACTCCCAGCTTGCCCGGCGCATCGTGCTGGCGTTCCCGGTGGAGGTGCCGAAGGAGCAGTATTTGTCCATGATAAAAGAGTTTTGTCAGGAGCAGTTTGTTTCCAAAGGGATGATTGCCGACTTTGCCATCCACGACAAGGGAGATGGAAACCCACACGCTCACATTCTGCTGACGCTCCGGGCAATAGATGAACACGGCAAGTGGCTCCCGAAAGCCAGAAAGGTGTACGACCTTGACGAGAACGGTGAGCGCATCCGGCTCGCTTCCGGCAACTGGAAGTGCCACAAGGAAAACACGGTGGACTGGAACGACCAGAAGTATGCCGAGGTCTGGCGGCATGGCTGGGAGACCATTACCAACCGCTATTTGGAAGCGGCTGGCCGCCCGGAACGTGTTGACCTGCGCTCCTTTGAGCGACAGGGCATCCAGCAGATACCGACCGTGCATCTCGGTCCCGCCGCACACCAGATGGAAAAGCGTGGAGTGGAAACTTTTCTCGGCAACCTGAACCGGGATATTCGCGCCGCCAATAGCCTGATGCAGTCCATCCGCAGTGCGATTCGTGGGCTGCAACGCTGGATCGCAGACCTGAATGAAAAGAAGCAGATTCTTTTGGATGCACTGGAACAAGCCAAGGAGCCAATGCTGTCCGACCTGCTGGTGGATTACTTCAACCTCCGCAACGAGCAGCGCAGCGATTGGTCTGGCAAGGCAAAACTGAAATGCACTGTCCGAGACTTTGAGGAAGTCAAACGGGCTGTGGACTATCTGAAAACCCATTCACTGAACACCGTTGAGGATTTGGACACTGCAATTTCTAACCTGAACCAGACCGCCGCCCCTCTCCGCAGGCAGTTGAAGCAGAATGAGAACCGAATACGGGCAATCGCCCAGATCAAGGATGCTGCTGCCATCCATGCCAAGCTGAAACCCATCCACGATACCTTTCTAAAAAAGAACTTCAAGCTGACGAAAGATGCCTATGCCAGCCAGCACAAGGAAGAACTGGACGCTTTCAATAAAGCTGTCCGAACTATGATGAAGCTGAACGGCAGCACAGCGGTGGATTTTTCGGCATTGGATGCCGAATTTTCTGCGCTGCAATCCGGCAGCGCAGAGCTGCGCACCCAACTGGAAACCTTGCAGCCGGATATCTCCGCACTAAAAAATATCCGCAAGTATATCGACATGGTGCTGAATAAGCAGCAGCTTTCTGCACCGGGCGGCAAGACCCCAGAGAAAGAATCTGTGCTGAAACAGTTGGAGCAGCTTCAGCAAGAAAAATCAAAACACAAAGCGATTACCCCCATGAACCGCGAAGAATCGCTCTAAATTATATTTCTGCCACTGATGTGCCATTGCAGTCTGTGGCAGGAATACATAGATTTTTTACATTGTAAAACAATCCAAATGTGACTTTTTTGTTAATTCTCAAAATTATGGGTGTCTAAAGGTCTTTCTCGATGCCTACCAAGTGAGAGGA
>NZ_QVGY01000002.1:0-295198 GCF_003604105.1 Faecalibacterium sp. AF10-46 | reverse complement strand
TAATACCACACCCCCGCCTCCTTGTCAACACTTTTTGACAACTTTTTTCAATTTCTTTGCAGCGCAAAGAATCTCCCCGTTTTTCACCCGTTTCAGGGCGTGCCTTTTTCTTGACAAGGCGGCGGGCAGAACGTATTATGGAGTCATCCCCCAGCATCCTGTGTAAGGTAGCTATACTTATTCTATAAAGGAGAAGCGCCATGCCCTGTGTCAACATCCGCGGCTGCTGCATCGGCGAGGGCCGCCCCAAAGTTATTATTCCTATTGTAGAGCCCACGGAAACCGCCATTCTTGAAAAAGCTGCCGAGTTTTCCACATTGCGCGCCGATTGTGTGGAATGGCGTATCGATTGCTTTGAAGGCGCAAAAGACCTTCCGACTATCGTGCACTGCGCCGCGAAGCTCCGTGTTGCCTTGAAGGATAAGCTGCTGCTTTTCACCTTCCGCACAAAAGCCGAAGGCGGCAAGGCCGCTTTGGCTCACGAAGAGTATCTTCATTTTATCCGCACCGTTCTTGCCACCGACTGCGCCGATCTGATCGACATTGAATTTTTCACTGCAGGCGCAGAGCTTCCCGCGCTGATCGAAGATGCCCACACCGCCGGGGCTGCAGTGGTGTGTTCCAGCCACGACTTCCATAAAACGCCGCCGCGCGCCGAACTGGTGAGCCGCATGGTTGCCATGCAGCAGGCCGGGGCTGATCTGCCCAAGCTGGCTGTGATGCCCCAGAGCCGTGCCGATGTGCTGGAGCTTCTGGCTGCCACCGCTGAAATGGCCGACCGGCATCCGGAGACTCCCATCATTACCATGAGCATGGGAGCTCTGGGCGCGGTGAGCCGCCTTTCCGGCGAAGCCCTTGGCTCCGCCATGACCTTTGCCAATCCCGGGCAGGCCAGTGCACCGGGGCAGGTGCAGCTTGACATCGTAAATGAAGTGCTAGATGCACTGCATTTGTAACCAACAACTCGGAATTTGTGGAGGAAACAAACATGGAAGATAATAAATCAACGAATGTCAAGAAAACGGTAAAATCAGGAATAACTTTTGGAAGTGCATTAGCTATGGTTATTAGTTATACAACGTGGAAGTCTGTCGGTTGGGCGATTTTTCATGGATTACTTAGTTGGGTATATGTCGTATATTTCCTTTTGCGTTACTAAATTCCAGTTTGTCGCACATCCTGCCTAAAACAAAAACCGGAACGATCGTCCCTTTTTCGGGTGGATCGTTCCGGTTTTTATGTTATATTGAAAATCGTTTTATGCCAGCTTGGCTTCCAGACGGGTGCGGATGGCCTTGATAAAGCCCTCGCTGTCCACAGCGGTGGGGGTGATGCCCTCGGCCAGACCGCACAGGTCTTTCGTCATGATGCCGTCGTTCAGGGTCTGCAGGCTGGCGGCTTCCAGTGCCTCGCCAAACTTCACCAGCTCCGGCAGGCCGTCCAGTTCACCGCGCTTCTTGAACGCGCCAGACCACGCAAAGATGGTAGCCATGGGGTTAGTGGAGGTCTTTTCGCCCTTCAGGTACTTATAATAGTGGCGGGTAACGGTGCCGTGGGCGGCCTCGAACTCATATTTGCCGTCCGGACTGACCAGCACGCTGGTCATCATAGCCAGAGAGCCAAAGGCAGTGGAGACCATATCGCTCATCACGTCACCGTCGTAGTTCTTGCAGGCCCAGACAAAGCCGCCCTCGCTGCGAATGACGCGGGCAACGATATCGTCAATGAGGCTGTAGAAGTAGGTGATGCCTGCGGCCTCGAACTTTGCCTGATACTCGGTGTCGTACACCTCCTGGAAGATATCCTTGAAGGTGTGGTCGTACTTCTTGGAGATGGTATCCTTTGCGCCGAACCACAGATCCTGCTTCACATCCAGTGCGTAGTTGAAGCAGCTGCGGGCAAAGCTGCGGATGGAATCATCCTTGTTGTACTGGCCCTGCAGAACGCCAGCGCCCTCAAAATCAAAGACGGTGGCGCGCTGCTCAGAGCCATCGGCACCGGTGAACACCAGTTCAGCCTTGCCGGCACCCGGAATGCGGAACTCGGTGCACTTGTACACATCGCCGTAGGCGTGGCGGGCAATGGTGATGGGCTTTTTCCAGTTTTTGACCACCGGCTTGATGCTGTCGATCATGATGGGTGCGCGGAACACGGTGCCGTCCAGCACCGCGCGGATGGTGCCGTTGGGGCTTTTCCACATCTCATGCAGCTTATACTCGTCCATGCGCTGGGCATTGGGGGTGATGGTGGCGCACTTGACCGAAACGCCGTACTTCTTGTTGGCAAGGGCGGCATCCATGGTCACCTTGTCGGCGGTAGCGTCGCGGTTGGGCAGGCCCAGATCGTAATATTCGGTCTTGAGGTCCACAAACGGAAGGATCAGTTCGTCCTTGATCATCTTCCACAGAATGCGGGTCATTTCGTCGCCGTCCATCTCGACGAGGGGCGTGGTCATTTTGATCTTTTCCATAGCAGGGTTCCCTTTCCTCTCTTTGGATCGTTTCTCCAGCCGCGCTGCACTGCCAGATGCCGCGCGGGCAGTTCGGCAGAATGTTTATTTGCGGTAAGCGGCTGCCAGCTTTTCAAGGGCCGGCAGGCTGCGCTTGACCTTTTCGGTATCGATGCAGTAGGCAAGGCGCACATAGCCCTTGACACCGAAGCTGTCGCTGGGCACCAGCAGCAGGTCAAACTCCCGGGCCTTCATGCAGAAAGCGTTGGCGTCCTCTTCCAGCGCCTTCGGGAAAATGTAGAAGGTACCGCCGGGGCGCTCCACCTCAAAGCCCAGCGCGGTGAGCTTATCGTACAGCAGGTTCATGTTGGTCTCATACACACTCAGATCACTGGTCACATCCTGACAGCGGCTTACGGCCCGCTGGATGATGCTGGGCGGGCAGTTGTGGCCGGTGAAGCGGGAGATCTGGGCCATCATGTCCACCAGCACATCCTCGCCCTCACAGCCCGGACGCACCGCCACATAGCCAAGGCGCTCGCCGGGCAGGCTCAGGCTCTTGGAATAGGAAAAGCAGGTGAGAGTGTGGGGGTAGAACGCCGCCGGGTAGGGCACCTTTTTGCCGTCGAATGCGATATCCCGGTAGGGCTCATCGCTGACGAGGAAGATGTTGTGGCCAAAAGCCTTGCTCTTCTCGGTCAGGATCTCTGCCATGCGGGTGAGCGTCCCGGCAGAGTAGACCACGCCGGTGGGGTTATTGGGGGTGTTGATGAGCACACAGGTGGTCTTTTCGCCGATCATCTGCTCGAATGCGTCCAGATTGGGCTGGAAGGTCGGTGCCTGCGGCGGCACCACCTTGAGCACTGCCCCGGTGCCCGCCACATAAGGGCCGTACTCCGGGAAGTAGGGCGCAAAGGTGAGCACCTCGTCGCCGGGCTGCGTGACCGCACGGATGGCATGGGCGATGGCACCCGCCGCACCGGTGGTGGGGAAGATGTGCTTCTGCTCATAGGGCAGGCCAAAGGTCTTTGTCAGGTGCGCTGCCACATCGGTGCGGAAGCCCGGGTCGCCCTGACTGGGGCAGTAGCCGTGCAGGTTTACCGGTTCCTCGTTGGCCAGCAGGTCCTGCATGGCGGCAGTGAACTCCTGCGGGCAGGGCACGCTGGGGTTGCCCAGCGAGTAATCGAACACATTCTCATATCCGATCTCTGCGGCACGCTGTTTGCCGTACATGAAGGTCTCGCGGATGACGCTCTTATTGCCGAGCATCGCGCGGTAGGTCTCATTCAGCATAATACTTCCCCCTGAGAGTTTATTTGTGGGCAGCCGTATAGCTCTGTTCCACCTTGATGATGCAGCTGTAGGCTGTATCCTGTTCCTTGATGAACTGTTCCAGCTGTGCCAGCAGCTCTACCTTATCCCCTGCATAGCCTGCCGGCAGCACCAGATCGAACAGCACGTTGGTGTGGGTCCTGCCCGGCACGATGCGCAGATCGTGCAGCGAAAGGGCCGGGTCGAGCTGGCGCAGCTTTTCGGTCAGGCGGGCGCGCAGCACGCCCACGGCAGAATCCGAGGTGACGATGGGATCGTAGTGGATGGTAACCAAAAGCCGGTCATTCTTAAAAAAGTCCCGCTCGATGTTGTCGATCAGGTCGTGTGCCTCCAGCGGGTCCTGCTCGGCGGGCAGCTCCACATGCAGGGAGGCGAACTGGTGTCCCGGGCCGTAGTCGTGCACCATCAGGTCATGCATTCCCAGCACGCCGGGATAAGAGAGCACCTTCTGCTCGATGTGGTCCACCAGATCCTCGCTGGGGCTTTCGCCCAGCAGCGGGCTGAGCGTATCCATCACAAGGCCCCAGCCGGAGATCAGGATGAACGCCGCCACGCCTACACCCATCAGGCCATCCAGCACATCCCAGCCGGTCACGCGGCACAGCACCGCTGCAATGAGCACCGCGCTGGTGCTCAGCACATCGTTGCGGCTGTCCGCAGCAGTGGCAATGAGGGTCTCGGAGCCGATGATACGCCCGATGGTGCGGTTGAAGCCGCTCATCCACAGCTTGACGAGGATGGATGCGATCAGCACGGCCACCGTGAGCCAGCTGAACATCACCGGGGTGGGGTGCAGCACCTTGACCACAGATTCCTTCAGCAGCGAAAAGCCGATGCCGAGAATGGTCACGCTGACTACCAGCCCCGCCAGATATTCATACCGGGCATGGCCGAAGGGATGCTCTGCGTCCGGGGCCTTGCCGGCCAGCTTGAAGCCCACCAGACTGACCACGTTGGACGAGGCATCCGACAGGTTGTTCAGGGCATCTGCCATGATGGCAATGGAGCCGAACAGAGTGCCTACGGTCAGCTTGCCCAGACACAGCAGCAGGTTGCATGCCACGCCCACCCAGCAGGCAAGGTTGCCGTAGGCGGCGCGCACCTTAGGGTCCTGCGCATGGTCGGGCTGGCGGATGAAAAGACGAATCAAAAACTGAGTCATAACGGTCCTCCATGGGCAGCGCTGGACACCTGCATACCCTGTTATCGCTTATAGTATAGCATTTCGCTTTATCGTTTTAAAGTATTTTCCGAAAACTTTTGCCCGGTATAGAAAGACCCCGGCAGAGCGGGATGCCCTGCCGGGGAGCTTTATGGGAACGGTAAACCGGGATTTTCGGATGAATTACTTCTCAGAAGGCTTGCTCAGGTCCACGCTGCGGATGATCTTGCGCACTGGCAGGATGCTCTTGGCGTTCATGGACAGCTCGTCCACACCCATGCGCAGGAAGGTCTCGGTGAGGGCTGTGTCGGCACCCAGCTCACCGCAGATGCCCACCCAGATGCCGTGGCGGTGGCCCGCCTCAATGGTCATCTTGATGGCGCGCAGCACAGCGGGATGGTGCGGGTTGAAGAACGGCTCCAGCTTTGCATTCTGGCGGTCCAGCGCACAGGTGTACTGGGTCAGGTCGTTGGTGCCGATGGAGAAGAAGTCGCACTCGGCAGCCAGCTCGTCCGCGATCAGCACAGCGGCGGGGGTCTCGATCATGGTGCCCACCTCGATGTTCTGGCCCATCTTCACGCCCTCGGCGGTCAGTTCTGCGCGGCATTCTTCCAGAACAGCCTTGGCATCCTGCAGCTCCCGCAGGCTGGTGATCATGGGGAACATGATGCTCATGTTGCCGTAGGCAGAAGCACGCAGCAGAGCGCGCAGCTGAGTCTTGAAGAAGTCCCTGCGGGTCAGGCAGATGCGGATGGCGCGGTAGCCCAAAGCGGGGTTCTCCTCGTGATCCAGCTTCATGTAATCGACGGTCTTATCGGCACCGATGTCACAGGTACGGACGACCACCTTGCGGGGAGCCAGACTCTCCACCACCTGCTTGTAGGCCTCGAACTGGTAGTCCTCGGTGGGGAAGTCCTTGCAGTTCAGATAGACGAACTCGGTGCGGAACAGGCCCACACCGCCGGCATCGTTCTGCTGCACAGCGCCCACATCGCTCATGCCGCCGATGTTGGCAAAGACATTGATGGTCTTGCCGTCCAGCGTGGTGTTGGGCTTGCCCTTCAGCTCCTGCAGCAGGGCCTGCTTCTTCTGATCTTCCTGCTGGCGCTTCTTCAGGCTCTTGAGCAGGTCGGGGGTGGGGTCAACGTAAACGCAGGCGTTGTAGCCATCGATGACCGCCATCTTGCCGTCCCAGTCGTCCTGAATATCCTTGCACTGGATCAGGGCAGGGATGTTCATGCTGCGGGCCAGAATGGCGGTGTGGCTGTTGGAGCTGCCCTCACGGGTGATAAAGCCCAGCAGCAGGCTCTTATCCATGCGGACGGTCTCAGACGGGGCCAGATCCTCCGCGACCAGAATGCTGGGCTCGGTGCCCTGCAGGCTGGCGTTGTCCACCCCCTGCAGGATGTCCAGAATGGCCTGTGCGATATCGATGACATCTGCACTGCGGGCCTGCAGATACGGGTCATCCATGGCGGCGAACACCGCAGCCTGATTGTTGCCTGCCGTCTTGACGGCGTACTCGGCACACTTTTTCTGGCTGTTGATGATCTCCTTGATGGCATCCACAAAGTCGTCGTCTTCCAGCATCATGGCATGGATGTTGAACACCTCGGCGATGTCCTCGCCAGCCTCTGCCAGTGCCTTTTCATACAGCGCAGTCTGCTGCTCAATGGCCTTCTGCTGCGCTTCTTCAAAACGCGCCACTTCCGCTGCGGTATCCGCTACCTCTGCGGCAGAAATGGCAGTATCCTTTTTCTTGTAGATCTTGAGCTTGCCGATGGCGATGCCATTCAGGATGCTCTTACCGGTGCCTACCTGCATTGCACACTACTCCTTCTTCATCTGTGCCGGGGCCGCACTGCTCCGACAGTCCAAAAAAAGCCCCCGCAGCTCACCCGCGAGGGCCTTCCTCATCTTAACTGCGGAATCAGACGTTCTCGGTCAGGAACTTCTGGATGGCTGCTGCTGCAGCTTCCTCGTCGTCGCCCTCGACCTTGACGGTAACGGTCTCACCCTGCTTTACACCCATGCCCATCAGAGCCATCAGCTTGCGCATATCGCAGCTCTTGCCGTCCTTTTCCAGGGTAGCGCTGCTGGCAAAGCCCTTGACGGTCTTGACGAGCAGGCCGGCGGGACGAGCGTGGATGCCACATGCATCCTTAACGGTATACTGGAATTCCTTCATAATCATTTTCTCCTTACTTGATCCCGTGCGGCGCTTCTGCACTTGCACCAGACGCGGCCGAGCCGCGGCACGGTTGATACATCTATTATAAACCCTTGCCGGGAATTTTTCACCATTTCATATTGCTAATTTTTTATGCAAAATTTTGGTACAATTGAACATACAAATGTGACAAAAATGCACGCATTTCACTTTTTCTTCTGCTTGTGCGCAAATTTTAGGCAAATTGCGGCCTGATTTTGCATCAAAACCCGAAGCTGTTCCCGGTCGTTTCCGGCTTTGGCAGGTCGTTCCGGTGCTCATTCCACCGGATATCCCTCGGCATCCAGCGGCAGTTCCGTATAAGGTACAGCCTGCGGCACGGCATCCGGCTCACCGGAGGTCTGCTGTGCGGTCAATTCCTCGTCATGGCGTTCGCCCCAATCGCCGCTGTAGTCCTCGCCGGAGGTCTGCTGTGCCGGTTCGCTGCCGGTCAGCTCTTCGTCGTGGCGCTCACCCCAGTCGCCCTCGTAGTCCTCGCCGGAAGTCTGCTTTGCCTCAGCTTCCGCCATGGCGGCCTGCATGTCTTTCAGGCCCACCACAACGCCGGAGGGCCGTTCCAGCAGGTAAGCTCCCACGGCCTTTTTGCGGTACACCAACAGCACGCCGTAGCGGCTGGTCTCGCCGCTGCTTGCCGCCGGGATCAGCGCCGTCCATTTTTCCACGGTCTTGCCCTTGTAGCGTGCAAGGTCCATGCCGCTCTGCTGCACCACCCCGTTGAAGGCCGAAAAGCTGTCATCCCACTTGCGGGGGATCTTGACCTTGTCTGCCGTGATGGATGCGCCGTCCACATCCAGACCGTAGCCGGTGAACCATGTCTGGATGTCCTGTGCACTCTCAATTTTGTTCACCGCCGCCGAGACCGCAACGGTGCGGTGGCTGATGAACCGGCCCAGCAGGGCACTGCACACCACCAGTGCGCAGCACATGGCACCCAGACCCAGTTTTTTCAGGCTCGTTTTGCTCAACGTGACTACAAACATATCCCCATGCCTCCCCAGCCTGTTTATTGCTCTGAGAACAATTTATTCAGCACAGCTGGGGTGTATGACAAAAGGGCAGGTAAAACCTGCCCTTTTGTCAATATCGATCAATGTGCTTTTGTAAAATCTTCCGAGCTTACTTCGCCGTTCTGGCGGAGCACCTGTTTCAGCACCTGCATCACGCCGTATTCCCGGTGGGACGGTGCCAGAAACGACACCTGCGCCCGCAGCGGTCCGCTGCCGTTCTCCATCAAAAAGCCGTACTTCGCAGTGGTGAGCATCTCGGCATCGTTGTAGGTGTCGCCAAAGGCCATCATGCTGTCGGCCGGAATGCCCAGCAGTGCACCCACCTTTGCCAGTGCTGCACCCTTGTGCACACCGGGGTTCATCACGTCCACCCAGTTTCTGCCTGCCACTGCCACCGAGAATGCACCGCCATTTCCGGTGTGGAATGCGCCGTAGATCCGGTCGAAGGCTTCCTGCGAGTCATCGTTGGGCAGATAGATGGTAAACTTATCCGCCGCCGCTTCCACCGCAGTCAGGTCATCCACGTATTCCACCCGGGTATAAAAATTCTTGAAAACTTTATCGTATTTCTCGTCCTGCTTTTCCGCGTAGGCCGCCTGCAGTCCGCACAAAAGGCCCACGTCTCCGGCCTGCTTTGTGCTGCGGGCCAACTGCCGCCAGCCCTCGGCAGGCATTTCGGACACAAACAGATCTTTCCCCTTCCAGCGGGCAGCGCCGCCGTTGTCGCCAATGAGAATGATCTCCTCCAGCAGATCGGGGAACATTGTTTCCAGTGTGTACAGAGGCCGCCCGCTGGCGGCGGCAAACAAGATGCCCTGCCCGGCCAGTGCACGGATGGTCTCGGTAAACTTTGGCGGCAGCTGGCTGTACTCGTCCAGAAGGGTCGCGTCCATATCCGATGCGATCAGGCGAATGCGGTCCATTGCAGTTTCCTCACTTATCCGATGTAGCTGATGTTCACGTCCATATCGCCCTTATAGCCGGGCAGGCGTGCCGTGCAGGTGCCCTGCCACAGGGCGCAGTCGATGGGGCTGCTGGCAACACCATAATGTGCGTTCCAGATGGTATATTTTTTCAGGCTGTTCAGATCGACACGCTTGCGGTACCACAGGGTAGAGGCATACACACCGGGTTTGTAGCCCTGTGCCTTGACCTCCTCACAGAAGGCGATGGCGCACTTGGTGCGGTCCTCCATACCCAGACCGTCGGCACGGCCGGAACCATTGGAAGCGCCGGATGCTTCGGTGTCAAAGAAGATGGGGTAATCCAGCTTGCGTCCGTTCAGCACGTAGGCACAGGCAAAGGCTTCCTCCTTGGCCTCCTCCTCGGTGGTGGCCTGACTGAAGAAATACACGCCCACCTTCAGGCCCGCATTCTTCACATTGGTGAAATGCTCCTCGAACATGGGGTCCAGCACCAGCGTGCCGGAAGCACCATAGCCGCGGTAGCCGATGCGGACGATCACAAAGCTCACGCCTGCCTTTTTGATCTGGTTCCAGTCGATGTTCTTCTGATACTTGGAAACATCCACACCGAAGGTCTTGCCATTTTCCAGCACACCATCCGCATTGAAGGAATAGAGTTTATTGTCGATGCACTGGATGCCGGTCACCGGTTTGTTGGTGGTCTGGCTGTAGTAGTAGGTCTTGCCGCCGGAGGTACGCCAGCCGGAGTAGGCCGGCTCCGGCTGGGACTCGTCTTTGCCCAGCCAGCCAAACAGGAAATTGAACAGCCAGCTGAAAAAACCGTTCTCATCGCTCAGGTCGATGCACTGGGCCTCGGCGGCATCCATGGCACCGGCATCCAGCGCGGCACGGATCTCTTCCGGTGTCAGCACCACGCTGTTTTCCGGCGTGTGCTGGTTCGTGCTGTTCTCCTCCGCTTCAGTGGACTGTACAGGCGGTGCTTCCGGGTCCTGTGCAGCAAGCTCCGGGGTCTCCGTCTGCAGGGTGGGCATTGCCGTTTCCTGCTGTGCAGAAACAGTCTCGGTCACTGCCGCGGTACTTTCTTCCGGCTGTGCAGCCAGTGCCAGCGGTGCCCCCATTGAAAAGGTCATTGCCAATGCCAGAACTGCCGCTGCACACCGCGTTTTGCCGCGGGTGCCGCGGGCAGTCAGTTTATTCCAGAACGTTTTTTTCATGCTGTGCTCCAAACCTCATGCATTTTTATCGGGATGCCGCCCTTCGCAAAAAGGGCAGCGTTTCATCTTCTCAATACTCTTTCAGTATACACCCGCGGGCAAGCCCCCGTCAATTGCCGCACACTGCAAAGCGCAGCTCCGAAAAGCTGCCGCCCCGGTATCAGAAAATGCTCCAAAACAGATACGTCTCAGCCCGCAAAAACATTGCACAAAGCCAAAAATTGCAGATATTTCCAGCAAAATCAGCATTTTGTCTTGTTGTCTTGACATGTGTATGGTATTATACTTGACATGCAGTTTTTGCATTGAATCCACCATCTTGAAACAGAAAGGCAGTTTCTTATGTCAAATGTGAAAGATTTCTTAAAACGCAAGGATATCGTCATCACCCCGCAGCGCTATCTCATTGAAGCGCTGGGTGCCATGGCGCAGGGCCTGTTTGCCAGCCTGCTGATCGGCACCATCATCAAGACGCTGGGCCAGCAGACCGGCCTTGGCGTACTGGTAGACCTTGGCGGCTACGCCACGGCCATGAGCGGCCCGGCCATGGCCTGCGCCATTGGCTGGGCGCTGCACTGCCCGCCGCTGGTGCTGTTCAGCCTGATCACCGTAGGCTACTCGGCCAATGCTCTGGGCGGCGCAGGCGGCCCGCTGGCCGTGCTCATCATTGCCATCGTGGCTTCCGAACTGGGCAAGGCCGTGAGCAAGGAGACCCGCGTGGACATCCTCGTGACCCCGCTGGTGACCATTTTTTCCGGCGTGGGCCTTTCCATGCTGATCGCCGCACCCATTGGCACCGCCGCAAGTCAGGTGGGCACCCTGATCATGTGGGCCACCGAGCAGGCCCCGCTGGCCATGGGCATTCTTGTATCCGTCATTGTGGGCGTGGCGCTGACCCTGCCCATTTCCTCTGCCGCCATCTGCGCCGCGCTGGGTCTGACCGGCCTTGCTGGCGGTGCCGCCGTGGCAGGCTGCTGCGCCCAGATGATCGGCTTTGCCGTGATGAGCTACAAGGAGAACGGCGTGGGCGGTCTGGTCAGTCAGGGCCTTGGCACCAGCATGCTGCAGATGGGCAACATCGTCAAGAACCCCCGCATCTGGATCGCGCCCACACTGGCCAGTGCCATCACCGGCCCGCTGGCCACCTGCGTGTTCCACTTTGAGATGAACGGTGCCGCTGTCTCTTCCGGCATGGGCACCTGCGGTCTGGTGGGCCAGATCGGCGTGTACACCGGCTGGGTCAGCGACATTGCCGCCGGTACCAAAGCCGCCATCACCCCGATGGACTGGGCTGCCATGGTGCTGCTGTGCTTTGTTCTGCCCGCTGTGCTGAGTGTGATCTTCTGCGAGATCGAGCGCAAGCTGGGCTGGATCAAAGAGGGCGACCTGAAGCTGAACTGATTTTTAAGCGGAAAATTCTTTTTGCTTTTTGCTTTTTGATTGAGCAAATCCCGGCAGGCTGCGGTCTGCCGGGATTTGTCTTTTCACGGTTAAACACGCGGCTGCGCTCTGCACAGGAAGCGCTCAAACGATTCGTTTCCCGTCCAGCACCGCCTGTTTCAGGGTATCGCCTTCATACACCAGCTTGAGGGAGAAATAAGGCCGGTCCTCATTCAGCAGCCGGAAGAAGATCTTGTCGCCCTCCCAGATGGGCAGTTCAGCCGCCTTATCCTTCGGCACCCATTCCAGCACGCCTTCCCTGCAGGCATCGCCCTGCACCATCTCGCCCGTCCATTCATCAGCGGTGTACAGGTGGATGAACTCGGTCATGTTGCCCCAAATAAAGGTCAGCAGACCCCGGGCGCGGAAGCGCTTCAGCGTCAGGCCGGTCTCCTCCTTCACTTCCCGCAGCAGACAGTCCTCCGGGCTTTCAAACCGCTCAAACTTTCCGCCCACGCCGATCCATTTGTCATGGTTGTAGTCGTCCTGCTTTTTGATGCGGTGCAGCATCAGGTAGGCATCGTCCCGTTCCAGATAGCACAGCGTGGTGCTGAAAATGGGGAATTCCGGGTTCATGAAGGCTCCTAGATTCATTGAGTTCTCCTTTTGATCTTGTTTTTGTGGAAAATGCCGTTTTTCGCTGCGGCCCCTCCCGTGAAAAAACACCCCGGCAAAGCCCGCAGGCTTTGCCGGGGTGCAAACCAAAAATAACTTTTTCCTCTGAATATGCCAGAGCAACGCGGCGGCAATTTAAAATCATTGCCCCTTTCGGCTTGCTCTTCCCTTGCCCGCATTGTTCAGCTTGCGCACAAGGTCGTTCTGATGCTTGCGCTGGCTTGGCGTGGGCTGCGGGTCTTTGGCCTCCTCGGCGCGGCGGCCGCTCTGGGCGGTGTCCGGATCGATGCGTTCCAGCGTCCACTCCTGATTGCCGCCTGCTACAAAGTTCCAGATCTGGGCCTGTGCACCGTTGGCGGTGTTCATGCCCACAAGGTCAATGTATTTATCCGCCAGCACATTGCGGATGCGGGTGCGCCCGCTGCGGGTGGGCTCCAGCGCCCAGCACTGGCTCAGCCCGCTGGTGCGGCTCCACTGGTGCAGCCATGTGCCCTCCACCACACCGCCAAGGGCCAGATCCATCATCTTTCCGGTAAAGCGGTTGCAGATGCGCCAGCGGCCCTCGCCTGCGTCCACGAACTGCCACTGCTGCCACGGATGGCCCGCATAGCTCCACAGCTGGATGGCCGCGCCGTTCTCGGTGTTGAAGTTCTTTACTTCCAGCACCTTCCCATTGGGGGCTTTGATGATATAAAATTCATTTTCCAGAATGACTGCCTGCGATACCTTTGCCATAGAGCACAACTCCTTTCCAGTTTGGTAGCCCTATTATAACGTATTTACCCTTTGGCAGCAAGGACGCTTTTTCATAATCTTTTTACGTTTTATTGTGCATTTTGACATGATTTTCATCGCTGAAACGTTTACGTGCAACAAAAGCGTTTCCTACCGGTTTCTCTTTGCACTCCGGCCTTTGTTGTGATACAATAAAGGCACATGCTTTAAGGGAGGGAATTGCCATGACCAACGAAACCTTGGAAACCATCAAAAACCGCCGCAGCTGCCGTGCCTATAAGCCGGAGCAGATCACAAACGAAGAACTGGATGCCGTGCTGGAAGCCGGCACCTACGCCGCCAGCGCCATGGGCCGCCAGAGCGCAAAGATCGTGGTCGTGCAGGACGCTGCCGCCCGCGCCCAGCTCACCCGCATGAACGCCGCTGTCATGGGCAGGGACACCGACCCCATGTACGGCGCTCCCACCATTCTGGTGGTGCTGGCCGATGCTCACGCCGCAAATGCCGTACCCGACGGCAGCCTTGTCATGGGCAACCTGATGCTGGCTGCAGCTTCGCTGGGGCTGGGCAGCTGCTGGATCAACCGCGCAAAGGAAGAGTTTGAAACAGAAGAGGGCAAGTCCCTGCTCCGGCAGTGGGGCATCGAGGGCGATTGGGTCGGCATCGGCCACTGTATTCTGGGCTACCCTGCTGCAGACCCCAAGCCCGCAGCACCCCGCAAACCGGATTATATCGTAAAAGTGTAAGGAGAACTATGAAGCCTGATTACAAGCTGGTCGCCAAGGCCAAATATATCCACGCCACCGCCGACCTTGCCAGTGAACTCTGGCATGAGGTGTACAAGCGCTATTACCCCGCAAAACAGCTGGACACCCTTGTGGAAGAGCTGCAGAGCGCCGATGCCATTGAGGAGGACATCGACAACGATGTGAACTACTTCCTCGTGGTTCTGGGCGGCAAGACCATCGGCTACTTTGCGTGGAAGATGGAGAACACCGCCCTGCACCTGATGCACCTGTACCTCAAGCCCGAATACCGCGGCAAGGCACTGGGCCGGGACATCGTGCTCTCCTGCGAGCGGCTGGCCCGCGGCGAGGGCAAGGGCCGTGTGTGGTGCACCGTGCACGCCAAGGTCCTGCCGGTGCAGCAGTTCTTCAAGGCCCTGCGCTACCGCAATTTAAAGCCCGCCGAGCAGGAAAACGGCACCGTCCCCCGGGACGAAGTGGTGTTTGAGCACACGCTGGGCTAAAAAGCCGCAAAAGCTATTGAAATTTCTCCCCGTTTGTACTACACTGGTGTAGTGTAATAAAGTGCCTGCCTGTGGGCGGCATCTGCAAAAAAGGAGAACGACATGGCAAAAGATCATCCTACCGGCCAGTCCGGTCTGTATCAGGCATTTTTGCAGCTCAAGACCCCGGAACAGTGTTACCGTTTTTTACAGGATGTGTGCAGCTATTCCGAGCTGAGCGCAATGGAGCAGCGCTACAACATTGCCGAGATGCTGGTGGACAAGCGCATCTACACCGAGATCATGGATAAGACCGGTGCATCCAGCGCCATCATCAGCCGGGTAAGCCGGGTGCTGAGTGCCGACGACAGCGTGTTGCGCGCCTTGCTGGAAGCGGAAAAAGCTGCCGACGATCAAAACTGAACTTCCACACAAACCATGCCGCGTGCCGCCCGTGCGGTATGCGGCTTTTATCATTCGACCGGGAAGGCAGAAGTCCCCACGCCAGCGGGGTACTTCTATCGTTTTTCCTCATGCGGCGCAGATGCGCCGTCTTCATCAGAAATCAGGGAGGTTTGATTTTTATGAGCAAAGCTGTTGTATTTTTTGCCGAGGGCACCGAGGAATGTGAAGCCCTGCTGGTGGTCGATCTGCTGCGCCGCGCCAAGGTGGAGGTGACCGTGGCCAGCGCATCCGGCAGCCGCGAGATCGTGAGCAGCCACAAGGTGCACATCACCGCCGACGCACTGGCCGAAGAGGTGGATTATTCGGATGTGGACATGGTGGTGCTGCCCGGCGGCATCCCCGGCACCCCGAACCTTGCCGCCAACAAGACCGTTACCGACACCTGCGTTTCCTTTGCAAAGAGCGGCAAAAAGGTAGCTGCCATCTGCGCAGCACCCAGCGTGCTGGCATCTCTCGGCCTGCTGGAGGGCAGAAAAGCCACGGCGCACGCCGGTTTCCAAGACAAATTGGCCGGTGCCGAGGTGCTGGATACCGAAGTGGTAGTGGACGGCAATATCACCACCAGCTACGGTCTGGGCGGTGCCATCCCCTTTGCGCTGGAGCTGGTGCGCCAGCTGGCCGGGCAGGCTGAGGCCGACCGCATCCAGAACGCCATCGCCTACCGCCACTGAGGGAGGAAACTGAAATGCGTTTTGTCACCTGCCGCCTGCCGGACGGCGTAGAAGATCCGGCCATTCTTTCGCCGGACGGCACACAGATCTGGCCGCTGAGCTGGCTGGGTCTTTCCTACGAAACCCTGTCCGACGCCATCCCCTTTCTGACCCCGCAGGTGCGGGCCGGCCTGCAGCTTGCCATTGCGGGCATCCCGGCCCTGCCCGTGGATGCCGTGCAGCTGCAAAGCCCTATTCCCTGCCCGGCGCAGGATGTGGTGTGCCTTGGCATCAACTACATGGCCCACTCGGACGAAGCGGAGAAATACTCTGCCGATGCCTTTGCAACCAAACATCAGGATGCCATTTATTTTTCCAAGCGCGTTTCCCGCGCTGTGCCGGACGGCGGCTTTATTGAAGCTCACACCGACCTTGTGCAGAAGCTGGACTACGAATGCGAACTGGCTGTGGTTCTGGGCAAAGATGCCAAGGATGTGCCCGCCGGGCAGACAAAAGACTATGTGTTCGGCTACACCATCCTGAACGATGTTTCCGCCCGCGATGTGCAGACCGCCCACAAGCAGTGGTACTTCGGCAAGAGCCTCGATGGCTTCACGCCCATCGGCCCCTGCATCGTTACCGCAGACGAGTTCGGCACCTACCCGCCCAAGCTCGGCATCCGAAGCTTTGTCAACGGCGAAAAGCGGCAGGACTCGAACACCGGCCTGCAGATCTTTGATATCGACCACGTGATCCACGAGCTGACTCAGGGCATGACCCTGAAGGCCGGCACCATCATTGCCACCGGCACCCCGGCAGGCGTGGGCATGGGCATGGACCCGCCGCAGTTTCTGAAGCCCGGCGACACGGTGCGCTGCGAGATCGACGGCATTGGCAGCCTGACCAACACCGTGCGGTGAGCACTGGCATTTGTGCCAAATATCCACTGTGTTTTCCGTCTGTTTGCATGAAAATCCGCAGCGGCACTGCTCTTTTCGGTGCGGGTGTGCTATACTGGCTGTATGAATGAAAAATGCGGTCCCGGGCCGCAGAAGGGGTAAATGAACTATGAAGGAATACGCATTCGGCATCGATCTGGGCGGCACCACCGCCAAGATCGGCCTGTTCAAGACCACCGGCGAACTGCTGGAAAAGTGGGAAGTTCCCACCGACACCTCCAACGCCGGTGAGCACATTCTGAAAAATCTGGCCGCTGCCGTGCAGGGCAAAATGCAGGAAAAAGGCCTTGCCGCTGAGCAGATAGAGGGTGTGGGCGTGGGCGTGCCCGGCCCTGTGCTGGACAGCCGCATCGTGCCCATCATCTGTGCAAACCTCGGCGGCTGGGGCAAGCATAATGTGGCCGAAGAGCTGAGCACCATGCTGGGCGGCATCAAGGTTCTGGTGGGCAACGATGCCAACGTGGCCGCTCTGGGCGAGATCTGGATGGGTGCCGCCAAGGGCTGCCGCAGCGCGGTCATGGTCACGCTGGGCACCGGCGTGGGCGGCGGTGTCATCGTCAACGGCAAGGTCATTGATGGCACCCACGGTGCCGGCGGCGAGATCGGCCACATCACCGTGGACCGCCACGAGACCGCCGCCTGCGGCTGCGGCAAGCACGGATGTCTGGAGCAGTATTCCAGTGCCACCGGCGTTGTGCGCTGCATGAAGAAGCTGCTGGACGAGAACCCGGACACTCCCTGCATCCTGCGCGGCACCGAGTTTGCCGCCAAGGACGTGTTTGATGCCGCCCGCAATGGCGATGCCCTTGCCGCCCGTGAGGTGGACGAGATGACCGACACGCTGGGTCTGGCACTTGCCAGCATCGCCGCCACCACCGACCCCGAGATGTTTATGATCGGCGGCGGTGTGTCCCGCGCAGGCGAGGTGCTGTTTGCCCCGCTGCGGGAGCATTTCAAGGTCTATGCCTTCAGGTCCTGCCGTGAGACCCCCATCGTGCCCGCCATCCTCGGCAACGATGCTGGTATCTATGGTTCTGTGCGCCTGATCGTGGGTGAATGATCCCTCTGTACACAAAAAGCTCTGCCGTGCTTGCGGCAGAGCTTTTTTGTATGCGTGTGTTTTTTACAGCGTATCTTCCCCCGGCAGCTGGTTCCACAGGCGGTAGTAGACGCCCTGCTTTGCCAGCAGCTGGTCATGGGTGCCGGATTCTACGATGCCCTCTTCGCCCAGCACGAGGATCCGGTCATAGTCCTTGATGGTGGTCAGGCGGTGGGCGATGGTCAGGGTGGTGCGGCCATGGGCCAGCTTTTCCAGGCTCTGGCCCACCAGGATCTCGCTTTCGTTGTCCAGTGCGCTGGTGGCCTCGTCCAGAATGAGGATGGGCGGGTTCTTCAGGAACACCCGCGCAATGGCGATGCGCTGCTTCTGTCCGCCGGAGAGCTTGACACCGCGCTCGCCCACATAGGTATCAAAGCCATCCTTCAGGGCCAGAATGAACTTTTCCGCCCCGGCCAGACGCGCCGCTTCCATGATCTCTTCGCGGGTGGCACCGGGCTTGCCGTAGGCGATGTTCTGGGCCACCGTGCCGCTGAACAGATACACGTCCTGCTGCACGATGCCGATGTCCTGCCGCAGGCTCTTCAGAGTGACATGGCGGATGTCCTGCCCATCGATCAGGATGCGGCCGCTGGTCACCTCGTAGAAGCGGGGGATGAGGTTGCACAGGGTGGTCTTGCCGCCGCCCGAGGGGCCGACCAGCGCCAGCCGTTCGCCCGGCCGGATATCCAGACTGACGTTGTGCAGCACCTTGTTGTGGTCGTCCGGGTACTCAAAGCTGACGTTTTCAAACCGGATGTCACCGGGACCGGGCTGCAGCGGTACCGCATCCGGGGCATCGCCGATGGTCACAGGGGTGTCCATGATCTCGGCAAAGCGCTCGATGCCGGTCATGCCGCGCTGGAACTGCTCGGCAAACTCCACGATGCGGCGGATGGTGGCAATGAGGGTGGTGACGTACAGCATATAGGCCACCATGTCACCGGCGGTGATCCTGCCGTACACCAGCGAGAGGCCGCCTGCCAGAATGACCACCAGATACATCAGGCCGTCGAACAGGCGGGTGGAGGGGTTGAAGGCACCCATGGCGTAGTAGCCGAGGGTCTTGATCTGCTCAAAATCCCTGTTGCCCTTTGCAAACTTCTCGCGTTCCTCATCCTCGGCGGCAAAGGCCTTCACGACACCCTGCCCCAGCAGGCTGTCCTCGATGGTGGAGTTCAGCTCGCCGATCTGCACGCGCTGCTGGCGGAACCGCGCCCGCAGCCGTCCGTTCAGGTAAACGGACACCACGCCCATCAGCGGCACGCAGGCGAACACCGCCAGCGTCAGCGGCACACTGGCCCGGCACAGGATAATAAAGGACACCACGATCTTGATGGCCGCAATGAAAAATTCCTCCGGGCAGTGGTGGGCGAACTCGGTCACATCGAACAGGTCGTTGGTGATGCGGCCCATGATGGTACCCACCTTGGTGTTGTTGTAGTAGGTGTGGTCCAGCTTGAGCAGGTGGTCAAAGGCATCGCGGCGCATATCCGTCTCGATGTGCACGCCCATGATATGACCGATGCTGGACATGTAATAGCTGGCTGCACCGTCGATGATGCGCAGCACAAAATAGAGTGCTGCCAGCCGCAGCACGATGCCCGCCGTCAGGGTGATGCCCACGCCCATGGCGGCGTTGGTGATGGTGCTCATGATCTTGGGCAGCACGATATCACACAGGGTGGTCAGCGCTGCACAGAACAGGTCCAGAAACAGGGTCATTTTGTACTTTGCCAGATAGGGCAGAAAACGCCGGATCAGCGCACCGCTGCCTGCGTGGTGCGCCCCGGGGTCGTTGATCTTGGTTTTTGACATGGTTCCTCCGTTTTTTGATTTTCTTCAGGCTTTTACGATTCAGGACGTTGCAGATATTTTTCAGCTGGCTCGCCCTCTCCGTCGCCTACGGCGACACCTCTCCCAAAGGGAGAGGCCTTGGCAAAGAGATGAAGTTTGCGTGAACTGCCAAGGGCTCCCACTTTGGGGGAGCTGGCATCGCGCAGCGATGACTGAGAGGGCGAGGCCGTTTTTATTTTTACACTTTTTTACTGTAATCCCGCTCGCCGTAGATGGCGGTGCCGATGCGCACAAGGGTGGCACCCTCCCGGATGGCGTTTTCAAAGTCGCCGCTCATGCCCATGGAGAGGGTCTCCATGGACACGTTGGAATAGCCGCGCTCTCCGGCCTGCGCAAACAGCTTGTACACCTCGGCCAGATAGCGGCGGTTGCGGGCATCGTCGTTGTTCACGGGCGGAATGGCCATCAGCCCCTTGACCCGGATGTGCTCCTGTGCGGCAGCAGCATCCAGCAGCGGCCAGAGCGCTTCCGGTGCCACGCCGGTCTTGCTCTCCTCGCCGCCGATGTTCACCTCCAGCAGCACGTTCTGCACGATGCCGGCCTTGGCTGCTTCCTTCTCGATGGCGTTCAGCAGATGCTCACTGTCCACGCTTTGGATGAGGCTGGCACGGCCCAGCACTTTTTTAATTTTGTTCGTCTGCAGATGGCCGATAAAGTGGCTGGGCTTGCCGCAGTAAGCACCTGCGTCAAAGTTTGCGCACAGCTCCTGCACATGGTTCTCACCGAACACATCGATGGGCAGGGCTGCGCTTGCAGCCACGGTCTGTGCTGTGCGGGTCTTGCAGGCGGCGCACAGCTGCACCGCTGCCGGGTCGCGGCCTGCTTCACGGGCCGCGGCTGCCATCTTTTCCCGGATCTCTGCCACGGCCTCCTGCATCTGTTCCAGATTCTTTTCTGCCATAAATCTCAGTCCTCCTCGGTGTACTTGGCGCGTTCGCCGCCGATGAGCTTCGGGCGGGTGCGGGCGCACAGAATGTTCGCTTCACCAATTTTGGAAAGGCTCAGCCGCACCGGCACCGCCACCCGCTTCAGGTGCATCCCGATCAGGGTGCCGCCGATATCAATGCCTGCATGGGCACGGATCTCTTCCACGGCCACCGGCTCCCGGAACTTCTTCCAGCAGGTAGTGGCCCAGCTGCCGCCTGCGTGGGGGCGGGGCACCACGCACACCTCTTCCCAGCCGTATTTTTCGGCGGCTTCGCGCTCGATGATAATAGCGCGGTTCAGATGCTCACAGCACTGCGCGGCCAGCCAGATGCCGTTTTCGGCCAGCACTGGGGCAATGCCCGCGTACACGGCCTGCGCGGCTTCCAGACTGGAATCCTTGCCGATGTGCCCGCCCACGATCTCGCTGGACGAGCAGCCCACCACGAACACATCGCCCTTTTTCAGCTTTGCTTCGGCCAGCAGTTCGGTCACTGCCTGCCGGGCCTGCATCTCGATCTGTTTTTTGAATTCTTCTGTCATAAAAAACACCTCGGTTTTTATCAAAGATCAAAGATTTGCACTGCGCACCTTTTCGCTGCCTGCAAGGCCGAGATACAGCCTGCTCTCCACCGGGCACAGAGCTGTCACGCCGCCTGCACCCTTGCTGGAGACCGTCCGCTTCCAGCTGCCGTCTGCCGTATCTACAGCTTCCGCGCAGGGCGCATCGGCAGGCAGACTGAATAGCTTTTCCTGCAGATTCCGGCCTGCACGCAGGGCAATGCCCCGCAGCAGGGTGCTGTCGGCGTTCTTTTCCAGCCAGCTGCTGCGCGCCCACCGGTAGCCGATGTACAGGGTGCCGTCTGCATCCATAGCAAGCGCACCGGGATACCCCGGCAGGCCGGAAACAAAGCTCTGGCAGTTTTTACCGCCCGCCGTCAGGTCGCGGGCATCGGCGGCAGCGCTCCACACACAGCGGTTCCCAAGGTCAGCCACGAACAGCGTGCTGCCGTCCCGGCTCAGGGCCAGCCCGGAAGCACCGGCCACACCGCCCAGCACCTTCTGCACCGTGCGTGCTGCCGGGTCGTATACATACACGCAGCCCGTGCCGGTGTGGGCCAGCAGTTCGGTGCGCAGGGTGCTTTCCAGCCCGTTTGCGGCGCTGGCACTGGCAGCAACGGCAAAGTAGATCCTGCCGTCCGGCGCGGCTTCCACCGCCGAGACTGCGCCCAGCGGTGCACCGTCGATCTGGGTCACTACCTGCTCCACCGCCGTGCCCCAGCTGTCGTGGGCGGCGCGGCACAGGCTGCCGCCGCCGGGCGTGAGGATGCTCAGCCACAGGTCCCCGCTGCCGTCAAAGGCAAAACCGGTCAGCTCACCGTCCACGGAAAGGATGGCCGCATCGTGTCCGCCGTCGGTGCGTACAAGGTCGCTCGTGCGCTTTTTTAAGGCTGCGCCGTCGTATGCTGCGGCATACACAAGGCCGTCCTGTGTGCGGATGCAGTCCACACCCTGATATTCGCCCAGATCCAGCGTTCCCTTATGATCGGCGGCAAGGGCCGTCTGTGCTGCACCGGTGTCCTGCCGGACATCCGGCGCGGTGTAGCCTTGTGGCGGCGTATCGATGGGCCGGAACACCAGTGCGTACACCAGCGCCAGCAGGATGCACACGCCAAACACCGTGCTGGCCGTGCGGAACCGCTTGAGCAGCGCGTCCCGCTCCACCGCCATCTGGGCCGCATACTCGGCACGGCGGCGGGCAGCGCGGGCATTGGCGCGGTTTGCCCGGCGCATCCAGCGATCCACGAACAATGCCACCTGCGGCCCGATGGTGAGCGACGCAATGGCAAGGATGAGCAGAAATTCAACAAGTCCGATCCTCATAGGGCTTTTTCCTTTATCTTCAGAGCTTTTTCAGGGGGGATATCCCCTTATCGTTTCAGTATAGCATCTGTGGCGCGGCAGTTCAAGCACCCAACTCTGTCTCCCGGCTTTTGCCGCCGCCTGCCGCCTTTTTCTCCATCTTTCCTGCCAAAGCCTTTTTTGCCGTGCTGAAATATGCTATACTGATTATAAATATGGCATTCTGCACCGGAATGCCGCATGTCAGTGTAAAAGAGGATAACATGGAAGCATTCAAATATCATGTGCAGCCGGGCCGCTACCGGCATTTCAAGGGCAACGAATACGAAGTGCTGGGCATGGCCCGCCACAGCGAGACCGAAGAGGAAATGGTGGTGTACCGCGCCCTGTACGGGGAACGCGGGCTTTGGGTGCGTCCTGCCGCCATGTGGTGCGAGACCGTGGAGCGGGACGGCAAAGTGCAGCCGCGCTTTGTGCGCATTGAGGAGTGAACCGGCAGTTTTTGCCGATGGGATAAAACGGAGGGTGATACTTTTGTACAGTGAACAGAAACAGGCGCTTGCCGCCGAACTGAGCTTCAAGCATCCGGCAGTGCTGGCTGTCAGCGGTTCCGCAGGCAGCGGCAAGACCGCTCTGCTGGCCGCGCTGCTGCCGGTGCTCAAGAGCCGCGGGCTGAAGGTGGGCGTGATCCGCGAGGCTGACGACCTGCGCCTGCCCGCCGAGACCGACCGCCTGCATGAGGCCGGTGCCGAGGGTGTGGCCGTGTTTACTGCCGGGCGCTATCTGCTCACCGAGCAGTTCCGCCTGAACGAGCAGGACCTGCTGGCTTTGTTCGAGCGCCACGGCTACGACCTTGTACTGCTGGAAGGCTTTGGCGACAGCGGCTGGGCCAAGATCGAGGTGGTGCGCAGCTCGGTCAGCCCGGTAGGCACCGCCTTCCAGCCCATGGCCATCGTGGGCGATGTACCGGACGCTGATTTCGCACTGGACGATCCTGCTGCTCTGGCAGACTGGATCGAGAACCAGATGCCGTCCCTGTAACGGAGGTTCTGCATGAAACTCATCCGTACCGAAGACGCTGTCGGGCAGGTGCTCTGCCACGACATCACACAGATCATTCCCGGCCAGTACAAGGGAGCACGCTTCCGCAAAGGGCACATCGTCCAGCCGGAGGATATCCCCGTGCTGCTCTCCATTGGCAAAGAAAATCTCTATGTCTGGGAGAAGCGCCCCGGCATCCTGCACGAGGACGAAGCCGCTGCCCTTTTGTACAAGGCAGCGGCGGGCCGCAACATCCACGGCACTGAGCCGAAGGAAGGCAAGATCGAACTGGTTGCCGACTGCGACGGTCTTTTGAAGATCGACCGCGCCGCCCTGCTGGCCGTGAACCGCACACCCCAAATGATGATCGCTGTCATCCACGGCGACCTGCCCGTGAAAAAGGGCCAGAAGCTGGCCGGCACCCGCATCATCCCGCTGGTGATCGAGCAGGAGAAGATGGATGCCATGCAGGCTGCGGCCGGCAGCGAACCCATCCTGAACGTGCTGCCTTTCCGCCCGAAAAAGTTTGCGGTCATCACCACCGGCAGCGAGGTATTCAAGGGACGCATCGAAGACAAATTCACCCCCATTCTGGTGGGCAAGCTGGCCGAATACGGCTGCGAGATGACCTATCACAAAACCTGCGACGATGACCCCGCCGGGATCACCGCCGCCATTCTGGAAGCAAAGGCCGCAGGCTGCGAGCTGATCTTTACCACCGGCGGCATGAGCGTAGACCCCGACGACCGCACGCCGCTTGCCATCAAGAACACCGGTGCCGAGATCATCACCTATGGCGCACCGGTGCTGCCGGGTGCCATGTTCCTTGTGAGCTATCTGGACGGTGTGCCGGTGTGCGGCCTGCCCGGCTGCGTAATGTACGCCAAGCGCACCATTTTTGACCTGCTGCTGCCGCGCCTGCTGGCCGACGACCCCATCACTGCCGAGGACATTGCCCGGCTGGGCGAGGGCGGGCTGTGCTTAGGCTGCGCCGAATGCCACTGGCCCAACTGCGGCTTCGGGCATTGCTGATCTTCAGCTTGCTCGCCCTCTCCGTCTTTGCTTCGCAAATCCACCTCTCCCAAAGGGAGAGGCCTTGGCAAAGAGATGAAACTTGCGTGGACTGCCAAGGGCTCCCACTTTGGGGGAGCTGGCGAATGAAATGAGCCTGAGAGGGCGAGGACGTTTGAAAATTTGATTCATTTTAACAAGAAAGATACGATCTTTATGAACGAAAAGAATCTGACTCATTTTGATGCGTCCGGCAGCGCCGTGATGGTAGATGTGAGCGAAAAGCCCGCCACTGCACGGCAGGCTGTGGCCCGCGGCATCATCACTATGAATGCGGCAGCCTTTGCCGCTGTTCGGGACGGCACCGCCCAGAAGGGCGACGTGCTGGGCGTGGCCCGCATTGCAGGCATCATGGCGGCCAAGCGCACCAGCGAGCTGATCCCCCTGTGCCATCCGCTGCCGCTGAGCAAGCTGACTGTAGATTTTCACCTTCTGCCTGAACAGCAGGCCGTAGAGGCCGTGTGCACCGCCAGGACCATCGGCGTGACCGGCGTGGAAATGGAAGCTCTGACCGGCGTTTCTGCCGCGCTGCTCACCATCTACGATATGTGCAAGGCCGTGGATAAGGGCATGGAGATGGGCGAGATCCACTTGGTCGAGAAGACCGGCGGCAAGAGCGGGCACTATGTGCGGGCCGAGGGCGGCTATGTTTGATGCATACGGCCGCAATATCCACTATCTGCGCCTTTCGGTCACCGACCTGTGCAACCTGCGCTGCCGCTACTGTATGCCGGACGGCGTGCCAAAGCTGGCCCACGAAGATATTCTGACCTATGAGGAATTTCTGCGGCTGGCTGCGCTGTTCGCCCAGTGCGGCATCGACACGGTGCGCATCACCGGCGGTGAACCGCTGGTGCGCCGGGGCGTGGAACAACTGACGGCGGGCCTGAAAGCCATTCCCGGCATCCACCGCGTTGCCCTTACCACCAACGGCGTGCTGCTGGCCCAGAAGCTGCCCGCCCTGTTGGCGGCGGGCCTTGACAGCGTGAACATCAGCCTTGACACCTTGCACCCGGAGACCTTCCGGCGCATCACCGGCAAAGACGAGCTTGCCGCCGTGCAAAACGGCATCCGGGCGGCCCTTGCCAGCGGCATACCGGTCAAGCTGAACTGTGTGCCGCAGCCCGGCGTGAACGAGGGCGAGCTGGAAAGCCTTGCTGCCCTCGCACAGGAGCATCCGCTGCAGGTGCGCTTTATTGAGATGATGCCCATTGGCTTTGGTGCCGGGCTGCCCGGCCTTTCCGGCCCGGAACTGCTGGAGCGCTTTTACCGCCGCTGGCCGCAGCTGCAGCCGGTGACCAGTGCGGCCTTTGGCGATGGGCCGGCGGTGTATTATTCTGCGCCCGGCTGGCGCGGCAGCATCGGGTTGATCGCTGCCGTGCACGGCAAATTCTGCGCTTCCTGCAACCGGGTGCGGCTGACAAGTCAGGGCTTTCTGCGTCCGTGCCTTGCCAGCGAATCCGGCACCGACCTGCGCGCTCTGCTGCGCAGCGGCGCGGACGACGCGGCCCTTTTGCAGGCCATTCAAAACACGATTCTGGCAAAACCCCGGGAACATCACTTCGGCCAAGGCTCCATGCCCGCCACACGAGGGATGTACCGGATCGGAGGATAACACAAATTTATGGGTAAAATTCTGGCTATCTGCACAAGCCCCCGGCGCGGTACCTTGAAAACGCCGGTGCCGTCCGCTGTTCTCTCCCCGGAGTGGGGTATTGTGGGCGATGCCCACGGCGGCAGCTGGCACCGGCAGGTCAGCCTGCTGAGCGCGGAAAAAATTGAAGCTTTCCGTCAAAAGCTCTGGGTGGACTACGGTGCCTTTGGCGAAAATCTGGTGGTGGAAGGGTTCGATCTTGCCACCCTGCCGGTGCCCAGCTTTTTTGCCATTGGGGATGCCGTGCTGGAAATGACCCAGATCGGCAAGGAGTGCCACAGCGGCTGCGCCATCCGCCAGCAGACCGGCGACTGCATCATGCCGCGGGAGGGCGTGTTCGCACGGGTGGTAAAAGGCGGCACCATCCACACCGGCGACGAGATGAAGCTGCTGCCCACCCCGGCAGACCTGCCCCTGCGCGCGGCGGTGATCACCCTTTCCGATAAGGGCAGCCGCGGCGAACGGGAGGACAAAAGCGGCCCGCTCATTGTGGAAATGCTCACCGCCACAGGCTACAAGGTGGAGGAAGCGCTGCTTCTGCCGGACGATGCCGCCCAGCTCAAAACCCAGCTGCTGCGCCTTGCGGATGCCCGTCAGGTGAACCTGATCCTCACCACCGGCGGCACCGGCTTTGCACCCCGGGATATCACCCCGGAGGTGACTTTGAGCGTAGCCGAACGCAACGCGCCCGGCATTGCCGAGGCCATGCGGTACCATAGCCTTACCATCACACCGCGCGGGATGCTCAGCCGCGGTGTCAGCGTGCTGCGCGGCAAGACCCTGATCGTGAACCTGCCGGGCAGCCCTAAGGCCGTAAAAGAAAACCTCGCGTACATCCTGCCCAGCCTTGCGCACGGCATCCGCCTTGCCGCCGGGCTGGACGGCGAATGCGCCCAGAAGTAAAAAAGTATCCCGGTGGGCGGCACCGCATCCTGTACCGTATCAAATGCAAAGATTCATTTTAAAAACAGGAGCGCTTATCATGAACAACACTAAAATTTCCCGCCGCAGCTTTCTGGCTGCTGCCGGTATCGCCGGTGCCGCTGCGGCCCTGACCGCCTGCGGCTCCTCCGCTTCCAGCACTGCATCTTCCGTGGCAGGCTCTGCCGCTGCTTCTTCTGAAGCTACCGGTGGATCCATGGAGCTGATCGTGTTTGCCGCCGCATCCCTCACCGAGACCCTCACCGCCATCGGTGAGACCTACTCGGCAGAACACCCGGAGGTGACCTTCCGCTTCAACTTCGACTCCTCCGGCACCCTCAAGACCCAGATCCAGGAAGGCGCGGACTGCGACCTGTTCATCTCCGCCGGTCAGAAGCAGATGAACCAGCTGGACAGCACCGCTTCCACCGATGTGAACACCGAAGGACTGGACTTTGTGGACAGCGATTCCCGCGTGGACCTGCTGGAGAACAAGGTCGTTCTGTGCGTGCCCGAGAATGGCGATAAGGGCATCGACAGCTTCGATTCTCTGGCCGAGCACCTCAAGGCCGGGGACATTCTGTTCTGCATGGGCAACAGCGATGTGCCCGTGGGCCAGTACACCCAGAAGATCCTTGCCTACTACGCTCTGGACGAGGAAGCACTGGCCGCAGCCGGTGTCATCACCTACGGCTCCAACGTCAAGGAGGTCACCACCCAGATCACCGAAGCCAGCGTGGATGCCGGTGTCGTGTACCGCACCGATGCCTACAGCGCAGGCCTGACCCCCGTGGATGAGGCCACCAAGGAGATGTGCGGTCAGGTCATCTACCCTGCCACCGTGCTGAAGGCCGCCCCCAACGCCGAGGCTGCCAGGGAGTTTCTGGCCTATCTGCAGACCGACCGCGCCGCGACCGTGTTCGAGAGCGTGGGCTTCAGCGCACTGTAAATCCGTTGTTTTTCAGAGCTTCCCCTCCGGGGGAAGCCTTTTTATTCGGAGGTATCATTTATGGACTGGTATCCCCTTTGGAACAGCCTGCGCATCGCCCTCGTCAGCTGCGCGGCGGTGTTCTTCCTTGGCATTTTTGCCGCCTACTATATTGCCAAGCTGCCGCGCACTGTCAAGGGCGCGCTGGACGTGGTGCTCACCCTGCCCATGGTGCTGCCGCCCACGGTGGTGGGCTATTTTCTGCTGCTTTTGTTCGGCGCAAAGCGGCCGCTGGGTGCCTTTTTCATGGAGCATTTCGGCGTGAAGCTGGTCATGAACTGGTACAGTGCCATCTTTGCATCCATCGTGGTGGCCTTTCCGCTGATGTACCGCACGGCGCGCGGCGCGTTTGAAAGCTTTGACGAAACGCTGGCATGGTCGGCGCAAACGCTGGGCCAGTCGGACGTGTGGATCTTCTGGCGGGTGCGGATGCCCTGCTGCCGTCAGGGCATTCTGGCCGGCACGGTGCTGGCCTTTGCCCGCGCGCTGGGCGAGTACGGTGCCACCAGCATGATCGCAGGCTACACCCCCGGCAAGACCGCCACCATTGCCACCACCGTGTACCAGCTGTGGCGCACCAACGACGAAGCCGGTGCCATGCGCTGGGTGCTGGTGGATATCGTGATCTCGGCAGTGGTGCTGCTGGCCGTGAATCTGCTGGAGAAAAAACAGAAAGCAGGTGGCCGCGCATGAATCTTGAAGTGAACATTACCAAAAAGCTGAATGGCTTTACCCTTCACGCCAACTTTGCCGCGCGCAGCACCGCCACGGCCATTCTGGGCGCGTCCGGCTGCGGCAAAAGCATGACCCTGCGCTGCATTGCCGGTATCGTAAAGCCGGATGCGGGCCGCATCGTACTGGACGGCCGGGTGCTGTTTGACAGCGCCCAGCACATCGACCTGCCGCCGCAGCAGCGCGGCGTGGGCCTGTTGTTCCAGAACTACGCACTGTTTCCCAACATGACCGTGGAGCAGAACGTGCTCTGCGGCCTGAAAGCCGAAAAAGACAAGGCCGCCCGCAAGGCCCGCTGCGCCGAAATGCTGCAGGCCATGCGGCTGGAATCCCTTGCCAAGCGCTACCCGGCCCAGCTTTCCGGCGGACAGCAGCAGCGCACCGCACTGGCACGCATCCTTGTGGGCAGGCCCAAAATTCTGATGCTGGACGAGCCGTTCAGTGCGCTGGACAGCTACCTGCGCGAAGAAGTGGAGGGCGAAGTGGGCAGCCTGCTGGCCGGGTTTGGCGGCACGGCGCTGCTGGTCACCCACAACCGTGACGAAGCCTACCGCCTGTGCCGGGATATGATCGTGATGGATGGCGGGCAGGTGCTGCGCACCGGCGGCACCAAAGAGGTGTTTGCAGACCCGCAGAGCACCACCGCTGCACGGCTGACCGGCTGCAAGAACATTCTGTCCTGCACCCGCGTGGATGCCCACACCGTGCGCCTGACCGGCTGGGATGCGCCCCTTCACCTTGCCGCCGAGGTGCCGGAAACCTGCACCGCCGTGGGCATCCGCGCCCACGACTTTGCCCCCTGCGCACCAGCTGCGCCGAACGCTCTGCCGGTGCAGCTGAACTCCGCCAGCGAGAATCCCTTTGACTGGAACCTGATCTTTACCGCGCCGGACGGCACCACCCGCCTGTGGTGGAAGGTGAACAAGACGAACCTGACCGCTGCGTCGCCGGAGGCACCGGCGTTTCTGGGCACTGCACCGCAGAACATCATGCCGCTGGGGTGACGGACAGCGTAAAAACCGCCCTGCAGGGCGCTGTGGAAAGCAGCGGCTTTGCAAAGCCGCACAGCACATCCCACGGCCAAACAGCCGCACCTTATCCACAAGCTCACTATTATATGCGCCAAACTCGGAATTGTGCAGGTCGGAAAGCACCACCATCCGGCTGGGCCTGCGGTCTGCCCCGCAAACTCCGGCTGTGCAGGGCCGTTTTTCTGTGGTATACTGGTACTGGAAGCAGCCCGCCGCTGCGGGCACTTTTTTGAAAAGCATTCACGCAAACTTCACAGCTTTTTTTTATTCTTGCTGTATGATATTCTGGTCAAGAAGTCTATTATTGAGGAAGGTGTCTGTATTATGGCTAAGATCCTGATCGTTGACGATGAGCCGCGCATCCGCGAGCTGATCCGCGAACATTTACAATATTCCGGTTATATCTGTGAAGAGGCCGCTGACGGAACAGCTGCGCTGACCCAGCTTTCCGGCGGAGCCTTCGATCTGGTCATTCTGGACCTGATGATGCCGTTCATGGACGGTATGACCTGCCTGCGGGAGATGCGCGCCCGCCACATCAACACGCCGGTCATCATCCTGACCGCCCGCGGCGAGGAATACGACAAGCTGGCCGGCCTGGAGAGCGGTGCCGACGACTACGTTGTCAAGCCCTTCTCTCCCCGTGAGCTGGTAGCCCGCGTCAAGGCCGTGCTGAACCGCACCATGCCCAAGCCCGCCGCTGCCTCCGACACCATGACCTTTGGTGAGCTGACCATCGACACGGCCAGCCACACGGTGCGCGTTTCCGGCGAGGAGGTGGCCCTGACCCCCAAGGAGTTCGACCTGCTGGTGTTCCTTGCTTCCAACAAGGGCATCGCCCTCAGCCGTGAAAAGATCCTGCAGAAGGTGTGGAACTACGACTACTTTGGCGAGGACCGCACCGTGGATACCCATGTCAAAATGCTGCGGGGCCATCTGGGCAAGTGCCGCAGCTACATTGCTACCGTGTGGGGCATCGGCTACAAATTCGACCCCGACGCAACGCGCTGATAAAGGAGCGGAGGATTCATGCGGCACCATCACTCCCCCGGCATCCGCGGCCAGCTGATGTGGTTTTTGTGTTGTATCTGTCTGTTCCTGCTGGCACTGGTGTGGTTTCTGTCCACCCAGCTGCTGGAACCGCTGTACACCAAGCACATTGAAAAACAGCTGACCACTCAGGCAGAAAGCATCACCGCCGAGCTGGACAAGGCTATTGCAAACGGCGAATCCCTTTCGGCATGGTCTTTTGGCCATCTTACGGTCAACACCACGTTTTTTGACCGGCTTGCCACCCAGCTGTACGCCAGCGGTTCGCTGAACAGCTTCTGTGTGGATATTTCCGATACCACCATGCGCACGATCTATAAGATCGAGAACCAGTCCTACTGCAACCTGCACGAAACGCTGCTCTCGGATTCCGCCAACAACGATATGATCGTTTCCACCGCTGTGGCCATGCGCAAGAAATGCCGCACCACCGGCGGCTTTGTGCAGACCCTGAATCCGCCGCGGCTCTCCGGCTCGGCACAGCTGCTGGTAGGGCGCAACACCTCCGGCGGCGAGTACACCGTTCTGGTCACTACCAGCCTTGTGCATGTGGCCGAAGCCGGCAAGGTGCTGAGCACCGTGCTGCCCATGGCAGCGGCGCTGATCTTTGCCTTTGCCATGACGGCGGCATGGCTGTTCAGTGAGTGGTTCACAAAGCCGCTGCGCCAGCTTTCCAGCGCTGCCCGCCAGATGGCCATGGGCAACTATGCCGTGCAGGTGGATACCCGCCGCAGCGATGAGCTGGGCGATCTGGCCCGGGACTTCAACCACATGGCAAGCGAGGTGCAGCATTCTTCGCAGATGCAGCGCGACCTGCTGGCCAACGTCTCCCACGACCTGCGCACCCCGCTGACCCTTATCAAGGGCTATGCCGAGACGGTGCGCGACATTACCGGCGACGACAAGGCCCACCGCGATGAGCAGATGAACATTATCGTGGACGAGACCGACCGCCTGACCGCACTGGTCTCCAGCGTGATGGAGCTGAGCAAGGTGACCAGCGGTGCCGACAAATGCGAGCGCGTGCACTTTGATATGGGCCAGCTGTGCGACGAGGTGAGTGAACGGTACGATGCCATCTGCGCCCAGAACGGCTGGCAGCTCCAGCTGGAGCTGCCGGACGAGGAACTGCCCGTTTACGCAGACCCCAACATGATGCAGCGCGCACTGCATAACCTGCTGGGCAACGCCATGCACCATATCGGCAAAGACGGCATCTTCATCCTGCGGGCCCAGCGCTGCACCGAGGGCGTGCGGATCGAGGTGGAGGACCACGGCCCCGGCATCTCTGCCGACGACCTGCCCTATATCTTTGATCGGTACTACCGCTCCCGTTCGGATGCCGGCAAGCAGGGCACTGGTCTGGGCCTTTCCATCACCAAGGCCATCTTCCAGCAGCACGGCTTCCGCTTTGGTGTGCAGAGCGCCATCGGCATGGGCACTACGTTCTGGTTCATCATGAACGACCTGCCCGCCAATGCAGCCGAGATGGCCGGGCAGGAATAATCAGGAATAATTTTAAAGCCGGGATGACCGTGTGGTCGTCCCGGCTTTTGCTTTTTCTATAGAGCATCGTTTCTGCCTGCAATGCTGCGGCCATTCCAAATGATTTACTGGCTGGAATCTGCTGTGCGATAAATTCCGAATGTATTATCCGGTGCGGGCATTTCCACCCGGGAGGCACGATCATTCACAGCCCACATCATCCAGCCCATTGCAGCCAGTGCCGCCAGAATGATGATCCATTTGACAAAATTCGGCAGTTTTTTCATAGAAGATCCTTCAAATCCGTTTTATACTTTATTTTATATTTTCCGCTTTTATTCCGGTCTGCAAAGCTTCCGTGCACATCTGAGCAGCTCTTCGGCCTGCTGGCTGTCCAGCTGCTTCACCCATGCACCGCGCGGCACAGCGCCTGCGCCGGTGCTGCCCGCTTCGGCAAAGCTGGCAAGGTTCGAGTCGGTGCGGCTTTGCCATGCGGAAAAGCCTTCCGGTGCAATGTGGGCTCCCAGACGGCAGTCCAGCACGGCAGTCTTTCCGGTGGGCCGCCACGGCCTGCCCAGAAACACTGTGCCTGTCGGGCAGTTGTCCGAGACAAAATCGCAATCCCAGAACACAAAGCCAAGGCCATCGGCACAGCCCGAGGGAGCCGTGACGTAGCTTGCAGGCAGGTGGTTGTTCACGGTGCGGATGGTGCACTGCTCAAACAGAGCGTCCGCGCCGCCAAAAATAAAATCGATATCTCCCGCGATCTCGCAGTGCCGGTAATACTGGGCCGTCGGGCGGCGGGGCGCAAAGCGGCCCGGGCCAAGGAAGCCATCCTTCTCCCGCTCCTTCTCCGGCAGAGGGGCGCAGAACAGCGTATCCTGATTGCCTAGCAGCCGCACATTCTCAAAGAGGGTGTGAGAGCAGTCCACATAAGCCGCCACGGCCTGCCCCACCTTTGCCCCAGGGCCGGCATCGTTTTCAATGGTCAGGTCCTGCACCCGCAGTTCTGTCCCCCGGAAAAACGCGGTATAGCTGCGGAAGGTGTGGGTGGGCCTGCCGTCCGGGTGCGGCAGTTTGCCGCCGTCGCCCCACACGATGCGGGTGCTTTCCATGCCTGCGCCGATCAGGGTGATATCCTGTTTTTCGCACACCAGCTTTTCGCGGTAAACGCCCGGACCAATGCGGATCTCTGCTGCGCAGGCATAAGGCACGGCCAGCACCGCTTCGGACACCGAAGCAAAATCGCCGCTGCCATCCTGCGCTACGGTTATGGTAAGCATGTTTCTGTCCTCCCGTTTTGTTTCTATGCTTCCATAGTATACCTTCTCCTCCGTCGAAAATCAACGAAGTTTGTATGAACATCAAACGCATTTTTCCAGCCGCAGCACCGCCGCCGTAATGTCGTCCGGCCTGCCGGTCTTCTGGGCGCGCACGCGGGCCGTTTCCACCAGCGTCTTTGCAACTTTTTCCGGCGCATCTCCTGCCGCAGCGGAAAGCTCCAGCTGCTTTGCCACCCAGCCCGGACCGTCCACCAGCAGCCCGTCCGAGACCAGCACCGCATAATCGCCCACCGTCAAATGCACCACCCGGCTCTGGCCGTTCACTCCGCCCAGAATGCCCACCGGCAGGCTGGTGTCGCCCACAGCACGCACCCGCCCGCCGTGCACAAGGAAGCCCGGTGCCGCACCGGCCTTGAACAGCCTTGCCGTGCCGGTGTAAAGATCCACGCTGATGAGGTCCAGCGTGGCACCGCTCTCATCCTCACTTTTCAGGGCAAGGGCCACGTTGACCAGCCTTGCCGCCAGCTCTGCGGTAAAGCCCGCCTTGAGCAGCCGGGCCGTCAGCTCGGCGGCAAGGTTGCCATCCACGGCTGCAGGCCTGCCGGTGCCCATGCCGTCGCACAGGATCATCTGCGCTGCCGCCGGGCTGCAGAACTGCTGCACCGCATCGCCGGAAATACTGCCCCGTGCCGCCGCGCCCGCCATGCCGAACACGGCCCGCAGCACAGGCTTTTCGCTGAACAGCAGGGTGGTCATTCCCTTGCAGGAAAGCACCTGCGGCACTTCCAGCGTGCGGCGGCAGATGCGGCCCACCTCCCCGGCCAGCGCGGCCAGCTCCTGCGCCGAGAAGCGGGTGCGCGGCAGCGTGACCGCCGCATGGGTGCGGCCCAGATCATCCAGCGTGACGGCACACTCCTGCGGCGGAGTGCCAAGCTGCGCAAAAAAGTCCGCCACCCGGCCGGATTTATAGGGTTCCGGGTCGCCCGGACGGCCCAGCTGTTCTCCCAACACGCCCAGCGCTTCGGCCACGGCGCTGTACTGCTCGGTCAGGGCAGTGCGCATGGCTTCGGCATGAAGGCGGGCCTCCTTGCGGCTGCGGTACAGCGCAAAGGAGCGGTTTGCCGCTGCGCACAGTGCTGCCGGGTGGATGCACCGGGATAATTGCCCGGGCAATTGAGCCGTTTCCAGCCCGCCGCTGCTTTCCAGCAGAGGGCGCAGTGCTTCCATGCCCTCCAGCGTGGCGGCATACTCCTGCTTCCAGCAGGTATCCCGCCGTCCGCAGTTAAAACAAAGGGTATCATGTGTGTTATCAATTACCCAATGGAAATCCTCACACCGGTGCGGCAGCGTTTCGTAGACATCGTTCACGGTCTCGGCCAGCGATGCAAGGCTCTGGGACACCTGTTCCAGCCGGGTGGCCGCTGCACTGTACTGCTGCGGTTGGGCCTGCCCTGCCTGCGGCTTTTCTTCCGGCTCCGGCACAAGCCATGCTGCGGGCATGGCCGCTACGGCCGTGATGCCGATGCAGACGTTCAGCAGATATTGGAACGCGCTCCCGGGCGGCTGCACACAGAGTGCACCGGTCACGCAGCCGCCCGCGTAGGCGGCTACCGTTTCCATGCGCCGTCCGGGTGCCAGCACCGCCGCTGCCGCCGTGGCACAGGCAAGGCCGGATGCCGCAAAGCTGAGGGCCGGGTCTGCCGCGCACAGCGCAGCGCCAAGCACCGCGCAGGCTGCAAGCGCGGCTTTGGCCTGCCCTTTGCTGCATAAATACAGTTCCAGCGCCGCGCAGACGATCACGCCCGGCAGCAGCTGCCACAGCTGCACACTGCCCAGCGCCGCCGCTGCGGCCGCACCCACCAGAAGCATCCCGGCACCCGGCTTTTCGGGCGCAAACTGCCGCAGACAAAAGCCCATGGCTGCGGCCAGCAGGGCATCTGCTGCACTGTAAAACACCAGCTCTGCCCCGCCGCCGCCAAAGGCAAAGCACAGCGCCACGCCCACCAGCGTGCCGCAGCCCGCCAGTGCCGCCGGGGTCAGTGTTCTGGCACCCATCCACCGCGCTGCCACTGCAGCACCCAGTGCGCACAGCATACAGACACTGCGCAGCGAGAGCGCTCCAAACCCGTGCAGCAGCACACCCAGCGCCGCACCCGCCGCACAGGGGGCAAAGCAGTCCTCTGCAAAGCCCAGCACAAAGCCCAGACCAAAAGGCATCAGTGCACCGTACAGAACGGCCCAGCCGCCCGCAAATCCCACTGCCACAGCCGCCAGCCTGCGCGCTGCCGGACGCAGCTCCGCCCGCCGTGCCAGCGCTGCCCGCTGTCTGTTCTGCCGCCCGACCGCTGCCAGACCCATCCGCTCTGTCATAAAAACTCCCCGCTTTCCGGCGGGGCGTTGTGGTTCTGTTCCCCGCGCTTTCTACATATACTGTAGCGCGGGCGCGCGGCGATTTTTGGCGCGGTGCAGTGTTCTGCCGCAAACCGGCCCAAAGACGCAAAAAAGCCCTGCAGCGTTCAAAAATGCTGCAGAGCTTTGTGGTTTTATGGCAAAAATCAGCCGTTCAGCTTTTCAATTGCCGCTTTTACGCGGGCAAGGGTGGTTTCGCGGCCCATCATGCAGGCAAGGTCGGTGCCGCCGCCGGGGGTGCGCTGCTTGCCAGAAAGGGCAATGCCCAGCGGGTACAGCAGCCAGCCGTTCTTCTTGCCCAGCTCCTCAGCCTTGGCCTTGCAGGCATCGAAGACGGCATCGCGATTGCCAAAATCCAGTGCTTCGTCGCTGAGCACAGGCAGCAGGGCTTCCAGTGCCTCCTTGGCGGTCTCCGGGGTGGTCTTCTGCTTCTTGTTGGCGTACATGCTCACATCGTAGTCGGGCATGGCATCAAAGAAATCCAGCTGCTCCGGGATCTCGCCCAGCACTTCGCAGCGGGGCTGCAGGTTTGCGCACAGCAGCTTCTTGTCGATGGAGGTGTGCACGGCCTTGTCGATCCACGGCTCCGCCTTCTTCTGGAACTCTTCCGGGGACAGGCGGCGGATATATTCTGCGTTGATGGCCCGCAGCTTGAGGGGATCGAAGATGGCCGGAGACTTGGAGATGCCGTCCGGAGACCAGATCTTGACCAGCTCCGGCAGGGAGAAAATCTCCTGCTCGGCATACTCGCCCTTGGGGCTCCAGCCCAGCAGGCAGATGTAGTTCAGCACGGCCTCGGTCAGGTAGCCCTTTGCTACCAGATCCTGATAGCTGGCATCGCCGTTGCGCTTGGAAAGCTTATTCTGCGCGTCCTTCATGACCGGCGGGCAGTGGATATAGGTGGGGATCTCCCAGCCGAACGCCTGATACAGCAGGTTGTACTTGGGGGTAGAGGACAGATACTCGCTGCCGCGGATCACGTGGGTGATGCCCATGAGGTGATCGTCCACCACATTTGCAAAGTTGTAGGTGGGCATGCCGTCGGTCTTGATGAGGATCTGGTCGTCCATCTCGCTGTTGTTCACCTCGATGTGGCCGTACACCACATCGTCGAAGCCGGTCACGCCCTCGCGGGGGATCTTCTGGCGGATAACATAGGGTTCCCCGGCAGCAAGACGCTTTTCCACTTCGTCCTTGGGCAGGTCGCGGCAGCATCCGTCGTAGTGGGTCATCTCACCGTTGGCGCGCTGCTCGGCGTGCAGGGCCTCCAGACGCTCCTCGGTGCAGAAGCAATAGTATGCCTTGCCCTCTGCCACCAGCTGCTCGGCATACTGCTTGAACATGCCCATGCGCTCGCTCTGCACATAGGGGCCCACGGGGCCGCCGATGTCCGGGCCTTCGTCCCACAGCAGGCCGGTCTCCCGCAGGGTGTTGTAGATGACATCCACCGCACCCTCCACATAGCGGCCCTGATCGGTATCTTCGATGCGCAGGATGAAGGTGCCATCCTCGTGCTTGGCCATCAGGTAGGTGTACAGAGCAGTGCGCAGGTTGCCAACGTGCATATAACCCGTGGGCGACGGCGCAAAACGGGTGCGGACTTTATTGCTCGGCATAGAAAAACGCTCCTTTATTCTCATGCAAAAAATTTGCGGATAGCTATGTTTTATTGTACTGATTCTGCGCAGTTTTGTCAATGCGGGATAACATCATGCATTCACAGCGCCGCTTTTCTTTTTGTTCGCACTATGCTATACTCAACGCAACAACTCGGAATTTATAAAGGAGAATATTGATGAAACTATTTTTATGTTCGCACTTTTCAAGTGTAGGAAGTCTGATAAAGGAAGAAATTGAAAATAAGAAAGTCGCATTTATTCCAACAGCTTCACTGCGTGAAGGCTACACCGGTTATGTCGGCTCGGCTCGAAAATTATTCAAAAAGTTGGGAGCAATCGTAACTGAAATTGATATTTCAACGGAGGCTTATTCAACGATACAGTCTGTTTTTGAAGATGCGGATGTGATATATTTTACCGGCGGAAATTCTTTTTTCCTTATAGACCAGCTCCGTAAAACGGGAACGGATGAGCTGTTGAAGAAAGAATTGGCAAAGGGAAAACTGATGATTGGTGAATCGGCAGGTGCAATTATATGCGCTCCAAGCATCCAATATATCGAGCAAATGGATGAAAAGCCGGAGGACTACTCACAAGAAGATGATGCAGGGCTTGCTTTGATTGATTTCTATGTTCTTCCGCATTATCTTACAGCACCATTTAAGAAAGTTACCGAGAAAATAATGACTGAGTTTTCGGATTTGAATCTATGCCCAATTAACAACCGTCAGGGAATTGTAATTGATGGTGAAGATTCAAAGGTTATTTGCAAAGACTAATTTGAAAATTCGCGTTTGTGGAGCGAAGCGGAACAATGAAAGCCCCAGTGGGGCTTTTAAGCGACAGAACGGTCTTGCGGCAGCAAGATGGAGGGGCCTCGCCCCGACAAGTTCGCGTTTGTGGAGCGAAGCGGAATAATGAAAGCCCCAGTGGGGCTTTTAAGTGACAGAACGGTCTTGCCGCAGGCAAGATGGAAGGGCCTCACCCCGACAAGTTCGCGTTTGCACAGCGCAGCGGAACAATGAAAGCCCCAGTGGGGCTTTTAAGTGACCGAACGGTCTTGCCGCAGGCAAGATGGAAGGGCTTTGCCCCGACAAGTTCGCGTTTGCGCAGCGAAGCGGAACAATGAAAGCCCCAGTGGGGCTTTTAAGCGACAGAACGGTCTTGCGTAGCAAGATGGAGGGGCTTTGCCCCGACAAGTTCCAGTTTGCCGTACAGCACTGAACATTGGAAAAGCCCCTGCATTCCAAAACGGATGCAGGGGCTTTCTTTTTGTTTACTTCAGGATAATTTCGCCGTTTTCACCGGCATCCACCACAAGAGTGCTGCCGGAAGCCAGCGTACCGTCGATCAGGCGCTCGGCGGCGGGGTCTTCCACGGCCTTGCGGATGACGCGGCGCAAATCGCGCGCACCAAACTTGCCGCCCTCGGCCTTTTTCACCAGTGCCTTGAGCGCTGCCGGGGTGTAGCTGTAAGCGATGCCCTTGGCCTCCATGCCGGGCTTGTACTCGTCCAGCATCAGGGCCGCAATGCCCTGCAGCGTCTGTTCCGTCAAAGGCTTGAAGGCGATCACTTCATCCACACGGCCAAGGAACTCCGGCCGCAGGAACTGGGCCAGCGCCTTGCGGGTCTTTTCCTCGCTGAGCTGTTCCTCGCTCTTATTGAAGCCAAGCCCACCGGTACTCTGGTCGCTGCTGCCGGCGTTGGAGGTCATGCAGATGACCGTGTTGGAAAAATCCACCGTGCGGCCCTGTGCATCGTTGATCTTGCCCTCGTCCAGAATCTGCAGCAGGATGTTCATGACATCCGGGTGCGCCTTTTCGATCTCATCGAACAGCACCACGCTGTAGGGGCGGCGGCGCACCTTCTCGGTGAGCTGACCGGCCTCCTCGTAGCCCACATAGCCTGGAGGCGAACCGATCATGCGGGACACCGCGTATTTTTCCATATACTCGCTCATGTCCAGACGGATGAGCGGGTCGGGGCCGTCGAACAGCTGATTTGCCAGCTGTTTGACCAGCTCGGTCTTGCCCACGCCGGTGGGGCCCACAAAGATGAAGCTTGCGGGACGGCGGCGGCCGGAAAGATCGGCGCGGCTGCGCTTGATGGCCTGCGCCACCAGATGCACGGCCTCGTCCTGCCCGATGATCTTCTTTTTCAGCTCGCCCTCAAGGTTTGCCAGCTTTGCGAACTCGGTCTCGCGGATCTTCACCGCCGGGATGCCGGTCCACAGCTCGATGACCTTGGCCACATCGTCCATGGTCACCTGGATCTCGCTGGCAGCAGCCTGCTTTGCGGGCAGGTCGGCTTCGAGCTTTGCAATGCGGGTCTTGCGCTCGGCCACGCGCTCGTAGTCGATGGGCTCGTTCACATCCGCATTCTCCATCTCGGCTTCTTCCTGCTTGAGGGCATCCAGCTCCTTCTGCATCCCGAGGTACTCTGAGATGACCGGGTGGGCCAGATTGCAGCAGGCGCAGGCTTCGTCCAGCAGGTCGATGGCCTTATCGGGCAGATAACGGTCGGTGATATAGCGCTCACTCAGGGTGACAGTGGCGGAAAGCACATCGGCAGGCACCTGCACATGATGGTGCTGCTCATAATAGTGCTTGATGCCGTTCATCACGGCAAGGGTATCGGCCACGCTGGGTTCTTCCACCCGCACGGGCTGAAAACGGCGTTCCAGCGCCTGATCCTTCTCGATATACTTGCGGTACTCGTTGAAGGTGGTGGCACCGATGACCTGAATTTCACCACGGGAGAGGGCGGGCTTCAGGATATTGCCCGCGTTCATGGCACCCTCGCTCTCACCGGCAGAGGTGATAGTGTGGATCTCGTCGATGAACAGGATCACGTTGCCTGCGGCCTTCACCTCGCTCAGCAGGCCCTTGACCCGCTGCTCGAACTGGCCGCGGAACTGGGTGCCTGCCACAAGGCTGGTGAGGTCCAGCAGATAGATCTCCTTATCCTTCAGGCCGATGGGCACATCCCCCTTGGCAATGCGCTCCGCAATGCCCTCGGCAATGGCGGTCTTGCCCACACCGGCTTCGCCGATCAGGCAGGGGTTGTTCTTCTGACGGCGGCTCAAGATCTGGATCGTGCGGTAAATTTCGCGGTCGCGGCCAATGATATCGTCCAGCTTTCCTTCCCGGGCCTTGCGGGTCAGATTCTCGCAATAGGTATCCAAAAATTTGCGCTTAGGCGGCTTTTTGCCGTTTTTGCGGTCGGCCTTTTTGTCGCCATCCTTCTTCTCGCTGCTGGTAAAGCCCAGCGGGAAGGTGGCATTGCTGCCGGGGATCAGATCTTCGTCCATGCTGTCCGGGTCAGCATCCTCGCCGCCGTTCGCCATGTTCATCATCATGGAGAGCGGGTTTGCATCGCCCATCTCCTCCATCATGCTTTCCATGCGGTTCTCCATGTTATCAAGATCCTGATCCGACATGCCGAACTGCTTCATCAGATCGTCCACCGGCTTGATGTGCAGCTCACGGGCGCAGTGCAGGCAGTAGCCCTCCTGCTTCATCTGACCATTGTCCATCCGCTGGATGAAGATGATCGCCGGACGTTTCTGGCATCGAATACAGACCATAGTTCCTCCTTTATGCAAAACCCTTTACAGGAAAGGGTTGAAGAGATTGAAGATTTTGTAGTAAAGACTGCTGCTCATCACCGTATCGTTGAGCACATTCAGGTTGCCGCCTGTGATGACGATGATGCCCCACAGGATGCACAGCACCAAATAGATATCCAGCAGCGCCGTGGCACCGCCCACAAGCCAGCCAAGGCCGCGGTTTACCGTGCCAATGACCGGCAGCTTGTTCACAAGGCCCAGCACCGTGACCAGCATACTGACCAGCAGGCGCAAAAGCGCGTAGAACAAGAAGAACAGCACCAGCGTGATCACCGGTGTGAGCAGCGGCTGCAGCACGTTTTCCACAATGGAATCGGCCAGCACCACCGCGTTATCGGCCAGCACAGCGCCAATGGAGCGCTCGCAGGCTGCCACGATGGAAGTGCGGAAAGAAGCAGGCAGGAAGCCCGCATACTTTTCCGCAATGCCGGAAAGGTCTACCGCACCGCCCGCAGCAATGTTTGCTGCGATCTGGGTGCGGAAGCCACCTGCCAGCATGTGTTCGAACACCCAGCCGGCGCAGGCAGCGGAAAGCTCCTTGGCCCCCAGCAGACTGAACAGGTTGCCCGCCAGCTGCACAATGGACGAAAGAAAGCCCTTGCGCGCATAGCGCACCACCAGAATGATCCATGCTGCCGTGCATATGATATCAAAAAGAAATGACGGATTCTTGAACATACCTTGTTTTCCCTGTTATTTTTATCACTTTCCCCGCAAGAGTGCTATTTTCGCATGATCTTCTCACCCAAAAATCACTGTCCGCTGGAAGCTGTCTGCTCCGGCGGTGTGACCACCTGCACCGTGTTGCCGGTGAACACCAAAATCTGCCTACCCTCAATCAGCGCCCGGGGCCGGGCCGAAAGCGGCTGGCTCCACTGGAACTCGCCCACACTGTTGAAGCGCTCCACCGTGCTGTCGGTGAGCAGGTAGAAGCCGTCGTTCTTTGCCCGGATGATCTGGCTGGCCGAGAGCACGCTGCCGCTGTAACCCACAGTCAGCTCCCCGTCCAGCAGCACCGCCGTGCTGGTCTGGCCATTGCTCAGCAGCAGGGCTGCACCGTTACTGGTGTTGGACACGCTGACGAGGGTGCCGCCGCCAAAATCGTAGCTGGCGCGTTCGCCTGCGCTGCCGCCGCTCGTGTTGTACAGCACGGCGCGGTTCTCATAAAGCACCAGCAAAAAGCCGTTGGACATCCAGCCCATCCACTGGGGCACACTGTTCTCGGAGCCAAGGCATACCGGGTCGCCCTGCGAGAGGGGCAGTACATAAAGGTTCGTGGTCAGCTGGCCGCCCACCGCCGATACAGCGGCCACGGCAAGGCGGCGGCTGTCCGGCGCAAAGGCCATGCGCAGCGGAGTGCCCTGCTCACTGGTCAGGTTCCACACCAGCTGCTGCTGCATACTGGAATTGTAAACGGTCAGCTTTGCCACGCTGTCGGTGCTGTCGGTCACCACAGCCACCTGTCCGGCATCTGCCACGGCGCACAGCGAGATGGTGCTGTCCATGGTTTTGGTATAAAGGTTCTGGGTGCGGCTTTCCACCCGAAGCTCATTGCCGGAGCGGTTGTACAGCACAAAGCGGGTCTTGCCTGCAGCAATGGCCGGGCGGGCATAGCCGCTCTGGATGCTGTTCAGGCGGGTGCCGCCAAGACTGTATACCACGCAGCTGTCGCCGCCCATCTCCACAAAGCTGCCGGACATCTGCGCCACCGCATCCGGGTCGGTGATGCCGGTCTGCTGCGGCCAGCCTGCGGCTGGTGCCAGCGCGATGACGGCAGTATCCACAAGGTCTTTTGCGCGCGCAATGGAAGACCCCACTGCGCCGGTGGCAAACAGGACAAGGATGGTCAACACCGCTACGATGATGACGGTGCGGCGGATGCGCCGTGTGCGCACCCGGGCCCGGGCGGCTTCCAGATATTCGACGCGCCCGGCAGAAAGCGGCTCCCCTTCGGCGGAATGTCCGCCGCGGCGAATTTTGCTCATGAATGGTTCTCCTTACAGATCATACTCCACACACTTCAAAAACAGGCCCTTGGCGGGCAGGGTCGGCCCGGCGCGGCTGCGGTCACGGCTTTCCAGAATGGCGGGAATTTCCGCCGGGTCCAGCCGGCCTGCGCCTGCTTCGCACAAAGTGCCCGCCAGAATGCGCACCATATTGTACAGGTAGCCGTCGGCGGTCACTTCAATGTCGATCTCGTCCCCCTTGCGGGTAACATGACAGTCCGTGATGGTGCGCACGGTATCGCCATGGGCTGCAGCGGAAGAGCCCGCCGCGCACAGGGCCAGAAAATCGTGCCTGCCCACAAACTGCTGTGCCGCCGCCTGCATTCTGGCTTCGTCCAGATGCCGGGGCACCCGGGTGTAATAAGCCGCATCAAAAGGCGAGTCGATGGGGTGGTTGTGGATGCGGTAGAGGTAGGTTTTGGTATGGGCCGCGTACCGGGCGTGGAAGTCCTCCGGCACCACCTGCGCGTCCAGCACCCGGATATCCGGCGGCAGATGCTGGTTCAGCGCCAGCGGCAGCTTTTCCGGCGGAATGCGGGTGTCGGCGTGGAAGTTGAGCTTGAAGCCCAGCGCGTGCACCCCCGCATCGGTACGGCTGCAGCCCTTGATATCAGGGCGGCTGCCCAGCACGGCCTGCAGCGCGTCCTGAAAGGTTTGGGCCACGCTGCGGCCATTGGGCTGCACCTGAAAGCCGCAGTAGTTCGTGCCGTCGTAGGCAAGGGTAAGTAAAAAGTTCATAAGTGTTTTCTTTCATGATCGGCATGCTCGCCCTCTCCGTCACCTTCGGTGCCACCTCTCCCAAAGGGAGAGGCCTTGGCAGTACGGTAAAGTTCGCGGTTCTGCCAAAGGCTCCCCCTTTGGGGGAGCTGTCATGAGCAAAGCGAATGACTGAGAGGGCGAGGTTGCTTCCCTTAAAAATTCGGGAACACCAGCCGGGAGGCAAGGATCACCGCAAAGCAGGCGATGCACACGGCAAGGTCGATATAATCCTGCTTTTCGCAGCGCAGCACCTTCAGGCGGGTGCGGCCGTCGCCGCCCCGGTAGCAGCGGCATTCCATGGCCATGGCCAGCTCGTCCGCGCGGCGGAAGGCCGAAATGAACAGCGGGATGAGCACCGGCACCAAGGCTTTTACCCGGTCGGTCATCTTGCCGGTGTCCAGCTGGGCACCGCGGGCTTTCTGGGCGTTCATAATTTTGTCCGTCTCCTCAATGAGGGTGGGGATGAACCGCAGGGCAATGCTCATCATCATCGCCAGCTCGTGCACCGGGAAGTGCAGTTTGCCCAAGGGCTTCAGCAGCTGCTCGATGGCATCTGTCAGCACGATGGGGCTGGTGGTGTAAGTGAGCAGGCTGGTGCCCGCGATGAGCGCCATGACGCGCACCGCCATCAGCACAGCATAGCGCACGCCCTCGGCATAAATGGTCAAAAACCAGATGTGCACCAGCGGTTCGCCCTCGCCTGACACAAAGAACAGGTTCAGCACCGCTGTGAATATCACGATGGGCAGGATAGGCTTCAGGCTCTTGAGGATCATTTTGCCGGGAATTTTTGCCACCTTGTACATCACTGCCAAAAACAGGATGGAAAGGGCAAGGCCCAGCGGATTAGAAGCTGCAAACAGCAGCACGATATAGGCGATGGTCAGCACCAGTTTCAGGCGCGGATCGAACCGGTGCACCAGACTGTCGCCCGGGAAGTGCTGGCCAATGGTGATATCTCTCAGCATCCGGCAGCGCCTCCTTCCTTCTTTGCTTCCCGCGGGAGCACAAGGCTCTCGCCTGCCTCCCGGCGGCGCTTGGCCTCCAGGATCATCTTGACCGCATAGGGGATGGTGTACACATCAGCGGGCACATCCACGCCCATCTCCCGCAGCTTGAGGAAGATCTTCGTCACCTGCGGCACGGAAAGCCCCAGCTCCAACAGCTCCGGAGCGCGGGCAAAGACTTTTTCCACCGTGTCGTACATGGCAATTTTCTTATTGCTCATCACCAGAACACGGTTGGCGTACTTGGCAATGTCCTCCATGCTGTGGGACACCAGCAGCACGGTGGTGCCGGTCTTTTTGTGGTATTCCTTCACCTCGCTGAGGATGTCGTCCCGTCCCTCCGGGTCAAGGCCCGCAGCAGGCTCGTCCAGCACCAGAATGCGGGGCTTCATGGCCATAACGCCCGCCACTGCCACCCGGCGCTTCTGGCCGCCGGAAAGCTCAAAGGGACTGCGCTCCAGCAGGGCCGGGTCAAGGCCGACGAAATCGGCGGCTTCATGCACGCGGCGGTCGATCTCGGCTTCGTCCAGACCCATGTTCTTGGGGCCGAACGCGATATCTTTATAACAGGTCTCCTCGAACAGCTGGTACTCCGGGTACTGGAACACCAGACCGGTGAGGAAGCGGAAGTCCCGGATCTTCTCCGGATCTTCCCACAGGTCGCGGCCATCGATATAAATTTTGCCGCTGGTAGGCTTGTTCAGGCCGTTCATGTGGGTGATGAGGGTGCTCTTGCCGGAGCCGGTGGCCCCGATGATGCCCACAAAGTCGCCCTCTTCCACCGTAAAGCTCACATCGTCCAGCGCAGTGACCGCATTGGGCATGCCGGGGTTGTAGACGTAGCTCAGATGTTCTACTTTGATAATATCTGCCATTTGCGTCTGCCCCCCTTACTGCAAAAGCTCGTACAGAGCCTGTGCGCATTCGCCGGTGTCGATGATGCCCTCCGGCATCGGGATGCCGACCTTCACCAGCTCGTCCCGCAGCTCTGCAGCCTGCGGCACATCCAGATGCAGGGAGCGCACCTTCTCGGTCTGGCTGAACACCTCTTTGGGGGTGCCCTCCATCACCACATGGCCCTTGCTCATCACCAGCACACGGTCTGCCTGCGCAGCTTCCTCCATGTAGTGGGTGATGGACACCACGGTGATGCCCATATTCCTGTTCAGGTAGTGGATGGTCTGCATCACCTGCTCACGGCCCCGGGGGTCCAGCATGGCGGTGGCTTCGTCTAATATCAGGCAGTCCGGCCGCATGGCAACGACGCCTGCAATGGCAACGCGCTGCTTCTGGCCGCCGGAAAGGTTGTGGGGTGCGCGCTCGCGGTACTCATAGATGCCGGCCATCTTCATGGAGTCGTCCACGCGGCGGCGCATCTCCTCCGGTGGCACACCGAGGTTTTCCAGTGCAAAGGCAACGTCTTCCTCCACCACGGTGGCAACGATCTGATTGTCCGGGTTCTGGAACACCATGCCCACGGTCTGGCGGATATCATAGAGCTTGTCGTCGTCTGCGGTGTCCATGCCCTCCACGTAGACCTTGCCGCTCTCCGGCAGCAGGATCGCGTTGAAGTGCTTTGCCAGCGTGGACTTGCCGCAGCCGTTGGCACCCAGCACGGCCACAAATTCGCCGCGCTTTACTTCCGTTGAGACACCGTCCAGTGCGTAAACCGGCTGGTCGCTGTCGTAGCGGAATTTCAGATTTTGTGCTGTTAAAATCGTCTCTTCCATTTGTGTTTCTCTTTCTGGTGGTGCGCCCCTCTGAAAGGGGCTGTACCCCAAATCTCAGATTATTTTATAAACTCCCCCAGCCACCTGCGGCGGCAGCCCCCTCAAAGAGGGAGCCTTTTGGTTTTCTGCCGTCAGAAAGCCTCCCTCCCTGAGGGAGGTGGCATCGCGAAGCGATGACGGAAGGAGTATTTATTCTTCCCAGATGGCGGTTGCGCCGCAGGGCACTACGCCGCCGGTGGCGGACACCGGCAGGCCGATCTCGTCGCAGGAGGTCTCGCCGCCAAAGCGGGGCACCAGCGTTGTTTTGAGCATATACTCCATGACCGCCGGGGACAGGCCGGTGGTGTAGCTGTTCACCGCAAAAAACAGCGGTGTATCGCTCAGCACCTCTTCGCACTGGCTGATGAGGTCGTAAATGCAGTCCTCCAGCTTCCAGATCTCACCGCCGGGGCCGCGCCCGTAGCTGGGCGGGTCCATGATGATGCCGTCGTAGGTGTTGCCGCGGCGTTTTTCCCGCGCAACAAACTTGGCACAGTCGTCCACCAGCCAGCGGATGGGCCGGTCGGCAAGGCCGCTTGCCGCAGCATTGTCCTTACCCCACGCCACGATGCCCTTGGAGGCATCCACATGGCAGACGGTGGCACCTGCCGCCGCACAGGCCAGCGTGGCACCGCCGGTGTAGCCGAACAGGTTCAGCACCTTTACCGGGCGGCCTGCGGCACGGATCTTTTTGGCGTACCATGCCCAGTTGACAGCCTGCTCCGGGAACACGCCGGTGTGCTTGAAGCCGGTGGGGCTGACGATGAGGGTGAGCTTATCCTCGCCCTCGCCGCAGCTGATCTTCCACTTTTCGGGCAGACGGCGCTTGTACTCCCACTCGCCGCCGCCCTGATTGGAGCGGTGATAAACAGCATCTGCCTTTGCCCACAGGGGGCTCTGCTTGGGCGTTTTCCACACCACCTGCGGGTCCGGGCGGATGAGGATGGTCTCACCCCAGCGCTCCAGACGGTTGCCGTCGGTGGCATCCAGCAGTTCATAGTCTTTCCAGGTATCTGCAGGGCGCATAGCGTCCTCCCTTCTCTTTTATCCGTTTCTTACTGGCCCAGAATGCGCTTGTTGATCTTATCCACGATGCGGTCGGCGCAGCGGTGGATGGCATCCAGATCCTGGCCCTCCACCATCACGCGGATCTTCGGCTCGGTGCCGGACACCCGCACCAGCACGCGGCCCATGCCCATGAGCTTCTGCTGCTCGTTCTCAATGAAACCGGCCAGCACCTCGTCCTCTTTGTAGGCTTTTTTCTGGGCGGCGTTGGCGGTCACATTCACCAGCACCTGCGGATACTGGGCGTAGATGCCGTTCAGCTCGCTCATCTTCTTGCCGCTTTCAGCCAGCAGCTTGAGCAGCTTGCCGGCGGTCAGCTCACCGTCGCCGGTGGTGGCATGGTGCAGCAGGATGACATGGCCGCTCTGCTCGCCGCCGATGGCAAAGCCGTTCTCACGCATGTTTTCCAGCACGTAGCGGTCGCCCACGGCGGTCTTTTCGGTGTTGATGCCCTGACTCTCCATATATTTGATGAAGCCCAGATTGGACATGACCGTAACCACGGCGGTGTCGCCGTCCAGACGGCCTTTTTCCTTCATGGTCATGGCCAGCAGGGCAATGATCTTGTCGCCGTCCATCTCCTGACCCTTTTCGTCGCAGCCAAGGCAGCGGTCGGCATCGCCGTCAAAGGCAATGCCGCAGTCAAAGCCGCCCTCTACAACAGCCTTTTCCAGATTTTCCAGATGGGTGCTGCCCACGCCCTTGTTGATGTTCTCACCGTCCGGTGCAATGCCAAGGAAGGTGCACTTTGCGCCCAGACGGGGGAACAGCTTCTGCGCCACAGCGGCAGAAGCACCGTTTGCACAGTCGATGCAGACGTTCAGGCCGGTCAGGTCGCCGTGGATGGACTCATACAGGTGATCCACATAGTCCTGCAGGCCGTCATCGCGGCGGTAAACACGGCCCACCTCGGCACCGGTCTTCAGCTCAATGCCCGCGCAGTCGTTGTCGATGTAGACCTCGATCTGGTTTTCCACCTCGTCCGGCAGCTTATAGCCGGTACCGGCAAAGATCTTGATGCCGTTGAACTCCATCGGATTGTGGGAGGCAGAGATCACGATGCCGGCATCGGCATTGTACTTGCCCACCAGATAGGCCACAGCGGGCGTGGGCAGAACGCCCAGACTTTCCACATCCGCACCCACGCTGCACAGACCGGCGGTCAGGGCTGCTTCCAGCATATCGCCGGACTGGCGGGTGTCCTTGCCGATCAGGATGCGCGGACGGTGGCCGGTGCTGCCGGTCAGCACCGCAGCCGCGCCGCGGCCGATCTTCATTGCCAGCTCACAGGTCAGGTCTGCGCCTGCAACACCGCGCACACCATCGGTTCCAAAATATTTTCCCATAATAATACCCCACTTTCTATAGAAAGAAGCAAGTTTTAATATTGTAAGCATCCTCGCCCTCTCCGTCATCGCTGCGCGATGCCACCTTGTTCCCCTTCTGGCACTTCGTGCCACCTCCCCCGGCCGGGGGAAAATGGCGAAGCCAAAAGGGGGAATAAGCTGTCGAACGAAGTGAGACTGAGAGGGCAAGCCCGTTTCTCTCAGAACAAACTCTGCTGCCCGTTGTCCTCGGGCGCAGCGGCCTCCGGCGCTTTCAGGCCCAGATGTTCATAGGCCAGCCGCGTTGCGCAGCGGCCCCGGGGCGTCCGGGTCAGAAAGCCCATCTGCATCAGATACGGCTCACACAGGTCTTCCAGCGTGACGGATTCCTCGCCGAGGGCCGCCGCCAGCGTTTCCAGACCCACCGGGCCGCCGTTGTACATTTCAATGATCGCACGCAGCATACTGCGGTCCAGTTCGTCCAGACCCAGTGCGTCCACGTCCATCCGCTTGAGGCCCATCAGGGCCACATCCCGGTCGATGATGCCGTCGCCCAGCACGGTGGCAAAGTCGCGGATGCGCTTCAAAAAGCGGTTTGCCACGCGGGGCGTGCCGCGGCTGCGCTTGGCCAGCTCGTAAGCGCCTTCCGGCGTGATGGGCTGGTCGAGGATGCCTGCCGAGCGCTGGATGATCTTGCTCAGTTCATCCGGGCTGTACAGCTCCAGCTTGAGCAGCACGCCAAAGCGGTCGCGCAGGGGGCCGGTGATCTGGCCTGCACGGGTGGTGGCACCCACCAGCGTGAACCGCGGCAGGTTGATGCGGATGCTCTGGGCGCTGGGGCCTTTGCCGATCATGATATCCAGCGCATAGTCTTCCAGCGCCGGATACAGCACCTCTTCCACCTGACGGGACAGGCGGTGGATCTCGTCGATGAACAGTACATCGCCCTCCTGCAGGTTGGTCAGCAGGGCGGCAAGGTCGCCGGGCTTTTCAATGGCCGGGCCGCTGGTGATGCGGATCTGCACCCCCATCTCGTTGGCGATGATGCCTGCCAGCGTGGTCTTGCCCAGACCCGGCGGGCCGTAGAGCAGGATGTGATCCATGGGCTCCCCGCGCCGCTTGGCAGCTTCCAAGTAAATTTTCAGGTTCTGCTTGACCTTTTCCTGCCCGATATAGTCTTCCAGATGCTGCGGGCGGAGGTTGTTTTCCTCGCTGTCCGCCGCCGTCATGCCGGGCTGCATCATTTTTGCGCCGTACAGCGCAGTTTCGTCCTGCATTCTTTACCTCCTGCCTGCCATGCTGCGCAAGGCCAGTTTGATGATCTCTTCCACGGGCAATGCCGCGTCGATCTTGGAAACGGCAAGCGCTGCTTCGCTCTGGCTGTACCCCAGCGACACCAGCGCCGCAATGGCCTGACTGCTGCCCTGAGAAGCCTGTGTGTCGGCAAAAGCACCTGCCACATCCTCCAGCGAGATGCCGTCCACAAAGCCCTTGGCGACCTTATCCTTCAGCTCCAGCACGATGCGCTGTGCAAGCTTCGGCCCCACGCCGGAAGCCGCCTTGAACGCCTTGTGGTCCCCCGCCGAGATCGCCAGTGCCACGCGGTCCGGCTCCATCACGCTCAGGATGGCAAGGCCCACCTTAGGCCCCACGCCGGACACGGCGGTCAGCATCTCAAAGCAGGCCTGCTGCTCCTCAGTGGCAAAGCCGTAGAGGCTCACATCGTTCTCGGTGACGCTCATCACGGTATAAATGGTGGCTTCCTTGCCCACGCCGGGTAAGGCCCCGGCCACGCTGGCCGGGCACTGGGCATAGTAGCCTACACCGCCGCAGCTGAGCACCACTGCGTTCATGTTTTTTTTGACGATTTTTCCTGTCAGACAGTAGATCATTTAAAACCCTCTCCGTTTCTGTGTCGGCAAATTTTCCTCTGTTCAGCTCGCCCTTCGGGAGAACTCCGGTGCCGCGCCGCTGCAGGCGGACGGAACCGGTGAGAGGGTCAGATCGGCCCGGCCACACGGCGGACAAAGCGGTTGAGCTGGTTGCCGTTGGTGTGGCAGAAGGTGATGGCCATTGCCAGCGCATCGGCGGTATCGTCCGGCTTTGGCACGGCGGGCAGATGCAGCAGCACGCGGGTCATCTCCTGCACCTGCTTTTTCACGGCCTTGCCGTAACCGGTAACAGCCTGCTTTACCTGCATGGGGGTGTACTCGTAGATGGGCAGGCCTGCCTGCGCTGCCGCCAGCAGGATCACGCCGCGGGCTTCTGCCACGCCGATGACCGTGGTCTGATTGTGCTGGTAGAACAGCTTTTCGATGGCAAGCACCTCGGGCCGGGTGCGCTCGATCACCTCTTTGATGCCTGCATACACCTCGTCCAGACGGCGCTCGAACGGCACGCCCGCGTCGGTGCACACCGCACCGAAATCCACCGGCGCAAACCGGTTGCCTGCGTAATCCACCACGCCCCAGCCCACGATGGCGTAGCCGGGGTCGATGCCCAAAACTCTCATGCTGCAAATACCTTCCGATACTATTCCTATTATAACTTTATTATTATATCACAACAAAACAGTGTGAGCAACAGAAAACCTTTCGCATGCCGCCGCCTCGGAAGTCAACCATTAAATTCTACAAAAATTCAGAAAGATTTCTGTTCATTTTGAAACAATACAAATAGGCCGTCAAGGTTTCACTTTTCTTGCAGCCAACCTTTGATCTATTCTGTTCGCCGTATTTTCTTTATTACCACGCTTTCTTTTGGGGTGTGGTGTTGCACTTTTCTTACATGGCTATGCCAAGTTCATTCAAACACTGTTGGAACATGATCGCGCTGCTCTTGTACCCGAAGATTTTTCGCGGGTACTCATTGATCCACTTCTCTGTCTCCGCCAACTGCTCTTTGGAAACCTTTGAAAAGTCCGTACCTTTCGGGTGCTTCCTGCGAATCATGCCGTTGACGTGTTCATTGCTGCCGCGCTCCCATGAAGAATAGGGATGGCAGAAGTAAACCTTTGTCCGCGGGATCGTCTTGTTGATGCACGACCGTTCCAGCATATCCGCCGCCGCAAATTCTGTGCCATTGTCAAACGTGATGCTCTTGAAGATCAGCCGGAACTTCCTTGCGCCCAGCTTCCTTTCCAGCGCGTCAACCGCTTTCACAATGGTTTCTGCCTTGCGGTTCGGAACTCCTATTATAATCTCGTTGCGCGTCTTACGCTCCGTCATGGTGAACAGCGCACAGGTCGTCTTTACTTTTCCCTTGCCGCTATACACCGTGTCGCCCTCCCAGTGTCCGAACTCCTGCCGTTCTTTCACTTCCGGGGGCCGCTGTTCGATGCTCTCCCCCGCCGGGGCGCGAGCAGCTTCTTTCTTGCAGACTTTCTTATATGCCTGCTTGTGTTTCCCGTGCCGTGGCAGTTCTTCTTGAGTGAGATTCAGGAACAAGCCTTTCTTTATATAGTGGTATACCGTCTGCACAGAAACGCTCGTCTTGAACTGCTTGCCCTCCTGCTGCGCATATCCGAACACCGCCGCCGGGCTGCACTCTTTATTCAGGATTGTGGTTTCGATGTAGTTTGCAAGCTCGTGATCCTTGCCGATTTTCAGGGCTGGGCCTTTGTCCCGCAGGTGCGCTTGGTATTTCTGCTCCGCAATGTCCGGGCTGTACGCGCTCACAAACTCCCATGTATCGCCCACCAGCCGCTGATACTCCCCGCGGTGTAGCTCATTGTACACCGTGGAGATATGCACCCGCAATTTGCTGGCAATGTCCTTTGGTTTCATGCCCTCGTTCAGCCACTTCTCGATCCGAAGCCGGTCTGTCCATGTTAGATGTTTGAATCTTCGCACGTTATTTTTCCTCCTTTCTTTGTCGCTTTGTTTCGTATTTCAAATGTAACCGACTTTTGGCGTTTTGTCAACGGTGCCACCGCAGGGCAACAAAAAAATCCCCGCCAGCGATCCGGGTAGGATCACCAGCGGGGATGTAGTTTAGCTCAGTCGTCCCGGATGGGGAGTGCCTTTGCTCTCGTATACAATTCAGTTCCGGTTCCGTTACCTCCCAGAGCGTGATAACTCTTATAGAGGTATTCAATGTTCTTCAAACCGGGCAGGTCGATGTACCCTTTCTCGATGTAATGGGTACACGCCTGATACAGCCGGTCGTGGAGAATTGCCAGCAGACCGTTTTTGATTGCCTTGTTTTCCTCTTTCTGTGCCTTGATCTTCTTGGAGAGATTACGGTATGCAGCGGTCAGACCTGCCGCCACGATGCCGAAAAGCCATTGCGCCCAGTATTTGACGATAAATTCCAGCATCGTTTACTCCTTGCGATTCTTGTTGTCCTCCCCCACGTTACCGAAGTGGGCCACAGTAGTGGTTTCTGCGGATTTCTTTTCCATGTAATCTTCGAGCTTCTTCTTGGTGAAGTTGAACACGATCTGCACGATCCAGTCCAGCGTCCGCTCATTGATCGCCCAGTCCAGCCAGTCGGGGGTATACCCACGCAGTACGGCAATGACGTGAGCTTTCTTTTCTGCGCCCGCGCCGCTACCGAACTTTTCTTCTGCGTTGACGATCCACTTGTACACGGTCTTTGCGACAACAAGGCCATAGCCCAGACGTACCGCCGCCAGTGCCGTGACCACAAGGCCAACCACCATAAAGATGACAGCCAGCCATTCAGGGAATGCCATCAGAAAAACTTTCAGAATGTTCTCCATACTGTTTTCCTCCTACTCTTAACCAACCCAACGGCTCTTTACCGCACGGGTGTCGATATGTACCCAACCAGCAGGGCGACCGTTCTTCACGGGATAACGTCCAATGCCGCCGGTATCTTTCAGCAGAGTTTCGGCGTAGGCCGCAACCGTTTCTACGGCCACGCCCTGCACCCGAATATCTGCCGCCATGCCGTAGCAATGCTGGCTATACGTTGCGCCCTTGACCGCCTTGTTGTGGGCGGCAGTGCGATATGCGCTTGTGATCGTCACGGCCTTTCCGAAGTGATCCCGGATATTCTGCAACAGCTTCACAAGAGCGTTATCAATAAAGATGGGATCAGTCCCATCCTTACAACGAAACTCTTTCACGGTAAAGTTTGCAGACAGTTTCTTGCCCCCATCCTTTGCCAGCGAATATGCGTTAATTGCCATTTTCTTTTTTCCCTTTCCGGCTCAATGCCTTACCACAGCCGCCCGCGCAGCACTCAGCGTACAGCACGGCAAACTCTCCGCGTTCTGCGGTCGTGTCTACTCCCGCCGCTTCCAGCTTACCGAGCAGCGTTTCGCACAGATCAGGCCACTTTCTTTCCATCGTTCTTTCCTTTCCAGAGCGTTTCCTCTGGGTCTGTCTTTCCGTACTTCCGTACAGTATCAAGATAAATCTGGTTCAGCCGCCACCGTAGACTCTCACTCTCCGTGTGTTCCAGCAGCCCCTTAATACTGGCAACACGGCGTTTGAACGCTTCTTCATCCATCTGCCCGGAAGCGTAAAGCTCTGATATTTTCTTGACCTCCCGTTTCAACCGGCCAACCGTGCTTTTGCGCAGCTTCATGTAGGTGGGCCAAATGCGCACACCAACAAACTCCACGCCCATCCGCACCGGTCGGATGCAGGTTTTATTGTTCAGGTCAAGCTCCAACTCTTCATGCAGGAATGTTTCGATCTTCTCTTTCCACTCGTGCAAGGTTTCCTTGTTCTCCCCAAGGATTACAATGTCGTCCATGTACCGGATGTAGTAGTGGATTTTCAGAACGTGCTTGCAATACTGGTCAAGTTCGTTCATGTAAATATTGGCGAAGAGTTGAGAAGTGAGATTGCCTATCGGCATCCCCACATCGTACAACCATTCCTCCGGCGGGGTATCTTGCGGGGCTTTGCCGCGGGGCAACCCGAACGGCTCTGCTCTGCTGTTTACAACGCTTCCGAGGAACTTCATCAACTCCGGGTCTTTGATACGCTTTGCCAAAATTTTCAGTAGCTTCGCATGGTTCACACGGTAAAAGAACTTGCTTATATCCAGTTTCAGGTAGTACCATCCCGGCCCCGGTTTCCGGTCTACTTGCCGCATCCAGTATTGTAACCGTGCTGCGGCCTTGTGGCTTCCCTTGCCTTTGCGACAGGCATAGGAGTCCTCAATAAATAGCCGGTCGTAAATCGGATTGAGGTATTGGTACAGTGACCATTGCACGATCCGGTCAGGGTATGGCAAGGCCATCACTAACCGCTTCTTCGGCACGGACACCCACAGTTTCCGGTATGGGCCGAGCGGACAGTCCACGGCGATCATCTGCTCTTGAATCTGAAACAGATTGTGTTCCAGATTTGCAGTAAACGCCAGCACTTCCGCCCGGTATCGTTTGCCCTTGCGGGCTGAGTGGTCAGCTTCTACGAGGTATTCAAACTCGCAGATCACATTCCACGCATTTTGAATCGTGTTTATTTCGTTTGGCATTTCTGCCCTCAATTCCACCGCGCCGCGCGTAGCGTTTCCGTTTTCGCGGCAATACATATTTTTTCCGGTCGTGCTGACCGGAACGGAAACGGCTTCCTTTAGACCCACACACCGACTGCGACCCGTAGATCACAGCCCCCATATCCGGCGTGGAATCCCGCCGAACAAAAATGTTCTTGTGGTGTAAAGCGGAACGGCCCCCGTTGTTCGTCCACGAATTAGAGCGCGGATTGTTGAGGTTCAAGTTGAACACGCCTGCACTCTCGCCATTGTTCCAGTTGCCGCCGCGGATCGGACACGCCGTAAATAACCCGTTCCCGTATGAAAACGGCAGGCTTTAGAGCGAAGCAATGTAGCCGCCCAACAGCCTGCCTATTTCATCGTTGAATTTCGCCCACGTTTCATACTGGTGCATCGTCAAGGGCGGCGGGTACTTGCCCCCGTGTAAATCCTTACTCGCCGCCAGCCGGACAAACTTTCTCAATACGGCCAGCTCCACGTCCATATTTTGCGTGGTGGTCTTTTTGAAATATCGCCGGTCTATCTCAACGCTGTACCGGAGAATTGCCAACATACTTCTGCGAAGTTCATCAGCCAGCTCACGGTCTTTCCGAGGAAAGCTCATTGTGAGCGGGTAGCCATAGTCAACCATTTCTCCGATTTTCTCCGCCAAATGGAACGGTTCAGGCTTTTTCTTTTTGTCGCCCTGCTGGGGCGGCACTTCGGCTTCTGCGTTCGGCACAGTCAACACCTCCAAAAATCAGCGCGGCGGGCCGCTGGCCCACCGCGCCTTATGTTCTATTTTTGCTTTGGTCTGCGCTACCGCGCAGACCATCAGCTTATCAGGCTTCTGCTGGCAGCTTTACAAAAGCGGAACGGCCCCCGTAGCTCGTCCACGAAGCAGAGCGCGGATTGCCGAGGTCCAAGTAGAACACGCCAGCACCCTCGCCACTGATCCAGCGGCCGCCGCGGATCGGACACCGCTCATCCGCTGCGTTGTTCGCCCAGAAGTAATCGTTGCCGTAGTTTACATCAATGCCATCACCGGTCAGCGCGGTGTCCGGCATCAGAGCAAGGGACATAAGGATCAGCTTTGCAGCATCGCCAACGCTGGCCGCAGCCGTGGTGTCCTTGAACGCTGCACTGCGGCTCTCGTCCTTGGAATCGCTGATCGTGGTATCCCACTCCCAGTGATTGTTCACTCGGTTCAGCTTGATGGTCCCCGTGGTCGTGCCGTTGCCGTCAGGAGCGACCAGAGAGCCATCGCTGGCCTTGATTGCCCGCCATGCGTTGCTGGATGCACTGTTGCTCACGCTGTTGTCGGCGGCGTTGTTGTTGGGGATGATCTGCAACTCGCCCTTGACCAGACGCAGACCGATGCACCACTCCCAGATATTACCATTCATATCCCAGATACCGTCCATGCGTCCGTTGTGGCTCCACGTCAGCGGGCCAGTGCCGGTACGGACGCGGGCGGTCTTGCCGTTGTCCTGCACACCGGGGACAGGGATTGCTTCGTAGTAGGTTTCGGAGCTATCCTTGCCGTAGTTGTTGTTGCCTTTCGGCTCACAGCCGTGCTTGTGACACCACAGCGCGACCGCCGCCCACTCTGCATTGCTGATCTCGTGCCAGCCCGCGCCCTTGGCGTTGGTCTGGGTCACAAACCAGTCAAGCGGATGGGACACGGTGGGGTCTTCGGCGGGCAGGCTGTATGCACGGCCAGTGTCGGTGCAGGTGCTCTGATACTTGCCAAACCAGAAGCCGTCAATCTCCTTGCCGTTCACGATGAACGCCGGGTGAGTTTCGGTGCTCTGGGTGGACAGCACATCGCACAGGCGGAACTTCGGGATAAACACATGGATGGACGGCATTTCCTTGTCGTCAAAGAGCAGGTCATTGGTGGGGAATGCAGTCTGCACCGCAAGGCGGGTAGCATCAAAGTTAGTTGCCATAGTCTTTTCCTCCCTTACAGAATGTCAAAATCTTCGATAGACCACAGGCGCAGGGTCACGTCGTCGGTGTTCAGCGGCTTGGCCTTGCGCTCGATGTGGGTCTTGTTGGCGGTATCTTCCGCCGTGGTGTCCTCTGCTGCTTCGGTTTCACCCTCCACAGCTTCGGTCATGGTAGCGTTTTCGGCTTCGCCCTCAACCTCCACGTCCTCATACTCGATTGCGGGGATTTCTACCTCTGCGACATAGAAGCGGCTGTCGCTGCCGTCGATTAGCAGATTGCCCTCGGCATCGCCGGTGATGGTCTTGGTCACAGGGTAGTCACGCTGGTACTTGGCAAGGTTCATGGTCAGAGTGCCGTCTGCGAAGTCCAGCTTCGTGCCGCGCAGCTCATACTCAACCTTTCTGCCCTCGTTCAGTTCGATAACATTCATCAGTTCATACCTCCCGTTACTCTCACAACGACCACGACGGTCTGAGCAGAGCCGTCATGTTTCAGCTTGAAACCGTTGGTCAGCTTACCGGACACGGTAATGTCCCCTAGCCGCCCGCCGGTGTAGCTCTTAACGTACACGTCCACGCCATAGTTGGCATTCTTTCGGGTCTTTGCCAGTCCCACGCTGACCTCGTTGATCCCGAACGGCCACTTGCTGCCGTTTTTCAGCGTCACCTCTTTGACTTCTGCCGCCACCTCCGGTTCCAGCGCAGACAAGCGGCTGTTCTGCTGCGTGTCGGTGTTCTTCATGCTGGCAATGTCCGTAGTGTGACTGCCGGTGGTCTTTTCCAGTGCGGCCAGCCGGGTGTCCTGCTGGCCGTTCAGGGTCTTGATGCTGGCAATGTCGGTGTCGTGGCTGTTGCTGGACGTTTCCAGCACACCCAGACGACGACCGAACCAGAGCAACATAATGTGGATGATGTTCGCCGCCATGTTGGAATCAGAGATACCAACCTCCATACGGTTGAACTGATCCTGTTCCAGCAATGTACCCTGCTGGATAACCTTGCCGTCCTGATCCTCAACATGGTTGCGCCAAAAGGTTCTCTTAAACATCAGCATTTTCTTCTATCCCTCCTTGCTCAGAAAGTCTTTTCCAGTTCTGCGTTTGCTTCCGCCAGCCGCAGCACTTCGGGTTCGACCTCGATCAGCGGGAACGTAAACCGCAACAGACCGGCGTTGATGCTGTCACGGGACAGGCTCACGCTCTGGCTCCCGGCCAGCACACCGTTGTTGTCGTAGACGCGCACACCGGTGATCGTGTCCTTTGCACCGGAACTCGGTGCATTGACATAGACCACCACGGCAGTCCCGGCAATCTCCTTGCTGTTGATCTCGCCATCAACCCAAGTGCTCTTGTTGAGCTGGTACTGGAAGCGAGTGACCGCCCGCAGCAGTTCAGCGCGGCGGTTATTCAGAAAATTATCCGTAAAAAAAGCCATCCTCTTTCTCCTTTCTCTGCAAAAGAAAAAGCCCTTGCGGGCTGTTGCAGCTTGTTACAGGTAGGTCTTGCCGCAGACACGCGGCGTGATCTTGAACGCTTCGACTTTCACCTGACCGCCCGCCGTGGCCGCTGCGCTGGTTCCCAGCGTTGCCGCGCTCGGCTTTGTTCCGGTGGTCGAATCGCCCGCTTCTCCCGGACTTCCGGTGAATGCTTCCACTCTGGTTTCAGAGTAAAGCGGCATATTGGCGGTGTAGCCCTTTGTGCTGGTAACGGGCAGGTCGCCGGTCACGCCGCTACCGGTTTCCGCCGGGGTGATGGAGTAGCCATCCACCGCCGGGGTGGTTTGCAGCTCTTGTCCTGCGCTCCAACCTTTCGTCGCCACCTCCGGGATTGTGCCGGTGATTTTCGGGAACGCAAGGAACACTCCGGTGTTCGCCGCTGCGTCCAGCTCTGCGCCGGTCGAGTAGCCCAGTTGGGCAGGCTTCCAGTATGTTCCGCAGTACGGAATACCGCACTCCGGCACTTTGTAAGCCATGCACTCCACCATCACGCCAACGCCGATGCTGTGCCGCACCATGTAGCTGATCTGTTCAAGGTGAGCAGACAGGCGTTTGGTGTAGCCCAGCAAATCCTCCATTTCCCGGATGGTGTGATACTGCGCCGCCGCTTCCGTAATGTTGACGTTCAGCCGCCAGAAGCCCGGAGTGCCGCCGTAGTCGAACCACTCTTCTACCTCGGAATCAGGGTACACGGCACTTGCCTGTTCCCGGACGGCTTTGACCGTACCGGCGTACCGCTGAATCTCAATCGCCGTTCGGACGATTCTCCGCTTCGTTTCCACGTCGGCGGTGGAGTCGTACCACTCGATTTTGAGGTAAACGGCCATCTGATCCAGCACACCCTCGTCGCAGGTGTCCACTTCGGAGAACGTCATGCCCGTGTCGAGATATTCAAACATCCGGTCTTGCAATTCTCCGTAGACAGCGGACAGGACTTGCGCCCACGGCTGTTCTGCAACAATCCGCGGCAGGCCGTCCGTGATCCTTGCGTCCCGCAGGTTAATCATCCTCGATACCTCCGTAGATGATCGTCGGCGTTCCGCTCAGTTTCGGAATCTGCACAACGGCTTCCCCTGAATCAGTCCCGTTCTCGACCACCTTGTAGACCGGCTGGCGCAACTCCACCCGTTTTACGCCCGCTGCCCGCAGACGGGAAGCCAGCTCCAACGGGTTAATATCCCTCCCAATGGAACGCTGCCACACCTGAAACTCTTCCACGGCCTTGGCGACGTTCTCCTGAACGATGCTTGCGCCCTTGGAATTACCAGAACCGATGTAATAGGTGAAGTCAATGGAATACTCCACTTCCTCCGGGGCCTTGCAGATTACAAGGTCTGTCATGGGGCGGCGGGCTTCGTTCATCAGATACGTTTGCATTTCGGTCATATCCTTTTCACTCGGCATCTTGCCGCCGGTCAGCATGAAGAAGATGTAGACCGTACAAGCAACATTCCGCGGGCTGACAGCGATTGCGCTCTCCACGTCCGACCGGAACGACATAGCCCAGAACTCGTAAGCGTCCTTGGGGCCAGCGCAGGAGTAGGTCGTAGGAGAAAGCCAAATTCTGCGGGTCAGGCTGTCGTCGCTCTCCACGTCTGCGCCGCCGCTGCTGGTGTCGGTGTTCTCCACCGCCGCCACATACGGAATGGCATCAACCAGTGTATCAACAACACCGGGCGGAATGTCGTTGCCGCCCGCGCCTACCACTTCGGCCTGTGCCAGCACATCCACATAGGTCTTGCCAATGTCGATCTGTGCATAGTCCATTGTGGCAAAATAAACACCCGCGGCAGTTCTGACGCGGGTTCCTTGCGGGATCATGGCAACGGTTTTCTGAACGGCAGACAGCGTAAAGCGAACCGTCACCGTTGCATAGGTTGCCGGGGTGCGCTTCACGCCAAACGGCAAGCCCATGTTGTCCAGCTCTGCGCCGGTCGCTGTTTTCAGCAGCGCACAGCGGGTGCGCTTCTCCGCAATCTGAATCATCATGTAGTACAGCTCCGTCATGCTTTTCAGGGTAAGCATAATCGGGTCTGCTTTGTTCAGGGGCGGGGCCGTACCGTTCACGGCCTTATAGTTCCGGGTATAGATTTCCGTCACCAGATTGCTTACATCCTGCAACGTAAGGTTTCCGGTAACGCTGTACTCCGGTATATCGGCAAACTCAGCAATGTTAGACAATCTGCACCACCACCTTTGGCCGGATGCGTCCTTGCTGGCTGTGGCTCGTTTCATACTGCACTTCCAGCACTTCTGCCCGCGGCTCGTACTTCTTTGTTTTGCGAATGATCTCTGCTGTAAGCATCGCCTGTGCAGCTTCGGCGGGCAAACTCAAACATTCCATGTTCAAGCCAAACTCCCGGTCAAGGGCTTGTTCTCCCTCTTTGCTGCCATAGAGTGTCAGCAGACAGTTGTAAATATCCAGTTCTTCGGTTTTGCCAGACGGCTCAATCTCAACGTCGAAGCCGCCAAGCGTCATAGTTTCCATATCGTCGCTCACGGTGCGTATTCCTCCAACGTCAAAGTAACCTTACCGTCTTTCAGTCCCCAGAAACGATGCACCGCACCCCATCCCGTCGTCACCTTTGTCAACTTGAACGGATTCTGCGACATAGGTTTGTTGTTCAGGATGAAGTAGTCAATCGTTCCAGCTTCACAGTGCTTCATGAGTGCGTCAAAGATTTTGCGCGGGTTCACGCCCAGCTTTGAAACCAACTGGATTTCAAACTGGTACGACTTCAAACCCGGCCCCGTGTACTCGCTCTTGTCTTTGCCGCCGATTACACTGTGCGTGGCCCAGTTGCTTGATGTACTCCCGGTGATATTGTCAGGTGTCAAGACGCGCCAACTTGATACCGTAAATATCAGTCCCGCATAGCATCCAATGCTTCCCCATGCCATAGGATCACCCCCTTACGGTGTCGGAGTTCCGGTTTCGCCAGCAACAACATACGGGCCAGCCGTGGCCGCACCAGAATGAGTGTGCTTGTGGTTTACCAGAGAAATGCCGTTGATCTTGCAATCGCCGGAGCCACCAGAGATATTCACGGTCGATCCCTTGATGTTCACCGTCGTTCCGTTGAAGTTCAGCGTAACGCCCTTGATCTCAACCGTTCCGTTCTGACACACCTTTACGGTGGAACTTCCCACCTTGAAAGTCATGTCACCCTTGACGGTGTACTCCACGTTCTTCCCAACGGTTTCTTTCACATTGCCGTCGATGGTTTCCGTGTAGTCGCCGGTGTCGCCGTCGTACTGCTCAAATGCTTTTCCCTGCTCGTCGTTGTAGTCGTGCCGGTAGCGGCCTTTCTTGCCCTCGACGGGCTTGTTGTCCTCATTCCAGATCGTGCCGATGCACGTTCCCATTTCCTGACTGTCGGAGTTGTGGAGGACGCAGACCAGCTTGCCTACGACCGGCATCCGGTACATGGCATTGGAAACCATGCAGATTTCATCCGTGACCGAATCGGCGCGATCCTCGTATGTAACCTCAATGGTTCCGTCCTCGTAGTTCACCTTGGACACAGAGCCAATTCGGATAACGCTGCTCATGCTGTTACCCTCCCACTCTGCTTGCAGAAACTTTCGTCACCAGACCGGAAGATTTGTTCAGCGTGTGGCTCACGGTGTCCATGTAATACTTCCCGTTCAGTTTCCCTAGTCCCTTTATATTGATGCACATGGTCGAACACAGACTCAGGTTTCCCATCGTCGAAAAAGAAATGGTCGTGGCCGAATGGTTCTTGTTGTCGATGGCCGCTTGAAGCTGCCTTTTTGCGTCCGCTTCGCTGGACGCATACTGGTTCAGTTTCAGCATCCTGTCGGCAGTACCGATTGTGACCTTGATGTTGACTTTCTTTTTTTGGTTCGAGTAGGTGAACTCTCCGCCGGTGTACGTCCCGGAAAGCGTTGTGTTCCAGCTCAAAGAGTTAGGCACAATGTCCGCCGGGGTAAAGGTTGCTACTGCATCCTTTTTCTTGTACTGCTCACGATCAAAAATCCAGATTTTGCTTCGGTAGGTTTTGAGGATCAGGCCATAGGTGCTGCAAAGTTTTTGCAGGAACGAACTATCCGTGTCGTCCTGCTCTTTCAACGCAATGTCCACGTCCTCGGCATCCATGCTGCACCCCAGCCCGTACCGGTCGGCAATGGTCTGAGCGATGCGCTTGATGGAGGTCTTTTTCCAGACGCACTCTTGGTTTTTTTCGTGAAAGCTCGTTCCGTTCGGACGGGCCACCGCGCCGATGGTCAGCACACACGGCCCAGCGGAATAGCTGAGATCGTCCACCACCAGCGTCCCGCAGTCAAGCGGGGTGCTGTCACCCTGCACGATCCAGTTTTTCGTGCAGAGTGTCGGGTGTAGCACAGCTTCCTTATCCGGCAACCACGAGTTGATCCACTTATCATCCACCGCGTTTACCTTTATGGAAATGCTGTCGCTCGAATCTGCTCCCCGGTCGTTATAGGTGAAGCTTTCCACATCCCCGGAAATGTCCCCGGAAATATCGGTGTCGTTGTACTCCAATTTCAGGATCGTTTTTCTGGGCTGAATCGCAATCATATATATCACCACCTACCTTTTCCACGGCGGCAGGTTATCGTTTGCCGCCATCTCTTCTTCAATGTCCGGCGTGACCAGCTCAACGCCGGAATCGAATCTGTAAATCTCGATGTACTCCCGGTTTGCGGCCATCAGCACATCGGCTTTCAGCTCGTCACCGTAGACGGATTTCGCAATGCCGTCCCAAGTGTCGCCGCTCTTTGTCGTGTACGCCATCAGGCCACCCCCTTACGAAGCATATTTGACACGGCCCTGTTCACGCTCTTCTTCACGCATTTCCTGTTTGAACTCTTCAAACAGCTTCCGCATTTCACGTTCAAGCTCTTCCATGTTTGTCCCGCTGCCGACAGTGATGTGCGGCGAAAAGACAAACTGGGAATCCTTGATGCTGCTGGAACTTCCGCCGTCACCGCCGCCCGCGGCGCGGTAGGCACTGGACGGCATATCCGGCAGGGTTTTCTCGGTGTCCCTCTGCGGCAGCATATAGAGCGGTGTTCCGGTGTCGGTCAGAACACCGTTTTCCCAGCTCGACAGCACCGTGCCGCCATTATAGGTCTTGGCCGCTTCGGTCAACATAGAGGTGATCGTGCTGTTTCCGCCAAAATACTTGTTCAGTACCAGCGGGGCAACATCAGCGGCAATGCTGGTAGCTGCCAGAGCCAGAGAGCCGTCACCGGCCAGCGAGTTGTTGGCGACCGTCCACAGCATAGATGCTGCGTCCCCCGCCGTGCGGATGCCGTTGGAGCGCAGAGCGTAGTCGGCATAGGCTTTGGAGAAGTCGATCAGGTTGTCCAACTTCTCGTTGCCCGTTGCACTTGCGCTGTTCTCCGCAGATTCTTTCGCGGTCTGGTACGTTTCAGCCGGAACATCGGGTGCTTCCGTGGCGGGCGGCTGTGCCACATCCTGCTGCGACAGCATATAGAGCGGTGTTCCGGTGTCGGTCAGAACACCGTTTTCCCAGCTCGACAGCACCGTGCCGCCGTTGTAGGTCTTGGCCACTTCGGTCACGGCCTTTGTTATCGTGCTGTCACTTCCCAGATACTTGTTCAGGATGATGGGAGCAACGTCGGCGGCGATGCTGGTCGCCACCAGCTCCAAGGAGCCGTCCCCGGACATGGCGTTGTTTGCCACCGTCCACATCATCGACACCACATCACCGGTGGACTTGATGCCGTTGGAACGGAGTGCATATTCTCCGTATGCGTTGGAGAAGTCGATCAACTTGTCCAGCTTTTCCTTGCTTCCGTCGGTGAAACCGCCGTTCGCAAAATACTGGACGTTCTGCACACCGGCTGCGCGGGTCGCATCCTCACCGGACACGCCCAACATACGGCCAGCCCGCACCCAGTTTTCCACGTTGCTGTCATGGACACTGGGCTTGAAAGAAATGACGGCTTCTGTGCCAGCTTCACCGGCGATGCTCACCCCGCGGGTAAAGCCGCCGTTTGCGAAAGCGGGCATTGCCACTTCCGACAGGTTGAAGCCGAATGTTTTACCGGCGAAGTTCTTCGCCACCGGGACATTTTCAAGCCACTGTGGAACCGTGAACGAGAAACTATTCAGGGCGCGAATGATACCGTTGACGACCGTAATCGTCACCGATACGATGCCCTTTATCAGCCCAACGATAGACTGAATCACAGGCTCGATCACCGGCAGTAGGCCGTGGATTACATCGACCACCAGCTTGATCGCATTTATCAGTGTCGTGCCGACCAGACTGATAATCATGCTTATCAGCGGCGACACCGCCGGGAACAAATCGTTTACCGCGAAGCTCAACACATCTGCCAACAGCGGCTTAATGTGGTTCACACCGAGGTCTACGATCTGACCGATCAAGCCCTTTACCGATTCGATGATTGGGATCACTGCACCGAACGTAGTCCCTAGATCGTCAATTCCGAGGATGCTCTTTCCGCTTAACCCTTGCTGGATGTTTTGCAGGTTTTCCAGTGAGAAAGCATTGCTCAAGGTATCGTGGATGTTCCCCGCGATGCCCTGCACTTTCCCGGTGAATCCATCAAAGAGCGTCAGTCCCTTTTCGCCAAACACCTGTCCGATAATCTTGCGAATATCCTCAAAGTGATCTCCCAGCAGACTGACCACCGCAATCACTCCGCCCAGACCGGCAATCACCGGGCCGAATGTGGACATAAGGCCAGCGAAGATGTTGAAACCGCCTTTCAGGACGGGCGATGCCACGGCCTTGCCCAGCCCGAACGCCTTGCCGCCGAAGTCTGCCACCGCCGGAGCTGCATTTTTAACAAATCCGGTTGAGCCAGACAGCACTTGTCCGGGGCGCGTCTGGTTGAAGATGTACCCCATCTGCGCAAGAGCAGCCTTTCCGCTCAATCCCTGCGTACTGTTTGCCATTCGGTAGATGGTTCTTCCCAAACCAGTACCGTTTGCAAAGTTCATCTTTGAGAGGAAATTCACGCCAGCTTTTGCAGCATTTCCGGGCATCGCTCCAAATACAGCAGCCGTAGCCCCACCGAAGTTTTTTAGTCCTCCTGCAAGTTTCGCCACGTCGATACCGTTCGGGCCGATGATTCCCGTGAAAATCTGCTTGGTAACGCCACCGATGCCGGATGCGATTTTCGTCTTTCCGAAGTCAGACGCGGCAGACATAACGCCGTTGATATAAGGGAAGCTCTGCCGGATGGTCTGCCCGCGTTCCGATGCGCCCATAACGTCTCGAACAAAGTCGATTTTTGTTTTTCCATCGTTCTTTGTCAGGCCGGTAAAGTTTTTCAGTGCAGCCCACAGGCCAACACCCGCACCGTTCGCCTTAGTCGCAATATTTTTCAGGAACGAGTTTTGCGGCTGCGGGCCGATGGACGGAGGCTGGATGCCCGCCATCTGTGCGCCGTAGCTCATGCCGCTGGCAATGGTGCGGATACCGTTGAAAATCTTCCCGCCGCCGGTAGCGGTTCCACTTACTCCCTTTGTGACCCCGCTGACGACTTGAAGAATCTGCGGTGCGAACCTCATACCAGCCCACGCCGCACCGATGCCGCCGATTGTGGCGGCTACCTTGTCGCCGTTATTCAGCAGGTACTCGATTACTTCCTTTACCCGTGCCGTTATATCCGGCAGGGCTGCGCGGAAGTCGTTCAGCTTATCAAGCCCAAACCCCGCAACGTCTTTCAGAATTGGCAGGAAATTGTTTCCAACCTCGATACGGACAGCCCGCCATGCGTTGCTCAACATTTCCAGTACGGATTCGGAGGTTTCGCATTTCAGCATAAACTCCTTGTACATACTGCCAGTGTATTTAGAAGCATCGCTTACATCGTCCAGCGTGTCCACGAACAGTTTGAGGTTTCCGGTCAGCTTTGCGCCGCTCTCAATGGCCCATTGGCCGAGCAGCGTTTTCAGATAGCCAACCTGTTTATCCTCGTCCTGCTGGCCTATTGCTGTGAAGAGCCGTTTCAAGGCTTCCGGTGCAAGGGACTTGCCGTTTGCATCGACCTTTTGCATATCTTTTGCAAACTGTGTCGCGCTGAACCCCAACTCTTCAAAGGCTTCATGCTGTGCCTTTGTTGCTTTGGAACCCATCGTCAAGTTGGTGTACATACGGCGAATGGACGTTGCGACTGTGTTTGAGTTTACGCCCATCGCCAGCAGAGCGGTGGACAGGGCCGCCGTTTGATCCGTGTCCATACCGGCGATCATGCCAAGGGAGCCGGTATCGTTCACCGTCTGTGCAATTTCTGCGGCGGTCGTCGCATAATGCGCACCCAGATAGTTGATCTGGTCGGCCAGCTTCATGACACCCTCATGATCCGTATCAAACGCAACTTCCCACTTTGCGGCCCAGTCGCCCGCCTGATCTGCGGAAATGTCCATAGCCGTTCCCATTTCGGCAACGTCTTTCAAGAACTGCTCCTTGCCAAGCAAGTCGTCCATGTTCTTGCCGGACTGACCAGCAGCAGCCGCAAGGCGGGTCAGCTCTTCGGCGGTGTACGGAATCTGGGTGCTTAAATCAAGAATGCCTTTCGACATTTCATCGTAGTTTTCCTTGACGACTTTTCCGTTGTCGTCCGTCAGGCCGCTAACGTACTTTGTCACATCCAGCATTTCGCTTTCAAACGCCACCGCTTCTTTCGTGGTGTTCACCACTCCCGCGGCTACGCCACCGGCGGCGGCTACTGCGCCTTTGGCAATATTCGCCGCGAACTTCGATGCTCCGTTTGCAACGCTCCCGATCTGCGTGTTCGCCAGCTTAACCGCTTGTGCAAGCGAATTGTCAACGTGACCGCCGATCAGGATGGAAAGCTCTAGTTCTTGATTTTTTGCCATTCCTCCGCAACCTCCCCGTGAATCTCCACCAGCTCACGCACAGGCAAGTTCAGGTAAAAATCTGCGCTTGTGTGCGTGACTGTGGCGAGAGCTATCGCCGCCTTTCTGATTGTTTTGTAGCCGCCCTTTAAGCGAAAAAATCCTTGTGGTTGACACCTGCGCGGAGCTGCACAGCTTCCGACAGGGGCAGGCCGAGGAAGAACGCAACATCCTTGCCGGTCGCCATAGAAGCGATCAGGCAGCAGTAGTAGTAGTTCAGGGTCTTTTCTGCTGCGCGAATGTCCTCTTCCTCCATGCGGTTCTCCGCCTGACGGACATTCATGCCGGTCATGTTGGCGACACCGGACAGATCAACGGAAGTGTAGGTTTCGCCCTTGTAGGTATAGGGCTTGCCGAACTTCATGACGTGGCTATGATCGTCCTTGTCGTCGCCGTCCTCTGCCGTCGCGCTGCGGAGGGATGCCTGTACGGTCTGGCGTACCTTTTTGCTTGCGCCGATGGGAAGCAACTGGAAGAACTCAATGGGGAGCTTCGTTGCTGCTGCGGCCAGAGCGTCGGTGTATGCGGTGGCAGTTTCGGGGGTAATCATCGCGGCCAGCTCACCCTCGTTGTACAGCTTCTTGATGATAAGCACCGCGTCCTTGATGGTCAGGCCGTCCAGACCGGACAGGTCAATCTCGGTATACTCCTTGTCGTCGAACTTATAGGGACGGGCCAGCTCGATGATCTTCGGGTTCTTCTTGACCTCTGCGGTTTTGGTCTGCTCTGCGGCGGTAGAAATGTTCTTCTCCATGATGAAGTTTCCTTTCTGTCAGATACAAAAAATTGACCGCCCCGGTCTTTCGGGGCGGTCATTCGTTTCCTTTGGGATCAGATCAGAGCGGCAACATCCGCCAGCATATCTTCACCCTGCACACGGTAGATACCGTTCAGTTTGTCGATGGCGATAATCTCTTCGCCGTCGTTCTCGATCATCAGGTAGGTCAGTTCGAGCTTGACCTTTGCTTCCATGCCCTCGCCCGCCTTGATCTTACCGGGAGTGAACTCTTTGACACGACCGATCTCGACGATTCGCAGGCCCTTGTAGGCATAGCCAAGGCTCTTATCGACCGCCTGCTGCGCCACACGGAAAGTCAGATTGACCTGACGCTTCGGGGACAGCACGTTGACAAAGCTCGAATACACGAGGTTGAAAGAAACCTCCTGCTCGATGCTCTCAAACTGGCCGATGTTCGGTGCGCTGATCTTGCCGAGGATGCCAGAACCGGAAACATCAATAGTTTCCGAGGTGATCTGCGGCAGGGTGATCTCCGGGGCCGTGCCGATGGCTTTCACGCCGTCAATGTAGACGTTGAAACTGTTGACAATTTCCGGGGTCAGGTTAGTATCCAGTGCCATAACTCATATCCTCCTTTCTCGTTTAGCCGCCCAGCGCGTCAGAGATCGCGTTGGGGTCGAACTCCACCAGCTCTTCGATGTCCTCCGCCGGGTTGAACGGGGACAGGTACTTGTGGAACGTGATGCAGCCATTCAGCAGCGAGGTGGTCGGGTTCTCGCTCTCGATGTACTGAATCTCATGACGGGCGCAAATGCCGCGGGAAACAAAGCTGTTGCCGCGCACGTTCTCGCTGTCCACCAGAGCTTCGATAAGCCTTTTGTTCAGCGGATCATCGACTTTCTGGAAGTAGGTCTGAATGAACGTGTTATCGTCCCAGCTCATAAAGCGGCGGACGCTGAACCAGCGATCCTTGGGGTCGGTGTTGCCGGGGTAGCAGGCCGTATTGTTGCCCCACAGACGGAAGCCGTTCATGTTCAGCCACGTTGCCACGCCGAACGAGTTGACGACGTTTGCCTGCTCCTGATCCAGCAGCACTTCCGTGCCGTCTTTCAGGCAGGCGGCGGAGATTGCCAGCGTCTTGTTGGACGGGCTGACATAGGGAATGTCGCCATTGGCTGCATCGGTCGCCACGGTCAGTGCAGCGGCCATAGCAGAACCGGCATAGACCACATCGCCCACCTTGGCGTACAGCCAGACCGGGTAGCAGTTCGCGCTCGTGATGGCCTGCTTCTCTTTCTGCTGCTTCACGCCGGTGTACATCTTTGCGCCGGTTGTGGAGCTGTCCACATCTACGATGCAGACGGCGCGGAAAACACCGTTGATACCGGTGGTCTTGGCCTGCAAGCCAGCGGCAACCGTGGCGTTCTCCGACCAGCCGGGAGCCAGCAGGATGCCGGGGGTCATGTTCAGCGCGGGGTAAATCTGTCGAATTACCTCCATGCCGGTTTCCACGCCCTGTGCATTCACACCGCCCACAACATCGTCGGCTGTAACAGCAGTGGGGTCGATCTGCGTACCGCTCACGGTCAGGCTGGTCGCACTTGCGGCCTTGCCGCCGGGGATGATGGCGATGGTCACATAACCCTCGTTGTCAAAAGCTGCGGTGTAGTCCGTGCCAGCGGTCAGAGCCGTGGACGCGGACTTGACCACCAGCTTGTCCAGCAGAATGTCCTTGACGGCAACGGTGGCGACACCGCTGTTGACCTGCACGGTGGTTTCGGTCATGGTTTTCTTGTGCTTGGCCGGGTCAAGGACGTTGATGTACACGACCGGGGAAACGCCCAGAACCTTGAAGCAAGCACCCATACTCTGACAGATGGTGTACTTCTCGTAGTCGTCATCGTAGCCGAGGGCGGCGGTGGCTTCTTTCAGGCTGGTCGCCAGAATCGGGACATTGGTACAGTGATAGGGGTCGCTGGCGCGGTTGATCGGCGCAGTACCGATCACCACCTGCAAACCAGCGGTAGACTGTACCGGTGCAACAACACCGGTCGGCTGCTCAGTGACGTAAACGCCATGCTTATAAACTGCCATGCGTTACTCCCTCCTTTAGTTCAGTGCCGCCTTGACTGCGGCAAAAATAATACCCGCGCCGCTCTTGGGGTTTTCCAGAGCTGCGCGAGTATTTGCGAAGTCGGCGATGGGAACCATCAGGCCCCGTGCCGCCGGGATTCTGTTCAGGAAGTCAGTCACCGCATCCGGCAGCGCGTCGCCGTCGCTGTACACGGTAAACTGCTTCACAGTGTTCTTTACGGACGGGCCACAGTACACAACAGGGCCGGTCTTTTCCACCGCTGCGGTATTCTCTGCGGCGGTCTGCTTTCTCTCGCTCATATTAACACCTCAATTTCCGGGTTGTTCTCGCTGCTCATGCTGGGGCAGGTCACGTCCATCTGCACGGTAGCGAAGTAGTACGGACTTGTGTTATCCTGCTGGATCGCACAATCAATGGGGAGCAGCACGTTGAAATAGTCGCCGAAGATGTTGTGAACGCGGAAATGCTGGGCGAGGTCTTGCATGATGTTGTACAAGTCCAGCACCGCCGGGGCTTTCATGTCCCGCGCTCCCTCCGCCTTATTGCGGCTGGGGGTCTGGTATGTGCAGATAATCATGCTCATGTCCACCAGTTCCGGCTCTTCCATCTTGTCGATGCTCCAACCTGCGGCCTTGACCAGAATAAAAGGGGCGGCTGCTGCCACTGTGTCCACATCTTCGTCGTTGCCGAAGTCGGTCGGAAATTCAAAGTCGAAGATGTTGAGCGGCTTATCTTTGCCCTGACCGCTGAATGTTTTGCCCTCGAAGAGCTTTTCCAGCTCTTCGTGCAGGCACTTCACAGCGTCAACCGGCGTATAATTGCTTTCTCTCACTTTGCTTTCCTCCCGGCTTGCAGCAGAATTTTGGACACCTCATGCTGTAACCGCTCCTGCAAGATGATCTCACTGTCCGGCTCCACCTCTTCCCGCCATACCGTGCTGTGCATAGCACTGGCGGACGGGCTGGACATGGTGTAGAGTTTTTCTACAATGCCGTTTTTGTTCCTCCATCTTGTCGGTTTCGGGTTTGTCGCCGGACGACCGAGAATCCTCTGCACCATGCCAACGTGTCCACTGTCGAACTTCACCAGAAAGCCCTTACTCGCCTGACCGTAATCGGTCTGTCCGCCGGTCAGCGGGGCCATCGGATTTTTCTTCAAGACACGGGAGGTGTGGAACTCAGGCGACAAAACCCAGCTTGTTCCCATGTGAGGAACAGCCGGGTTTGACTGAAAATCGCCCAGATCGTTTCGGCGGCTGGAAATAAAAATCTCCGCCGTGGGGTTCTGCGTCGTCGCCCTGTTGCGGATTTTCAACGCATTCAGGTGACGGCGACCGGCGGAATTGACGGCGTACCGAAGCCGTGCCTGCCGAACCATCATGTTCTTGGCTCTCGTGGCGGTCTGGTTGACTGCATTCTTCATGGCTCTGGGAGCCTTGTCATGCAGATCGCCGAGCGCACGTTCCACCTCACCGATGTTTGGCACTTGCACGTCATAGATTGCTTTTGCCATTACTGCCGCACCCTCTCCAACGTGACCAAATACAGACCATGTTCTGTCTGGCAGTTTTTCACCGAGTATGTGATGTTGTCATACTCCATCGGTTTCCCGATTTTCGGAGCGGGACCATAATCTTCTGCCCGGACAAAAAATTGCTTTTGCGAAATGTACAAGCCTTGGTCGAAGTTTTGTTTGGCTCCGGCTTCCCAGTGCGATTTGCGTTCTCTCAGGTCTACCTCATACGGCACAACATCGAACTCTTCTCCGTCGATGGTGTGCTTTTCGACAAACTCTTGAAAGAAAACCTCGTCAATGTCGGCCATTGCCATTTCCAGAAAGTCGGTCATGGTTGCACCCGTTACTCCGCGGAGGTCTTGCGGGCCTTTCTGCGGGTCGGTTTGTCCTCCGCTGCGGGCTGCGGTTCAGGCACACCGCTGTCGGCATCTGCCTGTTCCACGATCTCGCGGGTTTCCTCGTCTGGTTCTCCATAGACTGCCACGCCCTGCTGCACAAGGCGGGCGGCTTCGGCATCATCAAGGCAAACAAATTCCCCCGCCATAATCAGCTTGGCGGGGGCGTGTGCCTTTGGGCGGTGGCCGTAACCACCGGCGATGATCTGAACGATCTTCATGTAGCTGCTCCTTTCCGGTTTAGCCCACCACGTTTGCGGCGAAGATGTACGGGTTCCTGTTCTTGGGAGCGGCCAGAGGACGACAGCCCAGACGGAGCTTGCGGGTGTCCTTGTCCTGATCCACAACGAACTTCGGAACACGCTTTGCAGCATAGGTCGAGTAGTTCACCTGACCGTAATCCATCTGGGTGATGGAGCCGTACATCATGTGGCCGCAGTTGGGAGCAGTCACCATGGCAGCATCGGCAGGGAAATACTTCTTCGTCACGCCGTTGTCGTCGGAGTAGGTTTCATCAACGCTGAACACGGTGAGCATGAAGCCGCCGAAGTTCAGAGTACCCATGAGCACAACACCGTCGTACTTGGAAAGCTGCTGGCGAATCTCGCCGGTGATGATACCGCTGTTCTTGTCCAGAAGCCGCTGGGTTGCTTCATCGGTCAGGATGTAATCAGCAACATCCGTTCCGAGGATCAGATCGGCGGCAGGCAGGCCACGAGCGGACAGCATACGGCACATATTACGCACATCGCTGCGATAATCGCCGCCAGTCTCGTTCCACTTCTTTGCCACGGTATACAGGTGGTCGCTCTTTTCGCCGGTGAAGAAGCGCACCTGCTTGGTGTCGCCCTGCGTCACATCGTCGATGTACTCCACCATATCGCAGCCGTTGTTAATCATGGTCTGCGCAGCCATCCACTCTTCGCGGCGGGTAATGCGGGCATCCATGTCGGCCATATCATCCACCAGCAGACGGGCGGCTCTCTGCTGCTCGTCCATGCCGGGATAGATTGCTTCGCCAAAGCCGCGCTTAGTCAGCTCGTCCAGCGTCAGCAGACGGGACGGTGCGATGTAGGCGGGCTTGATGCTGGTGATCTCATAGCCGCGGCGGGTCATGGGAATGTCGCCAACACGGGGAGCAACAAACGCGGCCAGTTTGCGGTCGCCGTCGCGGTACTCGGTAATAACCTTGTCGGCCTTGAAAATGTCACCTGCACCGGTCGGGAAATAGCGATCTTTGAAGAAGCCGACCGCCGGGACGACCTCTTCAACGGCTGTTGCCAGAATGATGTTGTCGAAGAAATTCAGAAGAATCTCAGCCATTGTATGTATCCTCCTTTCACATCTCAGTCACGGGCAGGACTGCAATGCCGTTCATGCGCAGTGCGCTCTTGTCCGCTTCGGTCATGGTGTACTCGTCCTTGACCACCAGCTTGTCCGGGTTGAAACAGCCAGCCAGATAAACGGTGGTGGTCGCATCGCCGGTGGCCGGGACTGTCACGTCGTCGGTCAGGATGCAGTCAGCGGTCAGCGTGTCGCCGGAAGCTGCGGTGCTGCCCAGAATGTACAGCTTGCCGTCCTTTGCGCTCTTGGCGAACACAGTACCGCGGGTATAGGTTGCTTCTTTACTGCCGGTGCTGGCGATCTTGCCAGCACCGACGCGCTTGGGCGGGGTCAGACCCACGATCAGGTTGTCGTACTCAACCTCGCCCAGCTTTTCACTCAGCATCTTAGTTGCCATAGGTCAGTCCTCCTTTTTGGGGTGCAGCAGGTTCTTGAAAGCGGCCCGCTTCTCGGCATCGGTCGGCTTGGTGTTGGTCACGCCAGTACCGCCCACACCGCCAGCGGTTGCACCGCCCACGGCATTTGCGCCGCTGGCCTGTGCGTCGTCCTGCACATCGTCCAGCAGCTTATGGCCTTTCTTCTTTGCATCCAGAGCGGCGCGGTAGGTAAGCTCCTGTGCGGTGCAAGCCTTTGCGCCATACTTGGCTTCTGCCACCAGCTCGGACGGGATGGTGTCTGCGATCTCGTCAATGGCGGCAAGACGGTCACGTTCCTGCTTCTGTGCTTCTGCACGGGCATCGTTCACGATCTCATTGACCAGATCAGGACAGCCCGCCCGAAGCTCTTCTTTGTTCTTGAACTCCATTTCGGTTCCTCCGTTGTCGTTGTCCGGCTCTTCCGCCGGGTTGCTGTTGTCGGTGGTATTTACAAAACCGCCCTCTGCGGCAGGGGCCACCACAGCGCGGTTTCGTACAAATTCAGGGGCATCGTCGAAAGCACCCGGCACGGCAACGCTGTTGATGAACAGCGCACCGTTGCGGTTTTCGACCTGTGCCTTGGTTTGATTGCCGGTCGTGACTTCATCCACAAAGCCGTGTTCTTTGGCTTCGTTTGCAGACCACCACGATGTAGCATCCATCCACGCCGCCACTTCCTCGACGGTGTGGCCGGTCTTTTTGGCGTACTGGTTCAGCACGTTGGTACGCATCACGGTCAGCGCATCCATAAGCTGCTGCAAGCCCGCCATGTCCACAAACCCGTTCGGGTTCACCCGGATGGGATGGATCATGTAGGTTGCATCTTCCGCCGCCTTGACCACCTTGCAATGACTTGCCACGATGGTTGCGGCACTGGCGCAAATGCCCTCGATCTGCGCCGTGACTGTGCCGATCCGGTTTTCCAGCAGCGCACCGATGGCCTGTGCAGCCCAAACGTCACCGCCGCCGCTGCAAATGCGCACCGTCAAATCCTCCGTTGCCGGGATCGTCGCAAGATCAGCGGCGAACTCTTTCGGGGTCACTTCATCGCCCATCCAGCTCGTTTCGCTGATGTAGCCATAAAGCAGAAGTTCCGCCGTGCCGCCGGTGTCGGCTGCATTGCGGAACTCCCAAAATTTCTTATTATTCGTCTTTGCCGGGGTCGCCGCCGTCCCGTTCAGGAACAGCGGTTTGCTGTTGTGCTTGCGCTCCTGCAATTTCGTCCACCTCCCGTTTCAGTGCGGCTTCGGATTTCCGCTGCCGCATATTTGCTTCGTAACTTCCGCCGGTCATTTGGGCGGTTTCCTGTGCTGCCGTAGAGAAGCCGCTGTTCACCCGCATCTGGGCGGCTGCGGCTTCATCCTTGGGGTTGAGGTTTGTCCGTGCCGGGCCGTTCCATGTGCAGTTCATGTAGGCCGCGGCCACAGCCGGGTCAACCAGAAAACCGGGGGCTTTGATCCTGCCCTTGCACACAGCTTCCCGGAACCATGCTTCGTAGACCGGCTGGCAGAAATAATCTGCAAACCAGTCACGGTGCATCCCGGTTGTTCGCCAGAACTCGTTCAGTGCGCCCCGCGCCGCTGAGTAACTTGTGCTGAACTGTTTGTAAAGCACCTCGGACGGAATTTCCAACGCTGCGGCCATCTGCTTCACAATGGCGTTCATGAACGCTTCAAATCCCGTGGTCGGATGTTTGGGGTCTGCAAACTGTACATCTTCGCCGGGATTCAGGTCGATAAACGCGCCGGGAGCCAGCTCTACACTGGTTTTGTCCGGGGCATCCACTTGCACCTCCGGCGGAAGCATCTCGCCAAACGGTATCTCGTCAGACTGATCCGTTTTCTTGATGAAAACCGTGAACATGGCTGACACCACAGCGGCGGTCAGCTCTGCGTCCGTGAAGCGGCCCAACTGCTTCAAACTTTCCAGCACCGGAGCCAGCAGCGGCACTCCCCGCACCTGACCGGCGCGGTCACGCTGCATCAGGCACAGGATGTTTTGCCGCCCGGTCTTTGCGCCGTAGGCTTCCACTCTCGTCCAGTGTGATGCTGCAAGGCCAGCCGCCGCCGTGCTTGCCAGCGGGTGACGGTCGCAAATCCAGTAGGCAACGACCATGCCCTCGGCATCGGTTTCAACACCTTGCACGATCTTTTCAACATGGCGACCGTTGATCTCGCAGGGCGAAAGCACGTCCATGAAGCTGGGCGAACACAGCCGGTCGGCTTCGATGATCCGCAGCCGCAGATCATACGGCACACCGGGCGACTTCTTGTTTTGCAGCACCGCCACAGCGTCACCGTTCAGCAGGAAACCCGTGAACACGAGCTGTTGGAGCATATAGAAGTTATCGAGCCGGTCTGCATCGCAGGTCGGTTTGTTCGCCCACAGGCCAAACTCCCGTGCGATCTGGGCGTTGATCTTCTGGGCTTCTTCATCGGAGATACCCAGAAAGGCGTTGTCGATCTGGGGTGTCGGGGTCAAGCCGCCGCACACCACGTTGGTGCGCATCGTCTTGATTGCACCGGTCGCCAGCGGAACGCCCATAAAGGCATCGCGGCTTCTTTCCCGCAGGACTCGAAGATTATCCTCGATGTCCTCTTTCGGGCTTCCGCCGTGCCATGTCCAGCCCCGCATGGATTTCTTGTGCAGGCTGGCTCCATAGTTGGAGTAGCCCGAATTGATTGCCCGTATTGCCGACTGTGCGGCAGCACGTTTCACCGCCCGCTCCGGGGCAATCGCCGTGAGCAGGCTATCAAACATTCCCATGTCAGCCCTCCCTTACAGGTCGCGGGGTACAAAATGCCCCATCCGGTTCCTGCCGTTCCGCTGACGGGAAAGTTCCGTCACCTTGTTCGACCAGTATTCGATTCGTTTACCGATCTGCGTCAGGTCGGCTTTGGTCAGCGACCGGTTGCCGATCTGGTAGCTCTGGCCGTGCGATACGCTCTCTTCGGCGGCTACCCAAACGTCCAGCATCCGTTGTGCTGTTTCCAGCGTAATTCCTGCCATTTAGATACCTCCCGAAAGTTGACGACGGCCCCGCGCTTTCTTGACCGGCTGGACGGTGGTTCCGTCTGCGTCCGTCTTTTTCAGCACAGGGCGAGAAATGGCAAGAGCCGCGGTTGCGTAATTGCGCAAGTCCAACGGCTCGTTTCGTTTATGCTCTTTGTCTTTGATTTCCCAGTATTCTTTCAAGCGGCCTTTCACAAACCGCACCACTTTCTTCTCAGCCGTTAAGCCCTTGAAGTATTCCTCCGTGTAACCCGCTTCCGGGTTGGACGGGAAATGGCAGTAGTTCGGTCCGGGGGTCTTGACCTCCAACCGCTGGTAGATGGTCGTCTTGCCAGCGTCAACGCCCAGAATGAACAGCTCCGCCTTGACGCGGTTGTTCTTGGACGGGTTGCGGATGAACGGGACTCCGCTGCCGCCCATGCCCTTGATCGCAAAGATACGGCGGTTGAGCCGTTCCTTGGCGAACCGGTACACCGCGTCGGTGTGGTGTCCGCCGGAGTCGATGCAGGTAGCCAACAGTGGGTAGGCCGTGCCATCCGCCTTGCGCCACGTTTGGAGCAGGAAGTTGTCAAGGTCGTCCCACACCTGATCCGACAGCATATCGCCGTAGATTTTCTGGTAGCGGATGCCCCAGCTCTCCACACCCTCGCCCCAGCCGACCACCTCAACTTCAAAGCGGTCGTCCTGCACGTCAACACCGGCAGTAAGATACAGAACATCGTCCGGCACTTCTGCGGCGTAGATTTCGCGGCGGTTGAACAGCTCGGTGTCCTCCAACTGGATTCCACGCTCTTCCCACGTTTCGCCCAGCTCGGTGTTCACCCAAACTTTCATCTGTTCGGGGTTTCCGTGGTCAAGGGCGATCTTGGCTTCTATGAACTTCTGCACGACCTCTTTCCAGCCCACAAAGGTTGAAGCCAGCGTGTTCAGGTGAAATCCTCTGGCTTCTGCGCCGGGGTTGGCTGCAACGTACTTGCCGTGAATGCCCTGCTCTTTCCACCGGTATTCGTTGGCGATGCAGCCGCACTCCCGGCAGACGTAGCTCACACCCTTGTCAAGATCGTCCGGGTCAAACTTGACGTTCTCCCAGAGGAACGGCTGGTATGCTCCACATTCCGGGCATGGTACGTTCCATTCCTCTTGCGTAGAAAGCAAGTAGGCATCCTCGATTCGGCTGTCTCCCTTGATGGTGGGAGTGCTGACCATGACGGTCTTGTAGTCCCAAAAGGTCGTCTGGCGTTTCTTTGCTAGATCAAGGGGATCGCCCTCAGTTCCCGCGCTCTTTGGGTAACGGTCGATCTCGTCCGCCAGCAGCACCTTGATGGGGCGGCTGGCAAGGCTGGACGGGCTATTTGCACCCACAATGGTGATGTGTCCGCCGGGAAAATTCTTCTTCATGACGGTGTTGCCAGCGTACCGGCTCTTGGTATCTACAAGGCCGGTAAGCCGTGGCGTGTCCCGGATCATGGGAGCAATGCGGTCTTTCGAGAGCGTTTGTCCCATGTCAAGGGTCGGCTGCATACACATCACCGGACATGGTGCATAGTCCATGTAGTAGCCCAACGGGTTGAGGATGAAAGCATCCGTCTTGCCGATCTGCGCTGCTGACATGACCACGACCGACCGGACGTGAGGATCACCAATGGCATCCATGATAGCCCGCTGGTAGGGGGCTTTCTCTGTATGCCACCGCCCCGGCTCTGCGCTGGACTCAGCGGACAGCACCCGGTACTTGTCCGCCCACTGGCTTACGGTCAGCGGCGGTGGCGGACGGAGCTTGCTCAAAACCTCCGCGAACAGCTCCACGGTCTGCGGTTCAAGTTTTACGATCCGTTTCTTCTTCACGTTTCGACTCACCCCTGACGCATTCCGGGAACATACACAGGATAAGCCGCTGATGGATGCGCTTACCCCACGGACAGCCCTTGCACTTGCTTCCGGGCTTATCCGGTTTTTTCTCCGTCTTGTTCATCTTCATCATCCTTTGGCCGCTCCAATGCGACCTGATAGTTTGAAAACTCTTCCATGATCTCGTGGAGGGAGCTTTGCAGCAAATCCATGATCTTGTCCTCGTCGCCGTCCAGCTTGGCGATGTTCGCTGCCAGCTTGTTCGGCAGGGCAAGCAATCTCGAACGCAGGTTCATGACGATGGTGGTCATGCCGGTCATAATATCCGACTTGCGGTAAAGCTCACCGTTCCGCACCTTGTTCTCGGTTTCAGCAGCGATCCGCTTTTCCTTGGTCAGCTTCGCCCGCTCTTCGTTGAGATCAGCCTTGCCGCCCTCGTCGCCCCGCAGGTAATTGATGTACCGCCGGACACTGGAACGCAGATCATACAGGCCGGGGGCTTTCTCTTCCAGCACACCCTCATCCCGGAGCTGGCGTACCCGGCGTTCGGACAGGTCAAGATACTGCGCCACTATCTTTGTCGTGTGGAGCTTCTTCTTCATCCTCTTCGTCCCCCTCCGGGTCTACGTCTACCTCACCGGTCGCCCGCATCTTTGCAATGTCAAGGCGGGCCAGTTCCAGAGCGTACCGTTTTTCAAATTCTTCTTGCTGGCGAATCTGGGTCGTAAGGGAAATGATTCTGCCGGAAACCTTGTTCAGAGCTTCCCGCAACTGCGTCACCCGGACAAAGGCACTGTCTTTGTTGACCATCGCCATCTTCTGCACGGCACTGTCCGCCGTCTTGCCCTCGGCATCCGGGCCGGGTTTGCGCATATCGGTGATGGTGGCCGTAAATAGTTCTTCCGGGCTGCACTTCTCGTACTCCGCGATCTTCTCCATGATGTGCCGCTGCTGAATCCGCAGCAGCTTCAACTCATAGGCGTTGTTCGCGCTGGCCCCGGTGGGTATCGCATCCAGCCACGCCCGTTCCTCTTCGGTCAGCCGGTCAAGGTGGATGGTGCTATATGCGCCGTCTTTCTCCGCGTTGGTGTTGCCATCCGGCGCACCGCCACCGGTGTTGCCCTTGGCGTTCTTCTTGCCCCGGCTGTTCTTGTTGCCGGGTTGCCCGCCGCGCTTGCGCTCTATGGCATCTTCCCACTGGTCGATCCTTTTCCAGTTGCGGACTGTGCCATAGGTCACGCCCAGCTCATTGGCAAAGTCTTTGAGATTGATCTTCTCGCCCGACCGCCGCCGCTTGACGTACTCAGCCTTGGCGGTGTCGCGCTTGTCGTTCCGCTTCGGCATCCTGCATCACTCCTGCACCCCGTTTCCAGAATCCGCGCAAAAGAAAAAGCCCCACGACATAACGCCGTGGAGCTTCGCTTACTTTTCACTGTACCCATTATACCCGGAAAAGTGTATCACAGTGTATCATTTTGAAAATTTTCCCGAAAAAATCCCCCCTAACTTTTTCAGACCCCCCTCCGGGGAAGTGCAAAAAAGCCCCTATACCTAGAAAATTTTCGGGCTTTCGGACCCGTGAGTGGAAGAATCTTCCTCCCCAGTACCTTGCCGGTGGCCCGGAAAATGGTAGAAAAAGGAAGAAAAGACCGAAAAATCGGACTTTTTCAGCCGTCAAAATTGCCAAAAATCCGGGAAAAATCCCGCCAAAACAGCCCAAAACCCCGGCAAAATGACGGAAAAACGGCGGCAAAACACCGGCGGCGGGCATCCTTTAAGGTATCGCGGGGCGGGCCGAATTGGTGACAGGCTGTCACCGATTCGATCCGGCGCGGCGCGGCGGCGGGGCATCATCGGCGCGGCCTGTCCGGGGCGATCTGTCCAGCGGGGCGGGGTGCTGCTGCTCTCTCCTATATAGCTATGTAGGGCGGCGGGGTGCGATCTCCTACCGGCGCGGGCATCATCGGCCCGGCGCGGGGCGCAGATCGGCGGCATCATCGGCCCGGCGCGGGGCTGTCCTGTCCTATATAGCTATGTAGGGCGGCGGGGCGTGGCGGCGGGCGTATGGCGGGCGGTGCTGCTGTCTGGTGCTGGTATGATGTGCGGGGCGGGGGGCTGCTGCCCTCTCCTATATAGCTATGTAGGGCGCGGCGGGGTGTGATCTCCTACCGGCGCGGGCATCATCGGCCCGGCGCGGGGCGCAGATCGGCGGCATCATCGGCCCGGCGCGGGGCGGTCCTGTCCTATATAGCTATGTAGGGCGGCGGGGCGTGGCGGCGGGCGTATGGCGGGCGGTGCTGCTGTCTGGTGCTGGTATGATGTGCGGGGCGGGGTGCTGCTGCCCTCTCCTATATAGCTATGTAGGGCGCGGCGGGGCGTGATCTCCTACCGGCGCGGGCATCATCGGCCCGGCGCGGGGTGCAGATCGGCGGCATCATCGGCCCGGCGCGGGGCGGTCCTGTCCTATATAGCTATGTAGGGCGGCGGGCGTATGGCGGGCGGTGCTGCTGTCTGGTGCTGGTATGATGTGCGGGCGGGGTGCTGCTGTCCTCTCCTATATAGCTATGTAGGGCGCGGCGGGGGGCGATCTCCTACCGGCGCGGGCATCATCGGCCCGGCGCGGGGCGGCGGGGCGCGGCCTGTCCAGATCGGCGGCGATCTCCCCGGCGGCGGGCGGCATCGAACCGCCCACGGAAAACGCCCCGGAAAAATCGCCCCACGGAAAACGGGCAACAAAAAAAGAGGTAGGCGCGGCGGCGGGCCGTGTCTACCTCTTTTTTCGCGTCAAATTTTCGGGCGGCTGGAATCACCCGCCGCCGGTGCTGCTGTCGTCCACGTTGGGCGGCTGGAATCCGTCGCGGGCCATTCGTTCCCGCGTGGCTGTCAGAATATACCCCGCCACACTTTCCCCGGAACTTGTCGCCGCGGCGGTCAAATTTTCGTCAAGCTCTTTTGGTATCCGTATCGACTTTGTGATGAATTTTGATAAATAGCGTTCATTCGTTATTTTTTTCTTTTGTGTCAATGGCATTTTGTTCACCTCTTTTCTTTTTTGCTCCATTATATCATTTTTTGCCGGAATGCACCATGCAAAAATCGACGGAATGAATCATGCAATTTTGTGTATTTTGCTGATTCGCATGATTCATGCTTGACATACAGCATGAATCATGCTAGAATGCAATCACAGCAAAGGAAACACCGCAAAACAGAAAAGAGGTCAAGCCGCATGAAACTTTCTGAAAAGATCGCCGCGATTGAATCCGGCGAATACGCCGTAACATGGACGACCCCCGACGGGTCGATCATGAAAGCCGCCGATTATGGCCCGTACTACGTTGTTTATCGCAACGGCGAACCGATGGGCGCGATTGACACCGCCGATGATCTGGACACTTTCGCCGCCGCGAACCACTACACCGCATGAACCGCCGGACACCTTGACGGGCCGCACCGCTGAAAGCGACCCGATCCCAACACCCCGCCGGGGTGAATCAAACCAGAAAAGAGGTGAAAGCCATGAATAAAGAGTTTTTCAAGCTGCCGAAAGCTGTCAAGCGGGCAGTTTGGGCCGCTCTTCTTGCCGAATGGCAAAAGAAAAAGCCCGCCACCCGGTAAAGGGTGACAGGCTTGCAAGATAGGTTTTCGCATCCCGATCTTGCAATGATTTTACCAGCTTTCGCCGGTAAAGTCAAGCGGACACTTTCAAGGGCTGCACCGCTGCCGCAAAAGCAACCCTATGCCACCGCCCCGCCGGGGTGAATCAACAGAAAAAGAGGTTTTGAACCATGACAGCACTTGACCGCAAAATAAACCAGATCGCCGCCCGCCACGGGTGGAGCATCGAGAAGCAGCACCGCGCCGCCGTCGATTGCTATATCATCGACGCGGCAACCTATGAGGATGCCGGGAAGATCACCGCCGCGCTGAACCGGTGCAAGGGTTTACACCTTGAAACGCTGTCGCCGCTCCACTATGAATCGTGGGCCGTCAAAGTTTGCGACGCTGGACAGTTGGACGCATGGCGGGAGCGGGAGCGGCAAAAAGCCGCCCTTGTTGATGCTTTCTATATGGCATTGAAAGCCAACGGCGGCGACCAGAACGCCGCGAAAGCTGCCCAGCGTGAAAAGGCGGTGCAATGGAACGCCGTCGAAGTGTTTAATGAAATTTACGCATGACCCCCGGACACCTTGACGGGCCGCACCACGAAAAGCGACCCGATCCCACGCCCCGACAATAGCCGGGGAAAAGCACGAAAAGCCACACCACGAAACGAAAAGGAGAAACAACCATGAAACGAATTTTGACCGCCGCCGCACTTGCCGCCGCGCTGCTGTCCAGCGCACCCCGCGCCGCTGCCGCCTGTCCCTACAAAGTCGGCCCTTTGGGGCGGTATATCGCCCCGGCCATTGTGCAAGGCATGACTGCCACCAACGAAAACCAGATTGAAGTCTGGTGCAGTGACGCGCTAGACGGCGACGACTGGTATTTTCTGGTGGACGGCGAAACCGATTTGCGGATTTTTGACCGGATCGATCTTGTGGTCGATGCCAACGGAACCCCGGACGATTTCAGCGACGACAAGGTTATTGACGCGCTGTATTGCCACGATTGCGACGAAACCGAAGATTGACCCCCGCCGGACACCTTGACGGGCCGCACCGCTGAAAGCGACCCGATCCCATTCCCCCGGCACACCGCCGGGACGATCCACAAAACGAAACACGAAAGGAAGTATTTACCATGACGAATAAACAGATCATCCGCGCCGCCGCTGAACGTCTTGACCCGGCCACGCTGCACCAGATCGCCGCCGCACACCACACCCCGGAAGAGATCGCCGCCGTTGCTGCATCTTGCAAGATCGTTGACAAGGACGGCAACGAAAAGCCCGCCACCGCCGCGGACATTGAGATCATGTTTGCAGCGGACGAACTGCACACGTTCGACTATTGGAAGAAAGAGGGCAAGAGCGTCAAGAAAGGCGAAAAAGCGTTGATTGAATGCTACTTGTGGAAGTACACCACGAAGCCCAGCAAAGAGCAGCGCGAAAAGGCCGCGGCAGAGGGCAAGGAAGCCGCACCCGATCCGCATTACTACCCTACGAAGTCCCATCTTTTCAGTTGCTTACAGGTTGAAAGCAGCAAGCCCGCCCCGCAAGCCCGGTTCAAGTCCACGGCGGAGATCATCGCATACAACAAGCGGCTTGCAGCAGAACGCAAGGCCGCAAAGGAAGCCGCCGAAAAAGCAGCCGCCGAAGCCGCCCGCCCCGCGCCGATCATCGTTGAAGAGCACCACGAACTTCCCGAACTGGTTCACGTTGAACCGCTTCCCACGAAACCGGCCCCGAAGAAGTCCCGCACCACGAAAGCCGCCCCGGATGCCGTCAAAAAGGCAGAACAGGCCGCACGGGATGCAATGAACCGCTTTATTGCTGTTCCCGAAACCGACCGCGCCGGACAAGCCGCCGCCCTTGCTGAGTGGCGCACCGCACGAACCGCCGTAGAGGAAGCAAAGAAGCAGCCCGCCGCCCCGGTCGTCGATCTGGACAAGCTCGAAAAGCTGTTTGGTGAGCATTATTCCCGGCTGTACCGCTCTCACGATGACGACGAAAGCCACGAATACCGGGAAGCGGTGAAAGAGTTTGACAACCGTTCAAAGAATGACCCCGCGTTTCATGCGCTGGTGGATCAGTGGGTGCAGAAGATGCACGACTTTATCAGCAGCGACCGGGAAGCAGCCGCCTTTGTGATGGCCTTGCACGAACTCGAAGAAGAGCAGAGCAAGCCCGAAATGGTTCCCAGCGTCCAACAGCTCGACTTTGCGAGCATCGCCGCCGGTGTGCTGGCATGATTCCAGCGCGGACACTCTAGCCGGGTTGCACCGCACAAAGCAGCCCAGCCCCACACCCCGCCGGGGTGAATCACGAAAACGAAAAGGAGATTATACCATGACCGCCAACGAAGAGAAGAACGAACTTGTTGTTGTGGATGTTCCCAACGTCCATATCTACGCTTTCACCGTGTCCGGCTGGCCCACGCCCCGCACCGCCGAAGAGGTGTTGAACGCCGCCCGGAAGAGCACCGCCGAAAGCATCCAGCGGATCACCCAGATCATCGAGTCCGGCGACTACGAAAGCGACCGGGGATATTGGGAAAGCCGCCTTGCGCAAGAAAAGGCCCGCTCTTATGCCGTCATGACCTACGGCGAATGGCTGGACTTTGAGCGGGAAAAGCTGCTCACCCCGGAAATGGTCGAGATCACGAAACAGGACTATGAGAACGCGCTGAACGTGTTGCCGCCGCGCAACTGGCACACCCGGAACAACATAGAAGAGTTTTGCAGCCGGGAAATGTACAGCGGCACTTACACCACGCAATATGCGTTCCAGCTTGTAACGGGCCGCTACTTTGCGAAAATGGTTGATTGCGCTGATTCTTCCACATGGTTGAGCACGATTTTAGCCCAGCAGTGAAACGGATACCTTGACGGGCCGCACCGTAAAGCGACCCGATCCCAACACCCCGCCGGGGTGAATCAAACACGAAAAGGAGAACGAACCATGACGACCCCGAACGATAGCCGGGACTTTTACCCTACCCCGGACAATCTCGCGTGGGAAATGGCTTACAGTCTGCAAAGCACAAAATACGGCTGGAAGCACCTACCGCAGCCCATCCTTGAACCCTCTGCCGGTGACGGCGCACTGGCCCGCCAGATTCACGCCGTCGCAGATATTCGGCACGATCCCAAAACGGGAGAACTTGACCGTTACAGCACGAGCAAGGCGAAAGAGTTTGATCTTGACTGTGTGGAACTGTCCAGCGACTTCCGCGCCAAACTGAAGAAAGACGGTTTCCGCGTGGTGCATGACGATTTTCTCACGTTCCGCCCCGCGAAGAAATACGCGGCGATCATCATGAACCCACCTTTTTCCGCCGGTGCTGCTCACTTGCTCAAGGCTTTAGAGATCATGAAAGACGGCGGCAAAATCCGCTGTCTGCTCAACGCCGAAACGATCCGCAATCCCTACACGAACGAGCGGAAAGAGCTGGCGCAAAAGCTAAACGAACTCAACGCCCAGATCAAGTACATCCCAGACGCTTTCAAGAACGCCCGCCGCGCCGCCCGCGTTGAAGTGGCGTTGATCTCCGTTGACATTCCCGACAAGGAGCCAGTAAGCAAAATCCGGTTGGAACTCAACAACGAAATGACCGACCACATGAAAGCCGATCCGCAGCTTGCCGCGCTGGTGTCTGCTGATCCCATCGCCGCCGCGGTGGAACGGTACAACGCAGCCGCCGAGGGCATCCGCCGTATCTACGAAGAGTACAACGGAATCAAGAGCCTGTTTTCTGCTGCTACCGCAGACGACAAGGAAACCGAAGTGCTGAACTTCAACAAGAGCTATAACGAAGCGATCCGCAGCTTGCGCGGCTTGTACTGGCAAAAGCTCTTTGACCTGCCCCAAATCCGGGACAACTTAACCAGAGCGATGCAAGACGAATATCACAACCGCGTTTCCGAACTGGTTGACTACGATTTCAGCCCTTACAACATTCTCACGATTCGGGAAGAAATGTCCGCCAACATCGTGCAGGGCATCGAAAGCGAGATCGTGGAACTGTTCGACGACTGGACGAATCTGCACTACAATTCCGAATACTCGAAGAACGTCCACTACTACAACGGCTGGTGTACGAACGAAGCGTACAAAGTCGGCAAGAAAGTGATTTTCCGGTGTCAAGCGTTCAGCGATTGGTCTGGGCGGTTTGAACCCAGTTGGAACGCGGAAAGCTGCCTGTCACGAATTGAACGCACCTTGCACTATCTGGACACGAACGGCAAGAAGTACAACGGTGATGATCTCCGGGCCACGCTGAAAGCTGCCGGGGAAGCCGGACAGAGCCAGAAAGTGCAATTCCACTACTTCACCGCCACGTTTTACAAAAAAGGCACTTGCCACATTGAGTTTTCAAATGACGACATTTTGAAGTCATTTAACCTGTTCGCCAGCCAGAAGAAAGGATGGTTGCCGCCGTCCTACGGCAAGAAAGCCTATCACGACATGAGCAAGGCAGAGCAGAAGATCGTGGACAGCTACGAGGGCGAAGCGAGTTACACAGACACCCTTGCACGGCATCTGATCCCCACGAAAGCCACGCTTTTACAGCTCAACGCATAAAACGGATACTCTAGCCGGGTTGCACCGTAAAGCAGCCCAGCCCCAGCCGCAAGGCTACCACAAAACGAAAAGGAGATACAAACCATGCGTGAATACGATCCGAACCACCGGTATCAGGTTATCACCTGCGCTTCCGCCGATTTCACTGATGAAGATATGAGTTTTCGCACCATTGCCGAAGCCCGCACACGAATTTCCTATCTGGTCAAAGAATATGCCACAGACGGGCGCAATCTGGACGGAGCCGCGATTTTCGACCGCAAAACGAACTGCTGCACCCATCTTTTCGGGTGCGCGATGCTGTCCGCGTTCTCTGTCGATGTCGCCGCGCGTTCCACGCCCCGCAGATACCCCGATATGCCCGCGGCCAGCACGATTTACTACTTCATCTACTGCAAAGGCCCCGGAGATCAGCATTTCACCCTCTGCGACCCGTGGGGCGGCAGGCGCGGCATGAACAAGGTTTTTGCGCCCCGGTTCACGAAAGATCAGGCGGACAAGGTTGTTGCACGAATGACCGAACGTAACCCCGGCTTTACTTTTCAGCGGCGACCGGCCCGCTGAATCTCCGCTCCCGGTTCCCCGCCGGGGCTTTTTGTGTTATACTTTCATCAACGAATTTTCTATTTTTCGTGCCAGAGATTGAACTATGCTTTACAAAATGCGTAAAAAGGAGGTCTTTTTGTGAACGAAGCCCAGTTTTTCGCGCCTTGGCGTGTTGTCGCCGAATTTGCCGACGATTCCCGCCTGACCTTTGACGGATTCACCGAAGAGCAAGCCCGCGCAGCTATGGAAGCCGCCCAGAACGAACACGGCGACATTGCGTGGTGGGATCATGTAACCGATGTAAATTACAGCGACGGCCAGTATTACAAGACGCTCCGCCAGCCGCCCACGGTTCATGTGGTAGATTTTTCCGGCTATGACGGCCCGCTGGATGAAAACGGTTTTCCGGTCGGTCTGCCGAACGAGATCAGCGAATACATGAAACAGCAGGGTGAGCCGCCCACCGTTCCGAAGATCATCTTCAAGAAGAACGAACCGAAAGAGGACAACGAAACATGACCAGCGAAACCAACGAATTTGTCCGCCAGCTCTTGAACCAGATGCAGGAAGAAATGACTAAAGAATACTTCAAGCAGGAAAGCACGACTTCCCCCGAACGGTTAAAGGTGCTGGAAGCGGATGCAAAAATGCGGCTCTGCACCGTTCATCACCTTGCGCCGGAGAACGTCGATGTTTCCGGCCACGAAACCAGCCCCGGCACTTACACATTCACCGTCACCGAACGAATCCCGGTCAGTACGTTCACGATTCCAACGAATTGAACACGAATTTCTTCCATCCCCTGCGGGCATCCCGCCGGGGATTTTCTTTTCTCGTTTTGTTGCTTTTATTCGCGTTTTGCGCTATCATTGAAGTGGTGATTTTGCGCCAGCCGGGAACGCCCCGGCCACACGCAAAAAAGAACATAACGAGGTGAAAATATGTGTCGTAATGTTACCCCCCCCCCCCGACGAAAATAGGGTTCCAGAATGGGTGAACCACATTCCCACCGTTTCGGACGGCCCGCTGCTCAAAAGCTACCTTGCCGCCCTCAAAGCCGATATGACACCGACCTGCATTGACGGTCAGACCGGCTATTTCAGCAGTAGACACGGCAACTACGTTGTCACGCTGGACGTGCCGAACGGCTGTGTTTGCGGTAGCCACACCCGGCCTTGCAAGCACCAGTACCGCCTTGCAATGGAGCTTAATCTTATGCCCGGTGATTTCATCCATGATCCCAGCAAAATCAAGTACAAGCTGGACGGCGTAGATTTTGAAACTGCTGTTGACCGCATCGAGCAGCTTCCCGCCACGGCACAAAAAGAGCTGTTCGGCATCCTGTCCAGCCTGTTCAATGGCAAGGTGTACAGCGGCACTCTTTCAGAGGATTCCGCCCGCGCTCTTGTTGGCGGCAACGTGCTTTTGTGGATTGATGATCCCGCCGGGTATCGGCTCTGCACCGATCTGGACAAAAGCTCTTTCATGCTAGACAAGTACCTGCGTCGGAAATTCGACTTTGATATTTACTTTGACCCCTATAACCGTGGCACATTCTCTGTTCCGCACGGCTGCACCGCCATCTATGACGAGGACGATCCCGGCCACCCCTACACCGTGACCGCGCCGGATCGCACCGAACAGGACAAGAAGATCAACGCCATGCTTCAAAAGCATCACTGTGACCCGCTGGACGGCTTCACAGTGCGTTTTGGTGAGTGATAATATAAACTAACGCCCTCGACGGAGTTACCCGCCGAGGGCGTTCTATTTTGGCGTATTCGCAAGTTTGTTTTTCTGAGCGGTTCGGAGGATTTGCGGAAGCGGTTCATCGCACACGCGCATAGAGCTTTACCAACTTGCCTTTATAGACAGCTTTCCGGGCTGTTCCCTTGCCCGCTGTCCGGGCGACTGTTTCTGCCGGTTCTGATAGATTTTCTATCACTTTCCCGGCATACCCAGCACACCGGCCCTTTTAATCGCGCGCGTCATACGCGCGGGAGAGGATTTCTTCGATCATGGGAATTTCATCGAACATCCCGCCCAGAACGACCAGAGCCGCGTCTTTCCACCTCTGCGCGGTGATCTTCTTTTTGCCAATGGAAATTGCAATGCTTTCCCACGTTTTTTGTAACGACCGGTCAGCGTAGACGTACCGCCCTTTCAGGATCGTTTTGTAATCATCGTTCAGGCGGTCTAATTTCTGCCGGATTTCCTGTAAATCCGACTTCAGCACGACCCGCCGGACAATCAGCTCATTTTCTCGGTTCTGGTACTCTTCGTTGTCGGCCAGCTTGACGGCAAGGGACGCGGTGCTGTCGCCGGGTGTGCTGCCATGTGGCATCCCGTCCATCGCAAGGCCCTTGATCGGGCTGTATCGGTCTTGCAGCTCGGCCAGCTCCATGTTGACACTATCAAGCTGCTTCTCGATCTTGCCATAGTAGAGCAAAATCTGTTCAGTGTCCTTTTTCTGCATCCGCGTTTATCCTCCTGCCTGTCAGCTCTCAGATTTCTTTCCCGAAGATCGGCTTCGTGCCGGGTTCTTCGTCTATTGCCGCTTCTATACCCGTGGCCTGCTCATAGCACTGGGCCATTTTGTAGTAGGCCACATATTCGCCGTCTTTCGACCATTCAAGGAACTGCCGGAAGTTGCCCTGTATCTCTTTCAGGGCGGCGGCGATTTCTTCTGTGGTGTAGCCCAGACCGTCCATGACCTCGACAAAGAACCGGGCCACAAGATCACCCGCGCTGCGGCGTTCATAGAGCTGCACCCTCTCCCACTCTTTGCGTGGCCACTTCTCGACCGGCAGGGTGAAGTCCTCTTTCATCTTGGGGGCCGTGCGCTTGCGCAGATTTTCCCGTGCTTTCGGTGTGCCGTACACGTTGGTTTCCAGCGTGTACACCTCACTCCGCCGGATAAGCTCTGCCTGCCAGCGTTCCACCCCGTCCCGATCAAGGTCGAAAAGATTCTGCGCGGCAATGATGGCGCAGTACGTCACCACCTGCCCCACAGCGGCCCGGTTGAGCTTCATGTTCTCCATGGTGTCGCCCTTTGCGACCACGCAGCGGTTGACGGCCTTTTCGTACATCATCTTCCGCACTTCAACAGGCGGCATAGATTTTCCCATGTTCTTCATCCTCTCTGTTTTGCAAGACTCTTCCACGCTTTGACCTCTGCCGCCGTGTCTGCGGTGATATGCTCGATGAAATGCCAGCCCCGCGGCTCGGCCACAAGGTCAATGAACATCCGGCGGCGGTGTATGTAATCGCGCTGCTGCCGCCGGACAAACTTCGATTTCACTTCGACGGCTTCAACCGTGCCGTCTGCATAGGTCAGCACAAAATCCGGGGTATAATGCACCGCCGGGAGTTTCACCGCGTCATACTCTTTTTCTGGCAAGAGCAGGAACGTGCGGTGCAGCTCCACTTTCACGATCTTCCCGGTCTGCACTTTGGGCAGAACCGTCCCCATGTAATATTCGTACTCGCCCCGGCTGTCAAAGTCCATGCCGATTTTTTCAGCGGTGGCAACTGCGGCGGGGACAGACTGCGGCAAGGCGCACTTTCCCCGGCTTCTGGCCGCGATCTGTGCTTCTGCCTGCGCCCGGTATCTAGGCGGCAGGTCGTCCAGCGTCAAACGGTTCAAGGCTGATTCCTCCTATTCCTCCGCTGTTCCGGCTTGCGGTACAGGCGCACGATCAGGTGGCGGGTGGCGTTGCCGGTTATGATGCACTCGCACCGGTGCAGGGTATAGCCGGGGTACATCCTCTCCCAGTAGTCTCGATCTTCCAGCCGGTTCTCGCAAACGTCTTTCAGCCGGGTGCGGCTCATTTTCCCGTCATTTGGGCGCGGCATCTTCGGCGGTTTCAGCCCGCGGCTCTGCCGCCAGTGACGTTTGCAGCGCACGTTCTTGGTGATGTACTTTGCGAGGGATTCAATGCTGTTGTGGTCAAACTCCAATGGCTCGCACCGCGATCTGCCGCGCTTACCCCATGCCTTTTCAACCATTTCACGGGTCAGCCCCGCCGGGTGGGACATGATAACATGATGATGGTGACGTCCCAGCGGCTTGTCCCCGTCCATCGTGCAGTATTCCGAAACCACGATCCATTTCGGGTGTTCGATTCCGTTTTTGTCGCAGATACGGTACAATGCTTTGATGGCATTGGAAAAATCCCGGTCGGCACGTTGCAGATCACCGGGCGCAGGGTGGTGTTCTTCGTTGTAGGTGTATGTAACGGAATAGTCACCGGGTCGGAAGTTCCGATTTGCCAGTAGTTCCAAATACCGACCACTCTTGCGCAGATTATACGATTCCTTGGCAATGCTGGTGGCAAGCTCTTTCTTTTTCCGGGTGCTGGCCTTGTGCTGCTGCTCTGTCACCTCGAAGAAGTCCACCTGCATAGAGGGGGCCGTGGCATAATTCATACCGCAGATAAATTTCTGTTCCCGAACTCTAAAGCCGCCGGTCATATTCTCCACGTCCTCCTTTCCGCAAACGTCATGGAATTTTCTTAATCATGGGCCACAAACACGAGAGGGGGAACGATGCAGAGGGGAAACACCGGGCCGCGTTCCCTTTGCTCTCTATCCCGGTAGGCTGCTGTAACGCCGCCCTCGTTTTCCCTCTGCACTCCCTTTCCCCGCCGGAGATAAGCGCATCTCTCCGCGCTCTTTTCTCTGTGTCCCTTAGTTTATCTACGGTATACAAGCCCCTTGCCGCCTCGTCAGGGCGGCAATTTAACGACGGGTTTCCTATATAATATAGATATGGGCTTTGGCGGGCCGCTCAGACAAGCGACATAATCCACTCTGTCAGGTTTTGCATCAGCACCGACAGCAGGTTTGACAGCGCAATGCCGACACACAGCCACCAGAGGGCGATTGCGGCCAGTCTGCGGATTTCCGCCGGTTCAAGTTTTTTCATTTTTCTCTTTCCTTTCTTCCCATGCAGGGCAGGTATTTTCCGGGTCAGTGAAGTCCGCCCGGTACTCAGAATTTCCGTTGAAGCACACCCATGTATAGCCGTCATGCCATGCACAGGTGGAACATTCTTTTTTCATGTTCTGCGCCTTTCTTCTATAATCGAACCGCACACTGGACAAAAACTCCCGGCGCAATCGTCCAAACGGTGATCGCAGTTAGAGCAAAACGGCACTGTGTATTCTTCGAGTTTCAAAACCCGCCGTGTATAAACCGGCTTTCCATCGTACAAACACTCGTTTGTCGGAACAGGATCATATACGACAAACTGCTTGGGCCGTTTTCTCCATGCGATGTGCGCCACCGGGCGCACCCCCTCCGGGGCGACCCTCGGTGCGTTCTCAACCACGCACATGATCTGTTCCACTTCATCTTCCATATCCGGGTTACTTTCGCCGCCCAAAATTTCAGGCACGTTCTCCCGGATTCTCCGAAGCAGCTCTTCCGTGTTGGTAAACTGTTCCATCTCAATTTCTCCCAGCTTTCAGCGCGCATTCCGAGCAAACAAACTTCATATCCGGGTTGACCCGCAAAACCAGCTTCGCGTTGTTGGTCTGATACCAGCACTCCCGGCCACACTCCGGGCAGGTTTTCAGTTTCCAGTCTGCCGTCCGCGGGTGCGGGACGTTCTTTTTCAGCGGCATTATGCCGATTACCTGTAAGACACTACCCATGATTTTCACCTTTGCCTTTCAGTTTCAGCTCGATTTTCGGCTGCGGCTGGTCGCTGCGGTTCAACGGCGCATAATAGCTGACGCACCCTGCAACACCGTCCGGGTTGTCGTGCCACGACAGCGCGTGTCGAATGACCAGCCATACAATTTCCGCTCTGTACGGAATTTTCATCACATCCGAAATTGGAGCAGAGAGAACGCAACGGTTATACAGCTTTTCCATTTCCTCCCGCATGGTATCCCGCCGATGCAGGGCAACGTCAAAAGCATTCTCCCGCTGCTCGTTCGTCTCATACACATTGTTTTCCAGATCGGAATAAAATTTTTCCATGCAGAGGTCGTCGGCCATATCCCAGAACTGGCCCATGTGCAACCTCAGATACCACTCACAGGCGGTCTTTACCGCTTCCGCCACCGGTCGGCTCATGGTGATTGTCACTGTTTCCACTTCCGGCACGGTTTTTTTCTTCTCCATGACTATCCTCCCTTGCGCCGGGCCAGTTGTTCCGCTGGCCGTGTTCAAACTTCTTCGCCATTGCTGCCACCTGAATTGCTTCGACAGCCAGATTTACTGCGGCTTCCCGAATGGCTTTGAAATCGTCTTTCGGCACAGTCGAGTTTGCCTTGACCATGTTCCACATCCGGGTTTCGATGTAAAGTTTCAGCGGCACAATCGCCCGTTCCGCTTCTTCCAGCTCTTCCCGAACAACATTCTGTCCCTCGTGCGGGCTGGCGAACTGGGGGAAGCGTTTGTTTGCTGCTTCCAGCTCCTTGTTTACCAGACGGCGAACATCTTTTCTTACTGCGTCCATTATTTTTTCTCCGTTTCCAAATTTTCAAGTTCTTCTTTTGGCACTTCAATTACCGGCCCTGCAAACGCAAACGGAATAAATGCCGGGTGCTGCATTTCTGCATAAAATTTACCTTTTTGCACAGCTTCTTCCCAGCTTTTCGCCGCGATTCTATAACCAACTACCGGTGCTGGTCCCGGTGAATCTATGTGCTCTGTCCCGCTAAACATCACATCGTATTCTTTCTCGACCGTCGGTTCTTTCTCGATCAACTCCACCACGGCCAGCATTGCTTCTTGATATGCGAGAAATTCCTTGCCTTCATATTCGCAGCCTTTTCCCGTCGTGTCGATCTGCTCCAATAAATGCTGCTTACTTATCATTTCGGCCATGTTTCTTCTCCTGCCATCACCCTTCTTGCACAAAACTGGTTATAACAGTCCTTGCACGAATACCGCTTCCAGACAACTCCGTCCGTGTTTTCTTCTCCACAATAGACCATTGGCCTACCGCAATTCTGGCATATCGGCCACTTTGGAGCAGGGCGCGGAACCACATTTGCCGCCGGTTCCTTTTCCAGAACAGACACAACACCGTCATAGATTTGCGATATTCTGATTTCCGGCGCGGGACCGGTTGAAAACGGATTGCTCGCCGCTTCCGCGACTTCCCTTCTTTTCTCGCATTTTAGCCGTTCGATCAGCTTCGTTGCGTTGATGTACTTATCCGGCATTTCTCTTCCTCCGCTCAGAAACGCTCTATTTCATTCCAACAAACTACCAATCAGCCAGTTTCCCGCCTTTACAGCAGCGTTCAGCCAGTAAATCACCCATTGCGTAACGCCAACGGTTGTTCTGTGCAGAATCGACTTTTCGCTTTGCTCCTTTAGCTCCTTTTTTTCCTCGATTCTAGTCGCGCTCAAATACCTGTAACTCTCTTTGAGATTCCGGTTATCCTCCCGTAATTCAAAATTTTCAGCCGCTAGTCCGTTCACGGCTTCTTCAAGAACTTTATTTCTCTCGGCCAAAAATTCTGCATCTTCTGCGGTATACGGCGGACACATAACTCTGCCGTAGATTCCGGGTCTATTTCTCATTCTGCGTTCTCCTTGTCGTTGAATTTGAACCCCCGAAAGTCGGCAACTCCATAGCTTCCATCCCTGCACGGGTGACAAGCGTAGATTGTCGGTTCCATGACCTCTTCCGGTTCTTTCAAGTCAACCGCTCTGCACATGATTTTCATTACAAAGCTACGGTTACTTTCTTCTCCGCTGGTAGAGCATTCCACAAATTCTTCACCGCACAAGCGGCATTTGTATACTGCATCAAACATCTTCATTGTTCGCTTCGTTCTCCACTTCATCCGTCAGATTATCGAATGTCTGTTCATGCTCTTCCGGTTCGCCGGTGTGAGTTTCAGCCAGCATAGCGACCAGCTCTTGCAGTGTCGCTTCTGCATATTCGTTCAGGGAATAAGACGTGACAGCAGCGCGTACTCTCATACCATTTTTTACCACATAGTACGTTCTTCCGTCAGCGCGTTTTCTTTGATAGTAGCGGATAAACCCGTTGTTCTTGATTTCATCCTCAACCGGTGCAAGCTGCGACCAGCAGATAAGGCCGACCATGTGTTTATCTTCCGTTGTGACCGGGATAAGGATTTCTCCCATGTAGTAAATGCCGACGGCCATTTTCTTTACTTCTACTTCGCCCTTAACCGTGTCGTCCAGATTGAACCCCTCAAGATCGCTTTTGTATGCGCAATCAAAATCGTTGTAGATCACCTTTTCGATCATGGTATCTTCGCTGATTCCCAGCAGCGCACCCATTTGGCTGCGGTTCAGCGGGAGCGGGAAGCCTGTCGCACAGTAGATAGCCGATGCTGTTCCAATATAAAAGTCGTCGCTCTTGATATTGTGAAAGACGTTGCACACAAGCTGTCGTTTCACCATCTTTGTAACTCCCGAAAGTTTCATATTCAAACCACCTTTCTGATAACTGCAAACGGCGCATATCCGGGAAACTGTTCGTCTGCGGATTTCTCCGCCGCTTCACCGGCTTCGCGTTCCGTTTCCGCTTCAAATTCCTGTCCGATGATGATGCACGGCGCAGTCACGCCAGCACCATTCCAACCGGCAACGCTGATGTAGTACCTGTTCACAAGTCCCGCACCTCCGTTACACTGTCCACTTGGATTTTCTGGTACTGCGGGTAGTACAGGGCCGCTTCTTCTTTTGCCTTGTCCGCTGCGTCAAGTGCTTTCGGTGCTTCTATGCGGTACGGCAGATAGGCCGGTGTTTCCTGCCTATGGCGGTTTGCGTTGCTTCTTGCTCTGCTGCACCGCAGCATGACTAAGTATTTCGGCATTGTCCTTTCCTCCTGTTAGTTTCGGGCATTTCCGGGCTTGAACCGGTAGGGGCCTGTCCCCATGCTCACAGAATGGAGCCGCCGCGCCGGGCGGCTCCGGTAGGAGAAAATCAGTTGATCCCGTTGATGATGGGAATACTGCCATCACCGCCAACGTATGTAGGCAGTTCGCCATTCCAGAGGGAATCGACGTTTGTGATCCGGTAGTATTCCAGCAAATTGCTATTCAGGCTGTCATTGAGGGCGCGGTTTGCTTCCGCTTTCTTTTCGGCAACGTACAGCTCCGCGTCCGCCGCAACCTTTGATTTCTCCGCTTCGGCATTGGCCGCGATCAAATCAGCGTCCGCCGTTGCCTGCGCTTCGACGCGGCGTTTTTCCGCATCGGTTTCCGCCTTTTCCTTTTCCTGCTGAGCCTTTACTTTGGCTTCAACGGCATCCGTAAAGGTATCGGTGAAGTCGAAGTTGGTGACGCTGATATACTGCAAGTCAATGTTGTACTCTGCCAGTACTTCCCGCAGCTTCGTGTCCATCTGTGATGCAACGGCATCCCGGTTCGAGATAAGACTGCTTGCATCGTAGTGGGCGACCACGGCCTTGACCGTTTCCTGCACACGGGGAGTAATCAGAGTGTCCTCGTACTTCTTGCCGACCGACTTGTAAATCGTCATGGCATTCTGCTGGTTGATCCGGTAGCCAACGGCAACGCTCGTGGCGACTTCCTGAATGTCAGAACTGAACGCCGATAAATCCATGTTCATTTCCTGAACACGATTATCCATCTTGACGATAGACTGCCACGGTGACTTGAACACCACACCAGCGTCCTTTGTGCCATCTTCGACTTTGCCGAACGTGGTCACAATGCCGGTGTAGCCGGTGGGGACGTAGGACACGCAGGACACACCGATCATGATAACGGCGACCACGCCGGGAATAAATGCTGCGGCCTTGCCCTCTTCGGACAGGAGCAGAACGGCCAGTGCAACCAACGCGGCCAGCACTCCGATGATGAAAAAGATCATATTTCCTCGCTTTCGCTCATGTGCTTATGTACGGGCGAAAGCTGCGGTGGGGTCCGATCTGGGCAGGTTTGGTTTCCAGTTGTTTATAAAAAGCTCACCTGCCCCTCAATGTTTTTCTTCTTCGGTTTTCTCGGTCTATACTTTTTGTTCTCGTCCAGAACGTCCACCGGGTTGAACTCAAAGTGCTTGCACTTGTTCGGATTTCTTATCTGCTTGCCCTCTCGCATTTCGTCTTTGGCTTCGCAGTAAATCAAATCATCGTCATTCAGAACCGCCAGAGAACAATACCGGCAATACTGTGTCACTCTTTGCCCTCCGTAAAAATATCAGTGTACTTCGTGTACACCTTGCCATTATGGAAGTAGAGGTTATAATCGCACTGGGTAATGTACCACCAGAGCTTCTTGTGATACTCCGTCAGCAAATCGTGGAGGTGGTATGTTTCCTTGTAGTTTTCATCTACCCGCTGGCGGAAAGAAAGTTCGTCAATCTCTTTGCTGCCCGCCACATAACCTGCGATGAAAAGCACATCCTGTTCGGTCATATTGTCGTCAACGACAAATACCACGCGGACTATCTCACCGAACTTTCTTTTAACGTGGAGCAGATCGTCGAATTTATGGACGTGGTACACCACTCGTTCAAACCAATTAAGCGGGAAGTCTTGCACTTCCGGGCTATCCGGGAGATAGCTCGTGTGCATTTCCAACTTGACGTTTCGTCGTTCTGCCGTGTGGAAAAGGCCCTCGTAGAATGACCAATGATCTTTCCAATGGAACAGCGGATCGCCACCACCGGACACTGAAACCCACTCCGGCCTTTCCTTGCAGAGCACCTTGTTGAGCGGTTCCTGTGTGCTGAAATCGTCTGTTTCGCTCATTTTCAGCCCATTGTTTCTTACGATGCACTCCGGGCAGGTGTAATGACAGCCAAAGTTCGTAATGATGCTGACATACTTTCCGGGGTTTGCGTTGACGCTACGCATCGGCATAACTGCTTTTTCACTTTTCATCTTGTTCACCTATTTCATTGCCCCATGCGTCCCATCCGGGCGACCGCTGGCGGGCAAAAAGTTCTATCCTCGGCACGTCACCCAGCAGCTCCACAATCCGCCGCCTTGTTTCTTCCGGCTTCTTGCTATGTTCCTCTACCGGGGACTCTATAACTTGATGTACTGCATGGCTCTTGATCTGCGCCGCTGGTTTGAATCCGGGCGTTACTCCCAGTAGACAAATCTCAGCGTTCGCTCGTGTATACGCTCCCATGCCCCAAAAGTTTGTGTTGCTCTTCCGGTTCTTCTTGATCCACACAAAGGCACAGGTCTTATACTCGAAACCCCATGCTTCCATGACGCGCAGGGCATCAGCTATCTGTGGGAATGTCGCCCACATGAAGCACACCGACCCCCCCGCAAGGTTTTTAACCGGCAGGGCGCATATATCATCCGTCGTCATGGTGTTATAATGCTGCGCGGCATTGCCCCGGCTCTTTGGGCCGGTTCCACACTGGCGATATGACCACGGAGGATCAGCATAGATCACGGCGTATTTTTTATCTGGCAAATTCATTTGTTTTTCCTCTGGTAGCAGGTAGCACTCCGCAGGATGCAGGTCGTGTCCGCGATCACCGCTTTGTCGTCCCAGTATTCATCTGCGCCAACTTTGCGGGAATCGCTGCCCCACGCTTCGATCCACTCCGGCAAGCTCTGATTCACGGTATCAAAATTCAGGCCCCACTCTTTGCAGGCTGCAATAGCTGCGTCCAGTTCCTTGCCCGCCCTGCAAGTCCACAGGATCAGGCCAGCACCCGCCTCCTGTTCTTTCTTGGCTTCCTCGATAACGTGCCAGTTTGGTTCCCCGATCTCCGGGTATTTGCTCTGACAAATGCACCCGTCAAAATCAATGGCTATCGCCCTGCGCATTTCGTCCGCCCTTTCTTTTTCTGTTCAGTTCAGCAAGGTACTGTTTCCGAACATGGATTGCGATGTGCTGCGGCAAGTAATTGCGGTAAATCTGCGCACAGCCCTGAAACTTGTAGGCGTTGTGTACAATGAGCATAATCTTGATCTTGAACATTTCGGCTCGCCCGATCACGCCCGCGCGATATGCTCTTTCCATTGTTGCTGCAATAGTTTCTTCTTTTGTCATTCCGCTCACCCTCCAAGTTTCGGATCAGGGCATTCCCACTTGTAGTCCTTAAATTGGATCAGCCGATACGTTGCGATCTCGCCCTCTACGATCTCGATTTCCTTGTTGAACTCCATGCCCATTTCATAGCCATACACTCTAAAATCCAAGTTGTACTTTTTGGACATTTCAATATAGGGCTGCTCTTCGATATTCCATGCAGCTTTCATGTTCACAACGAGGATCGACTTCTTGCCCTCTTCGCAGAAGTCCACATACTCGCCTTTTTCTATGAAGTTTCTTCTCGTCCCCTCGATATGAGCACTCTTGTCTACATACAGATACATTTCTTCGCTGTCGGGGTCGTGCTCAAATCGGACAGCACCCTTTACAAGCTCCGTGTGTGCGCCGTCGCCCAGCCAGTTCGTAGTGTAGCAATGCAGGCATTCCTCCACCCACCGCTTAATATCTTCCGGTTTCCCGCGGACTTTCAATTTTCCTTCTACCCAGTTCGGCATAATTTATTCTCCTTTCAAAATCCACACCCGATGCTCACCGTACCCGCTCCACGCAAGCGCGTTCTCATGGGTATCAACAGCAACGTCAAGGTGCGCTCCCTGCACTCCCGCGCCCTTGTCCTGCACAATGCGGATTCCTATACCCTCAATGTACAAAACCGTGCCATACGGGAAGATTGACTGGTCTGCCGCCACTGTTACGCCCGCCTGTATCGGCTGGCCGCTGGCTGTGATTCCGTGACCCTCTCCGCAGATATGCGGGTATTGCTCTGTGCAATAGGCCGTGCAGAAAAACACTCCTGCATCTTCCAGCTTAACCTTCCCGTCCGCCAAAGCGTCAAGGCGAAGCTGCATAGAATCTATAACCTCTTCGTCCTCTACTGCCCGGTCGATCCAGTGCTGCGCCCGGCTTGCGTAAATGTCCCGCTGCGCTTCAAGGTCAGCGACCCGGCTTTTCAACGCACCAGCCTTTGCGCAGTTGATGATTTCAGCGGCGCAGACCAGAGCCAGAATCGCTTTATCTCTTCTCGTCACTGTTCCACCTCGCTGGATTTGATCGCCAGCCACCACAGCGCGGCGTGAAGCGCATACTTCGGGCAAGCCTGAACCGTTGCCATGCCTGCCACGATCGGAATCGCTTCTTCGATTTCCTCTTTCTTCGGCATCGACGCAAGATCAAACCTCGCCCGTGCCACCTTTTCCAGAACCCTGATTGCATCAACATACAGCACGTTCTCAACCTCCTATTTGATTTTTTCTATCCTTGTCACGGTAATCTTTTCATACTCGTGGCGGTGGAACTTTTGGATTTTGCGGCGGGCGTTGTACTCTGCTTCGCTCTCACCCCAGCCGTTGACGCGGATTGTATGTACATCCGTTTCGTCAGCGGTGCAGCAGACGACAACCACCTTGTACCTCTGCATCTACTTTCCTTTCTGTGTTACAATGTTCGGGCCTCGGTCAATCATCGGGCTTCCGTCTGCACGAGCGGTCAGTGTTCTTGCTACCGTATCCCCGGCATTTGCAAAGGCCGTGTCCGGTACATCGCCAACGCTATACGCTACTGCGTGTTCATGTCCTTTTGTTATCGTATACTGCGGGTCGCCATCGTTGCCGATACCAAGTCCCGTTCCTCGACCAAGGGCTTTGTACCGCATCGCAAGCATTGTGTTTATTGGGAAGCACCCGTGGCTTTCAAAAAGCGTTTGGTCTTGATGGGTTGCCAGCGTTGCGGAAAGTTCTTCTTGCACAAGTGCGCCCTTTCCGCCGCCCTCACATCCTCCACGGATTTTCATGGTATATGCTGCTGCCCCCCCGCTGGGTTTTGATGCCACCATTCGATCATGCCATGAATAGCAGTCAGCAGTAAGTCCTGCAACTTCCCCCCCCTGCGGGATGCACGGGTCAAAATTCCATTGAGTGCCTTTTCGCTCAAAAACGACCACTCCGGCGGATTCTCCACAAGTATCGCAGATAGCATATATTCTTCGCCTGCGCTGGGGTACTCCCCAAAATTGCGCGTTGACGATTCGATAGGCAACAGCTCCGTAATTTGCGAAGTTCCTCCACTTTCCGTGCTGCCGAATAAACTTAGCTGCTCCACTTCCGGTAAATTCTCTAAGACAGAGCAGTTCATTGAGGACAACTTCAAAATCTTCACCTCCGTTCGATGAAAGTGCGCCCGGCACGTTTTCCCAGATCACAAAGCGTGGGTATCTTCCGTTAGTTGCTGCCAGCATTTCCCGGATGATCCGTATTGCTTCTCTGAACAGGCCGGATCTTTCTCCCTTCAAACCGGCGCGTTTCCCTGCAATGCTCAAGTCCTGACAGGGTGAACCGAACGTGATAATATCCACCGGTTCGATTTTCGACCCTTTTATTTCCGTTACACTGCCCAAATGCTTCATGTGCGGCAGATGGGTTCTTGTCACCGCAATCGGGTAAGGTTCTACTTCACTCGCCCAGACCGGATGACCGCCGCACATGGCGGCGCACAGCGGCATTGTTCCGCTTCCGTCAAACAGGCTTCCCAGCTTCACCTCATGCGGCGGTTTTCCAAGCTCGCGGAATGCGTTCTGGACAAAGAAAATGGCATTCGGCAACGCCATTCCATTTCCCCACATCGCATATTCTGCCGCCAAACTGTGCAGCCCATCGTGCCACCGCATCAACGCTTCATCGCTCTTTGCGCCGTCCGCGCGAAGGATGGTCTGTTTTGGTTTTGTCTTTTTGATTTCGCAACTTCTGGCATAGACTTCCCGCCAGAAGTTGAACTCTTTCGGATTTTTCAGCGATTCAATTTCCGCCCATCCATCCGGGAACCCTTGCAATCGACTGCATTCCAGCGGAATCAATCGGCGGACGATCCAGTCCGGCTGTTCTCTTTCTTCGCAAACCACCGTTTCTGAACCCCCTCCCAACGCTCCACCTGATTTTTTAAGCGTTCCGCTCACATCATCCTCTATGTAACTGTCATATTGCAGCTCTCTATAAGCGACTGCGTGGCGGTCTACTGTATTCAGCGTAAAAGACGTATCTTCTTTTACGCCGCTCCCGTTTTGGTTGGTGTTCCTATCCACAAAATTCCCGGCCAGACACATTGATTTTTCGCTGTGAACTTTCATGCTACCCCCCCCCCGAATCAAAATCGACTGTGACCTCATGGCCGACGCGCTGTTCAGGAGAGTTGGAGCAATACCATCCGAACTATATACCCTTGCTCCTTGCGGAAATTCCGGTGTCAAACATTCGATTTCCATTGACGTTCTCCATTCTTTCTTGTGCGGACGGTCGGGATCGAACCGACCTTTCGGCTCAGAGTAACATGGGAGCCGTTCTTCTCCATTGCGCATCCGCATAATAGACACCCGCCGCCCTGCTGAACTCAAAGAAAGACAGGGCGGCGGGGCGGTCTGATCTACCAAACCAGACCTACCACCTTTGGCTTGGGTGGATCGGACAAGGCATTTCTTCGCTCATGCAGCGGGCATACCTTTCAACCTCCGTCGTTGTCATGCAGGTATGGCTTGACGCTTCGCGCCTGCCGGTGCAGTCTGGCTTCCATGATTTCAAGTAAAGCAGGTGCGGACGGGGTTCGGCCCCGCTTGCGGTGGTCGGTCGCGCATCCAACCGCCCCGCACCACATATAAAAGCCGCCCCGCTGACGCGGCGCAGGGCGGCTTGTTTACCTCGAAAGATGTTTTGTATCAGCGGCACCCTTGTTGGTTTTCTCGTAATGCTCACAGTTCATGTTGTACCCATCACACGGCGCACACTTCGCATCCGTGATCCTGAACGTGTGGCGACACTGTTCGCTCTTGCGAACTTCCTTTACGGTGGGGCTTCTAATATGTACTTTCATGTTCTTACTGCTTCCCGAAGATGCCTTTAAGAATTTCTTTCAGCGCACCCTCGTCCCGGACAGCGTTGAAACCGCTGCTCATATCGAACGCACCGTTGCGGTTCCCGAACTCCGCCTTGCGCCGCATCGCCATAATGCGAATGGTTCCCACGATTGCCCTCTCCATCGCATCTACCGCTTCTGCGTCGTTAAGGCTTTTGAAAATGCCGTCAGCACCTTGCGCCACCAGAAAGCCCAGCTTGTACGGACTACCTTTCGCCTTTACCAGCGAGCATCCTTTTCCCTCGTCCACCACCGACAATTCAGCCGGTTCGTAAAAGCACTTTTCCATGTCGTTCATAACTTTGTCCTTTCTTTGCTTGATGAATATTCGGAAGTGGCGGCGCATCCCAGAGTCAGCACTGGGCGGCGGGGCGGTGTGGAATCCCCGCTTGCACTGGCTGCGCCATATAAAGGAGCGGTGTCGTACAGCGCAATGCTTCCGCTCCTGCCCGTGCGGGTCGCCCTGCCGTGTTCTTTTCATCCCCAGCAGGTAAGATGCCGGTCTTGCGGAAACCGGCTGACCGGTGCGCTCCCTAAGTGCCCGGTCATGTGGCAGGCGTGTTTCGGTACGCCCAGACCGTTTTTATTTGAACCAGCTCTTTGCGTTGTCCCAGTTCTGAACAGCAAATGCAACGAGCCACAATGCCGTTGGAATTTTCCAATCAAATACCCACCCTGCAAAACAGCAGATCAGGTAAACCGGAATGGCGAACGAAGCCCACGATAGGCCCAACGCAAACCCCATGATAAAGCACTCTACAAAATAGATCAGCATTTTCTCTCCCGGCTTTTGGCTGCGCTACCGCGCAGCCCATCAGCTTTTCAGCGTTCAGCTTTCTGCTTCTTCTTGAAGAAAGCGGAACGGCCCCCGCCGTCCGTCCACGAATTAGAGCGCGGACAGTCGAGGTGCAAGTAGAACACGCCCGCACTCTCGCCATCGCCCCAGTAGCCGCCGCGGAACGGAATATATTCGCCCTCAGTTGCATCAATGTAGCAGTAGGCTTCTTCCTCCCCGGCGAACAGCGCATACTCTTTGAGCATTTCGCTCTTGCATTCCGTCTTGACCTTGCCCCACTCAGAGCTGCCCACGCCGCCTGCTTCATCGTTGTCAGTGGTAAACACGATCTCGCTGCCGGATGCGGAAACATACACTGGTGCGCCCTTATCGTCCGTCAGCAGCTTCCAGTCGTCGCCGCACTGGGTCAGGTCGGTTTCGGGGAGTGCTGCATCGTTATTCGCGGCCACCATCAGCACACCGTTTTTAATCCGCAGACCGGCCAGCACTTCCCAGATATTGCCGCACAGATCGTGGACACCGGTTTTGGTGTGATCGTGCGTCCACGTTTCCGGGCCAGTTCCGGTGAGCGTCCGATTGCTGTTCGGTGCTTTCTGGCCGTGCTCCTTATGGTCGCCATGCCATGCGCCGTAGTCGGTGTTCCCGTGCGGCAGAGTCCCCAGTTTCAGACTAAGGTTTGCAAGGAAGCCCCACTCTGCTGCCGTCATTGGATGCCAGCCCTCGCCCTTGCTGAAACAGGCTTTGGAGAAGTCGTCCAGCGTGATGTTTCCCGCCGGTTTCTGAAACGGCAGGCTGTACGGCTTTCCGTTAATCATCACATTGGGGTACACGGAAATATAGATTTCGTCGTATACCTCGCCGCCGATGATGAACGCCGGGTGCGGCTTGTCGCTGCCACCGAACAACTCTTTATTGCTCATGCGGCGGAATCGGTGCATGATGGACGGAATGCCTGCATCGTCATAGATTGCCACCACGTCCCAGTCTGCGCCGGGTGCAACTTCTTTCGGCGTGGTCAGCGGCTTCATATCTCCCGTGTTCAGTTCTTCCGGGTCACGGCAACCGTCCTCGAAAACGGAGGGAGGAAGAGCCGGGAAGTAAAATCCGGGTGCGGCATACTTGTCCGCCATGTCAAGGAATCTGCCGGACAGCTCCCGCACCATGTCATCGCTTCCCTCTGCCCTCATGCTCAGGCTCATGTAGTCAAGTTTCACTTTCGCCATGTTCGTTCTCCTTTGCTGCTTTCATCTGTTTACGCCGTTTCTGGCGTTCCTCAAACTTGCGGCGTTCCTCTTCTTCCTCTTTGCGGCGGCGTTCGGTTTCTTCGTACCGCCACCGGCCATAGGATTTACCCGCTGCATCCGCCTGTCGAACATCCAGCATCAGCCGATCCGGGGTAATGCGAGTTTTGCGTTGCGCACGTTCCGCCGGGGTGGTCTGGCTCTTTGCATTGCAGATCGGACACAGTTTGATGAACGGTGACTCTGCAATGAATGTTTCCTTACAGGCCGTGCAGGTCTTAAACATCGGCATTTGCGGTGTCCTCCTGCTTCTTATGATGGATGCTGCGGCGGGCATCGCAGATTCTTTTCTGTGCCAGCTCTGCGCTGTACTCACAGTTCCCGTTTTTGTCCACCCGCCCGGTGTCCCCGCGGCGAAGCTCGTTATAAATAGTGGAGCGGTGAACCCTCAGAGTTTCCGCGATGCTCTCCACGCTGATCCTATCGAGGTAATATTTTTCCAGCTCCCGACGATCCTCAATCGTCAAATGTCTGCCGCCCAAAGTTCTCTCAGCCCCCTCGTTTCCTAAAAATGCGCAAAAAAATAAACCCGTAAGAAACCGTGTCGATTTCTTTCGAGTTTATTTTAACTATTCAGCTCGCATGCCGCCGCCAAATGTGCGCTGGCGCGTAAAAAGGGCAGTCAGCGCCCCTGCCTTTAAAAAAGTTTTACAATTTTTGAAAAAGCACTTGCTTTTTGGCAGAAGGTATGGTAATATAATCAAGCTGATTTCGGCAAAACAGAATATGGACGGTTAGCTCAGCTGGTAGAGCATCTGCTTGACGTGCAGGAGGTCACAGGTTCGAGTCCTGTACCGTCCACCATACAGTTCGTACTCGAACCCAATTCTTTACGAAAAAGGGTTCGGGTACGTTTTTTGTTTACGGGAGGTTCTGCGGAGGGAGTACGCAGAACGGTGAGCAGGAACGAGTAAAGGCAGGGTATCACCATAGCGGTGGTGCCCTGCCTTTTGCTTTGGAATCAGGTTCGCAATCTGATAACTTGATTCTGTCCTTTCCTCATGTTGTGCGTTTCGGGTCAATCGCTGCGTACGTCCGTACATGGTCGGTACGCACGTACGCAGGAAAAAGGGCAAGTTCTGATATATAACAGTAGTCTTTTATTGTGTAATATGATATACTCACGTCAACATAACAATTGTGAATGAGCGCAATTTCAAATGGACATCAATCATATTTTAAGTGAACGAGCTATCTAAAAAAGGAGGTATTTGCTATGAAAAATGCATCGAACATTTGGGTTCGCAGAGGTCTTTTGCTTCACCGTTTGCATGGACAGGAATTAGCATTAGCTCTCCTATTAAAGCAAAAACCGATGTCTGCTCCACAAATTTGCTCGTCCCTTTTGGAAAAAGAAATACGCTTTGACCGCAAGAAGATTGGAAAACTTTTGGCAGACCTTGAATGGTGGGGAGTTGTCTCTAACGATAGTGGTGTATATAGCTGCCAATGCGCTGTGCTGGATAACTGTCAAGAGCGCTATAACGAGAGCCAGTTGATCGATTTGATTGGGTTGACTCAAAACACTGTGAACGGCCAATCTTTTTATAGTTCTATGCCTCCGATGAGCGTCAGTTCTCGTGGACCCAGTGGTGCATAATCATGTAATTTCCAAATAGTAAGAAGCAGGGTTTGTGGCTCCGCACGCCCCAACAAGACCGCGTTTGCGAAGCAACGAACGCCCCAGCGGGGCGTTTGAGTGGCAGCCCGGTCTTGCGCCGGAAAATTATAAAAACCCAGAACCTTCTCAGGGCCAAAATGGCTCAAAAAGGGTTCCGGGTTTCTGATTTTTGCGCTATTCCTTTGTGCAAGTTGCTATCGCATTTTTATTTTGCAACAGCCCCTCTTTTTTATTTCCGGAGATTTTATTTTCGGGTATAGGCTTCCATGCCGTGCTCGGCGGGGTCGTAATATTCCATCAGGGTGATGTAGTTTTCCGGGTAGTGGCAGAATGCCGCACGCAGAACGCTGTCTGCCGGGCTGTTCACGCTCATCAGGCTGAGGATGTAGTACACCAGCATCCGCAGCACATCGCTCTCCACCTCGTAGCACAGACCCACCGCCAGCACCGGCACCACCACCTGCTGCGCCCGCAGCGGCACGATGGCCCCCACCTGCTCCAGAATGGGTCTGCTCATGGCCGAAGCCGTCATCACGCAGCGCAGCACCTTCGTCCACGACATTTTGCGGATGTTCTCCATGCTGCGCAGCCGTTCCATCACAGCTTCATCGTCCAGGATCACGCCCTCGGCTGCCTCTTTCTCCGAGAGGGTAAAGGCACACTGCAGCATATCCATAAAGGCAGCTTCATATTTTTCGTGGTAATTTGCAGCGCTTTTGCAGAACGCCAGAGCCGCCGCGACCACCGAATCCACATCTTCCTTTGTCGCCAGCTGGTCGAACCGCAGCGGCACGCCGCCCATCCGGCTCTCGATGATGCTCAGATCATCCAGCTCGTTCTGGTACGCCGTGGAGGGCAGAAAGCGGTCGTTTCCGTTGCGGTGGTAGCCCCACTCTTCCGGCATCACGCGGGCCACGATGTCGCCGCTGGAAATGATGTTGAAGATATTGCTTACATCCCAATCCGTTTTCAGACCGCCGTCTGCAGTGTGGTCGTTGTCGTAGTCCGCCTGCAGATCCGGGCGATCCGCTTCCGTCAGTGCCGCCGGTGCGGCAAAGGTGTAAACAAAGGTATTTTCCTGCGCGATCTGCGGCAGCTGCTGCCGGATGCGCGCCGCCGTCAGGTTTGCCACAGCCGCGCCGCGGCTGTAGCCGCCCAGCCAGAGCTTAATGGTGCCCAGCGTTCCCGCTGCAGCCTCGGCTTTTTTCAGGTAGTCCTGCAGATCCTCAAAAAAATGCTCTGCTGCTGTCACAAAGCCATAGTGCCCACCGCCTTCGCCCACATGCAGGTTGCTGGCCCATTCGGCACCATAGCCGACACCGCGCAGCATGGCTGCAATAATGGTGGTGCGCTGGCCATCCTGTACCAGTGTTTTCTGCGCAAAAGCACAGCCCGCGGTATCCACCGGGGTGTTCAGGCTGCACTGGTAGCCCGCATAGACCGCATTGGCAAAGCCAAGCTTCTGGTAGGCATCCGCAATGCTGTCCTCACGGCCCGCTTCACCCTCCACCCAGTAAAGCGCATCGCTCTGGTAGGTGTTGCCGCTTGCCGCCACAAGGCCCAGCGTTGCCAGTGCCAGCTTGTGGCTGTACTGCAGCGCCGTGTTCTCAAAAAAGGCATCTGTATAATAAAAATCGTGGGAGAGATCTGTTTCGCTGTGGTCGCTGCGGAAGGCAAAGGAGTAGTAATCCTCCGGCACCGCACTGCCCACCACAGCCTGTGCGGCCTGCGGCAGCAAAGCCTCTGCCGCCGCGTGCGGGGCCAGCACGCCTGCCACGGCAGCTGCTGCCGCCTTGCAAAAGGCACGTCGTTTTATGGTCTTCATCTTTCTGCTCCAATCAAGGCTTCTGCATAAAACCAGCCTGTTTTTCTAAGTATAGCGGATTTTGCACGCTGATACAATCGCTCTTTTTAATAAAAAAACAGTCCATGCTCCACACACAGACTGTTTTATGGTATAGTATAAAGGTGTCCGGCTCACCTCAGCTCGATCTGCCTGCAGTAGTCCACGATATGGTGGAACATCTGTTCCACTGCCGGGGCCATTGCGGCGGGGCGCTGCACAGCCAGGCCCACCACACGGTCTTCCTCTGGCTCGATGGGATAGATTTTGATCGCGGCCTTGCAGTCGCGCAGCAGCATCTGCGGCATGATGGAAATGCCCAGACCTGCTTCCACCATGGCGATGTTGGACTGGTCGTCGATGACATGGCAGCGGCGCTCGGTGCCGATCTTATATTTTTTCAGGAACTGACGCATCTCAGCATCGGTGGCATCGCACTGCACAACGAAGCTTTGGCCGTTCATCAGGGCAGGAGTCATCACGCCGTTTTCCGGTTCGGGCCAGTCCTGCGGCACGATGCACAGCAGCGGCTCGCGGAACAGCTCGGTGAGGTTGAACTCTTCACGGCAGGTGGAGGAAAGGAACGCGATATCTACCTGACCGGTTCGCAGCCATTCCTTCACATCGTCGTAGGTGCCCTGATACACCTCGATCTCGATCTGCGGGTAGTGGGTCATAAAGCTTTTGAGCAGGCCCGGCAGCAGCGAAGCACACACCGAGTTGAATACGCCCAGCTTCACCTTGCCCTTTTCCAGGCCGTTCAGGCGGGCGATGCTCTGCTTGAGGGCCTCGTCGCTGTTGAGCACATCGCGAATAGAGGGGTACAGGGATGCGCCGTAGCTGGTCATGGATACGCCGTTCTTGCCGCGGTTGAACAGAGCAAAGCCCAGCTCCTCCTCCATTACGGCAATGGCGTGACTGATGGCCGATGGGGTCAGGTGCAGCTGCTGTGCCGCCTTGTTGAAGCTGCCCTGCCGGGCCACGGCATCAAAGATCTCGTAGGAAAAAAGCGTCATGCCCAAAGCCTCCTTCCGTCTTTACTGGTTCGGAGACGCCCGATTCTCTGTGAATCTTTTTCATCTTTCATTTGAGATAGTTCAATTATATTCTTGATTGTACTATCCCGCGCCTTTTCTGTCAAGCATTTTGCCCGATTTATGCGCTTTTCCGGCGTATTTTGTCAAAGATGACGCAGGAGCCTGCCAGCCTGCGCCGTATCATTAAAAAAGCACAAAAAGTAGATTTTTTATCAAGTGAGGGATTCCTTATGACCAAGACTGCCAAAGCCCCTGTCCGCTGTGGACTCAGCGGCACAGCGCTCAAATACATCGCCTGCATCACCATGCTCATTGATCACATCGGCGCTTCCTGCATCGAAGCCGGTATCCTGCTGCCGGCCCTCGCCGCCGGTGCTGCCAGCTGCGGCGGTATCCCGGTCAGCACCCTGCTGGCTGCAGACCGTGTGCTGCGGTATATCGGGCGGCTGGCCTTTCCCATCTTCTGCTTTCTGGCCGTGGAGGGCTTTCTGCACACCCACGATGTAAAAAAATACGTCCGGCGGCTTCTGCTGTTCGGGCTTGTCAGCGAGGTGCCTTTTGACCTTGCCTTTTTCCGCACACCGTTCGCCCCGCAGCACCAGAATGTTTACTGGACGCTGGCGCTGGGCGTGCTGGCTATGGCAGGGCTCAAGCGCTTTGAAAAGGAAAACGGCCTGCCCGGCTGGCAGGGGCTTGTGTGGGCGGGCGGCTGCGCCGCGCTGGCGCTGGCTGCCAACACCGACTACCACGCCATCGGCGTGCTCATCATCTGCACCCTGTACCTGACCCGCGCAGACCGCAAGCGGCAGTGCCTTGCAGGTGCGCTGCTATTTTTGTTCGAGCTGACCGCGCCGCTGGCCTTTGTGCTGGTCTGGTTCTACAACGGGCAGCGCGGCGCGTGCAGTCCGCTGCAGAAAAAAGCCTTTTACTGGTTCTACCCGGTGCACCTGCTGGTGCTAGCAGGTATCACGAACCTTATGCTATAACAGCAGAAAGCCCGCCGTCCAAAGACAGCGGGCTTTTTTACAGCTTCTCACATCGGGAACATAACGCCCGTCAGCAGCAGCATGGCAGGCACTGTGACCAGCATACACACGGTGGAGTGGGCCACCGCCTGACTGGCAAGGGTCGCTTCGGTGCCGGTCTGCTTGGCCAGCACAGCGGCAAGGCTGCCGGCCGGGCAACAGGCGATGATGGACAGGCCGGTGCGCAGCACATTGTCCAGCGGCAGCAGCCACAGCAGCAGCATGAACAGCAGCGGGAACAGGATGCCGCGCAGCAGGGTGACCCGGTACAGGAAACCGGTGTGCAGCAGCGCACGGATGTCGCTGTCTGCCAGCAGCACACCTACGATCATAAGGGCCAGCGGGGTGGTGCAGCCGCCCACTGCACTGCAGAACTGCTGCACCGGTGCGGGCAGCCGCCAGCTGGTGGCCAGCAGCACCAGCATAGCCACCGTGGCAATGTTGGTGGGGGTGATGAAGGTCTTGAGCCGGATCTTCTCGCCGGGGCGGAACAGGCACACCACATAGGTAAAGAACCATACATTATAAGAGGCCATGGCCATGCCTGCAAACACAGTGCCGCGCGCGGTGCCCAGCAGGGCGCTGCACAGCGGCAGGCCGATGAAGCCGCAGTTGGGCATAGCCGCCGTGCCCACCAGCACCGCATACTTGCCCGGCGTGTCGTGGTGCAGCCAACTGCTCAACCGGCACAGGCCGGTGGTCACCACAAACAGTGCCAGCAGCAGCACGAACAGCACCCCTGCCTGAGTGAGCAGCTCCGGCTCACCGTCCACGGCTGCACCAGCCAGCATGGTACAGGGCAGCAGAAGCTTCATGATAAAATCCGACAAAAACTTGCTGTCACGATCCTTGATAATGCCGCTGCGTGCACCTACATAGCCCAGCAGCACTTCCAGAAAGATCACCGTAATCTGACCCGCCAAAACGCCAAACGCCATTGGTTCCTCCTTTTTGTTCCGCAAGCCGCATTTTTCCTTTACAAAGGAAAAAGCCCATTGATTTCAACGAATCAACGAGCTTTTTCTTGGCGGAGTAGGAGGGATTTGAACCCTCGCGCCGTTGTTTAGACGACCTACGCCCTTAGCAGGGGCGCCTCTTCGACCTCTTGAGTACTACTCCAGAGCAAAGTGTGTTACACTTATTCAATAAAAAATGGCGGAGAGAGTGGGATTCGAACCCACGGTACGTTGCCGTACGGCAGTTTTCAAGACTGCTTCCTTAAACCACTCGGACATCTCTCCTTGTGGACATCCGCCTTACGCCGTGTCGAATGCCTATTTAATTTACCAGATTTGCACGCCGGTGTCAAGCCTTTGGCGCAATTTTTTTCTTTCAGCCCTTAAAAACAAAATTTACCACAACCTTTTTGGGTCTCGGCCTGTTTCAGGTCTTTACAAGTACACCTTTTTGTTGTATAATAAACACAAGAAAATTTCCTCGCGGTGTAAAGGAGAAATATACCATGTCGTTTTCAGAACTTTTGAAGCAGTGCCGCAAAAAGCAGGGCATCAGCCAGGCTGAGCTGGCTTCCAAACTGGGCGTGACACAGCAGGCTGTCGGCAAATGGGAAAGCGGCAAGTCCTCTCCCGATCCGTCTACCGTGGCCCGCATTGCCGAGCTTTTGAACACCACAGCAGATTATCTGCTGGGCCTGTACCGCCCGGTAAGCAATGTTTCCGCCCCGGAAGAGCGGTTCTTTGGCAGCTATTCTGAAAGCCTGATCCCGGTGATCGGCACGGTAAAGGCCGGTTACGGCGCCCTCGCCTTTGAGGAGGACTACGGTCAGGAGTATGCCCGTGTGAAGGACCCCTCCAACTATTTTTATCTGGTGGTGCGCGGCGACAGCATGGAGCCCCGCATTCAGGACGGCGACCTTGCCCTTGTGCACAAGCAGGACACACTGGAAAACGGCGACCTTGGCGTGCTGATCTACGGCGATGAGGGCGAGGGCACCTTGAAACGCTATATCCAGCGCGGCAACTGCGTGGTGCTGCAGCCCTTCAACCCGGCCTACAGCGAAATGGTCATCAAGGGCGAGGACCTGAACCATCTGCACATCGCCGGCCGCGTGGTGGAGACTAAGGCAAAATGGTAATTTTATAAGGGAAGCGGGCTCGCCCTCTCCGTCACTGCTGATGCAGTGCCACCTCTCCCAAAGGGAGAGGCTTTGGCAGTACAGCAAAGTTTCTGGTTTTGCCAAGGGCTCTCCCTTTGGGAGAGCTGTCGAACAAAGTGAGACTGAGAGGGCGAGGACGCTAACCGTGAAGCCATAAAAGCCATCTGCATTTTGCGCATGGCTTTATTTTTTGACCCTTTTTCCCACTTTGGAGGTGTATTCTGCATGGAACAGACCCTGATGGACAAGCTTACCATTCTGGCCGACAGCGCCAAATATGATGTTGCCTGCACCTCCAGCGGCGCATCCCGCACCGCGCGGGCAGGCATTCTTGGCAGCTGCTATGCGCCGGGCTGCTGCCACGCCTTTACCGCCGACGGCCGCTGTGTAAGCCTTTTAAAGGTGCTCATGACCAACTGCTGTGCCTTCGACTGCAGCTATTGCGTCAACCGCAAGTCCAACGATATCCCCCGCGCCACCTTCACGCCCCGGGAGCTGGCCGAGCTGACGGTGGAGTTTTACCGCCGCAACTACATTGAAGGGTTGTTCCTTTCCAGCGCGGTGCTGGGCACGCCGGACTACACCACCGAACGGATGCTGGCCGCCCTGCGGCTGCTGCGGGACGAATACCGCTTTGGGGGCTACATCCACGCCAAGGCCATCCCCGGCACAAGCCCGGAACTGCTGCAGCAGCTGGGATATCTGGCCGACCGCCTGAGCGTGAATGTGGAGCTGCCCAGTGAGCAGAGCCTGAACCTGCTGGCCCCGGACAAAGGGCGGCACTCCATTTTCCGGCCCATGAAGCAGATCGCAGTTTCCGGCGCGCAGAGCAAACAGGAGCTGACCGTCTACCGCCATGCGCCAAAGTTTGCACCCGCCGGGCAGAGCACCCAGATGATCGTGGGCGCTTCGCCGGAGACGGACTACCACATTTTAAAGCTCACTGAGGGCATGTACCAGAAGTACAGTCTGAAACGGGTGTTCTACTCCGCCTACATCCCGGTAGCCGAGGACACCCGCCTGCCTGCGCTGGACACCAAACCCCCGCTTTTGCGGGAGCACCGGCTGTATCAGGCTGACTGGCTGCTGCGGTTTTACCAGTTCAAGGCAGACGAAATTCTGGATGAAGCCAACCAGAGCTTCAATCCCTACCTCGACCCAAAATGCAACTGGGCCGTGCAGCACTACGGGCTTTTTCCGGTAGATGTGAACCGCGCGCCCTTTGAAATGCTGCTGCGTGTGCCGGGCATCGGCCCCAAAAGCGCCCGGCGCATCTGGCACGCGCGCAAGCTTTCCAGCCTTGGGCTGGACGAGCTGAAGCGCATGGGCGTGGTGCTCAAGCGGGCACAGTATTTCATCACCTGCAAGGGTTTTGCGGGTGCGCACCCGGGCCGCGGCACCGCCGGGCGGGAGCGCATCACGCAGGCGCTCATCGACCCCAACGTGTTCGGCGGCAGCTGCGAACAGCTCAGTCTGTTCACGCCGCCTGCGGTGGACGATCTGATCACGCAGGGCGTGGCACCGCGCGCAGCCATGCGCATGGTGCGGGAGGAGGCGGTGCAATGTCTGGCGAAGGCGCTGTAAATGTTCAAGTTCAGAAAGCCCGCAGGCTCCACGATGCGGATGTGGTGTACCTCTACGACAGCAGCTTTGAAGGCTTTCTGTGCTGCGTGTTCGAGAGCTTTGCCCAGCACGAGATTCCCTTTGCGGTGTGGACGCCCCAGCGGGAAACTTCCACCCTGTACCCGGTCAAGGACATCCCCACCGACCACGCCAAGGCTCAGCGGGTGTTTGCCAGCTTTGGCAGAAAGCTTGGCCCCGAGACAGAGTATCTCGTCAGCCGGGATTTCCTCTCCGGGCGGGAGGACAAAGAGCTGCTGCTCATCCGCTTTCTGCATCTGGCCTTCGCCCTCGGCCCCGGCACCGTGAAGCGCACCGGCCACCCGGACGTGGCCCCGCTGTATGAGATGAAGAAAAGCCTTGACTGGGAAGTGGACAAGTTTCAGGGCTTCGTCCGCTTCGAGGAGCACGACGGGATGCTGGGCACCGTCATCCACCCCAAAAACTACATCCTGCCGCTGCTGCGGCCCCACTTTTGCGGGCGCTTCCCGGAAGAGAACTTTATGATCTACGATGCGGTGCATCAGGCTGTGCTGCTGCAGGAGGACCACAAGGCCCGGCTGCTGGAGCTGGCCGCGCCGCTGAAGCTGCCACCGCCCAGCGAGCGGGAGCAGCAGTTTCAGGCATTGTGGAAGCAGTTCTACCAGACGCTGGAGATCAAGGCCCGTCACAACGAAAAATGCCGCATGACCCACTGCCCCAAGCGCTTTTGGGCCGATATGGTGGAGATGAAAGATGAATTTTAACAAAAACGTTGCATCTGCGGCGTTGCAACCCCCAAAACCTATGGTATACTATAAGAGATATCCGGCAGGCCTTCTGCCGAACACTCCCGCACTGCTGCGGGGCAACACAAAAGGAGTATTGTAGCGTTATGGTTCGCATTACTATGGAAGACGGCGGCATCATCGATATCGAGCTGAACGAAGAAGCCGCTCCTATCACCTGTGAGAATTTCAAGAAGCTGGTCAGCGAGGGCTTTTACAACGGCCTGACCTTCCACCGCGTGATCCCCGGCTTTATGATCCAGGGCGGCTGCCCGCTGGGCAACGGCACCGGCGGCCCCGGCTGGAACATCAAGGGCGAGTTTGCTGCAAACGGCGTGAACAATCCGCTCAAGCACACCCGCGGCGTGATCAGCATGGCACGCGCCATGAACCCCAACAGCGCAGGCAGCCAGTTCTTCATCATGCATCAGGATGCACCTCATCTGGACGGCCAGTACGCTGCCTTTGGCAAGGTGGTTGCAGGCATGGATGTTGTGGATAAGATCGCAGCTGTCCGCACCGACTGGAACGATAAGCCCACCACCCCGGTCAAGATGAAGACTGTGGAGCTCATTGAGGGCTGATCCTCCTCAAAAATCCACCTTGCTTCTCTTGACTTTTGCGCGTAGCTGCATATAATAGAGCTAGGCAATGTGACGAAGCCTGAACGTGGATGCCACGCAAAAAACAAAGCCCCCCGGTACTAGCACTACCGAGGGGCTCTTTTTAGTGCTTACTGCCCTTGCCGATCAAACTGTCAAGCCACTTGCACAGATAGTAGGCTACTACTTGTGCTCCGACAGTCTGAATGAATGTGACGAATCCATTCATGGGTGCCACCTCCTTTCCGCGCTTGGGGGACATGGAGAAGGGCCGCAGAGACAGTATAGCACAAAAAGCGACAGCGTGCAATTTTGACACACTGTCGCTTTTCTTTTATTTATATTTACGATGCTGCCGTTTTTTAGCAGCCTTCTTTTTCGGCCAGCTTGCGGCCCATGAGCACGCCCATGACCGAAGCCATCATCAGGCCGCGGGTCCAGCCGGAGGAGTCGCCCAGACAGTGCAGGCCCTTGATGTTGGTGTCAAGGTTCTCGTCCATCTTCACCTTGTTGGAGTAGAACTTCAGCTCCGGGCTGTACAGCAGGGTCTCGTTGGCGGCAAAGCCGGGCACCACCATATCCAGCATCTTGATGAACTCAATGATGTTGGTCATGGCGCGGTAGGGCATGGCAGCGGTAATGTCGCCTGCCACGGCATCCTTCAGGGTGGGCTTCACGTTGGACTGGGCCAGCTCCTTCTGCCAGGTGCGCTTGCCGTCCAGGATGTCGCCGTAGCGCTGCACCATGATGTGGCCTGCGCCCAGCATGTTGGTCAGCTCGCCCACCTTCTGGGCGTAGGCGATGGGCTGGTTGAAGGGCTCGGTAAAGTTATGGGAGACCAGAATCGCAAGGTTGGTGTTCTCGCTCTTTTTCTCCTTGAAGCTGTGGCCGTTGACCACGGCAAGGTCGTTGTCGTAGTTCTCCTGTGCCACAAAGCCGCCGGGGTTCTGGCAGAAGGTGCGCACCTTGTTCTTCCAGGGCTTGGGGTAGCCGATGAGCTTGGACTCATACAGCACCTTGTTCACCTTTTCCATGACCTCGTTGCGGCACTCCACGCGCACACCGATGTCCACGGTGCCGGGCTTGTGGGCAATGTGGTGCTCGGCGCAGATCTTTTCCAGCCAGTCTGCACCGCGGCGGCCGGTGCCAATGACCACGGTATCCGCATACACAGGCCGGACCTGATCGCCGTCCTTCAGCAGCACGCCCTTGCACTCCTCGTTCTCAAGAATGATGTTCTCGCACTCGGTATTGAACAGCATCTCCACGCCGTTGTCGGCCAGATAGTTCTGGATGGCCAGATACAGCTGCTGCGCCTTCTCTGTGCCTAGATGGCGGATCGGGCAGTCCACCAGCTTCAGGCCGGCATGGATGGCGTTCTTTCGGATCTCCTTGATCTCCTCGCCGGTGTAGATGCCCTCCACATGGGGGTCTGCGCCGAACTCAAGATAGATCTTGTCGGTGTAGTCGATAAGCTCCTGTGCAAACTCCTCTCCGATCAGGGTGGGCAGGTCGCCGCCCACCTCATAGGAGAGGCTCAGCTTGCCATCCGAGAAGGCACCTGCACCGGAAAAGCCGGTGGTGATGGCGCAGGTGGGGCGGCAGTTGACGCAGTGGCCCACTTCGGCTTTGGGGCAGTGGCGCTTTTCCACGGGCTTGCCCTTTTCCACCAGCAGCATCTTCTTTTTGCTGCCGTGGCGCAGCAGCTCCACAGCGGTAAAAATGCCAGCCGGGCCGGCACCGACAATGATCAGATCATACTTTTCCATTTCTCTTTTATCCTTTATATGATTTTTATTTGCTCAAGCTTGGCTCAAGCTTGCATGATAAGACTGACGGCCTCGCCCTCTCCGTCACGGCTTACGCCGTTCCACACTCCCCCTTTTGTCGCTACGCGACATCTTCCCCCGGCGCGGGGGAAGTCTTTCCTCAAAGGGAGAGGCCTTGGCAAAGAGATGAACCTTGCGTGGACCGCCAAGGGCTCCCACTTTGGGGGAGCTGGCGAGCAGAGCGAGACTGAGAGGGCAAGCCCGTTAATCTTTCTCGTTCTCCTGTTCCACAGTGGCGCTCTCGTCCACCTCATCCAGCTCCACAGCGCTGGCCTCGGCATCGGTGCGGGTCACATCCGGGGCGACCACGCCGTCGCCGTTCAGGTCTTCACCGGTCAGGGACTCCAGCATGGACTGGGTCTCCGGGTGCAGTTTGGCAAAACGGCGCACGGCCAGCACCGTGTACAGGGCGCTGAGCAGGTTGATGGAACCCTCCACGATCAGGATGATGCCAATGGCCATGACCAGCGTTTCCATGGTGCCGAAGGGGTTCAGGATCATGATAACGCCCAGCACCACGCTGAGCACCGGCAGCAGCAGAAAGCTCTTCCAGCTGGAATAGCCGCAGCGGCGCAGGTCCAGTGCGTTCTGCACACGACTGATGCTGTCAAAGATCACGAACAGGCCGAACACGATGGGCAGGATACTCACCACGATGTCGCTGCGCAGGATCAGGAACGCACCCAATGCCAGACAGATGATGCCGGAGATCAGGGTGAGCTGGCTCTGGAACACACCGCGTTCCACCACAAAATAGCGGATGAGCTGCACCGCCGCGCAGGCCAGCACCACAGCGCCCAGCGCATAGCACACGATGTTCAGGGCCGTGGTGGGCTTCATGAGCAGAAAAACGCCCAGACCCAGATACAGCGCACTCATGAGCACCAGATTCCATTTGAGCTTTTTTACCATAGAGATCACGTTCCTTTCCTTTGCAGGGACAGTTTTTCATGTCCTCATTCGGCAGGGGAATACATGGGGGCAATGATGTTTTTGTTGATGCGAGCGTAGAAGCCAAGGCTCAGCAGGACACTGACGATCTCAGCGATGAGGAAGGCCCACCAGACATTGTTGACATTGCCGGTCTGTGCCAGCAGCCATGCGGCCGGCAGCAGCACGAACAGCTGACGGCAGACCGAAACGATCAGGCTGAACACACCGTTGCCCAGTGCCTGAAACACCGAGCTGAGCACGATGCTGGCACCCGCCAACAGGAAATGCAGGCAGATGATGCGCATGGCCGGGATACCAATGGCCAGCATGGCATCACTGGCCGCAAAGATGCCCAGCACCTTATCCGGTGCGAACTGGAAGATGCAGAAACCAATGAGCATGATGCACTCGGCATAGCAGACTGCCAGCTTGATGGTTTTTTTCACGCGGTCCGGTCTGCGGGCACCGTAGTTGTAGCTGATGATGGGCACCATGCCGTTGTTCAAGCCAAAGATGGGCATGAACACGAAGCTCTGCAGCTTGAAGTACACACCGAACACCGCCACCGCCGTGGCCGAGAAGGTCATGAGGATCAGGTTCATGCCAAAGGTCATCAGGCTGCCCACGCACTGCATGGCAATGCTGGGCAGGCCCACCGTGTAGATGCGGCCAATGGCCTTTGCACTGGGGCGGAAGCCCTTGAAGCCGATCTGGATATCCGGGTTCCTGTTCAGGTTGAAGAACAGGGTCATGCCTGCGCCGCAGAACTGGCCGATGACCGTTGCCACAGCTGCGCCGGTGGTACCACTGAGGGCCTCACCGCAGTAGCCAAAGATGAAAATGGGGTCCAGAATGATGTTCACCACTGCACCCACCAGCTGGCTGATCATGCTCAGGTAGGTGCGGCCGGTAGCGGCCAGCAGCTTTTCGCCCATGGTCTGGGTGAAAAGGCCCAGACTGAAGATGCAGCACACTGAAAGATACTGGATGCCCTGCTGCGCAATCGCCGCATCACTGGTCTGTGCATAGAAATAGGGCTTCATGCAGGTAAGGCCAATGACGAGGAACACCACGAAGCTGCACAGCGAAAGAAAGATGCCGTTTTTTGCCGTGGCATTGGCACGGCTCTGGTTCTTTTCGCCCAGACTTTTGGACAGCATGGCGTTCACGCCTACGCCGGTGCCCACGCCCACAGCGATCATCACATTCTGCAGCGAGAAGGCGAGGGACACAGCGGTGAGGGCGCTTTCACTCACATGGGACACGAACACCGAGTCCACCACGTTGTAAAGCGCCTGCACCAGCATGGAGATCATCATGGGCACGCTCAGTTTGACCAGCAGAGGGTTGATCTCCATGGTGCCCATAACGTTTTCCCGCGTTTGGGCGGGAGAGGTTTGGGGTTGCTTTGTTTCCACGTTTGCTCCTTTTGACGTTGAGGTTATAGGGGATATGGCAAGGCCGCTGCCGAATAACTCCTTCCGTCATCGCTGCGCGATGCCACCTCCCTCAATGAGGGAGGCATTGGCAAAATCAGAAACTCCATCATACTGCCAAAGGCTCCCTCTCCGAGGGAGCTGGCACGGTGGGAGCCGTGACTGAAGGAGTAAAACAGTCGCCGTTGCCCGAAACGTGGGCAGGGTGCCAAAGCGCCCTACCCACGAATCATCGCTGTTTTATTTTGAAGTGCCCGGACGGTCAGCCAAGGTTCTTCTCCTTGGCGGCGGCTGCGTCCAGAATCATCTTCACGCAGGTCTCGCGGCCCAGAGCGGCGTTGATGGCCAGATCATAGTTGTGGGCATCACCCCAGCGGTTCTGGGTGTAGTAGTTGTAGTAGGCGGAACGGTTGCGGTCGGTCTTTTCCACCTCGTCCTTGATGCCCTTTTCGTCCTTGGCCTTGACCAGAGGATTGATCTTTGCGTATTCCAGCCGCCACTCCTTGGGGGCGTACACGAACACACGCAGCACATCCTTGCGCTCACGCAGCACATAGTCGCCGCAGCGGCCCAGGATCACGCAGGGGCCTTCCTCGGCCAGCTGCTTGATGATGCGGCTCTGAAGAATGAACACCTGATCGCCCAGCGGCAGCTCATTGCCCATGGTGTACAGACTGTACAGCAGGCTGTGAGTATGCCGTTTTTCACTGGCGGCAACAGCTTCTTCCGAAAGACCGGAGTGCTTTGCTGCCATGGTGATCAGCTCTTTGTCGTAAAGCTTGATGCCCAGCGCATTTGCCACATCTTCAGCGATGTAGCGGCCGCCCGTGCAGTATTCACGTCCCAAAGTGATGATCGTCTTTGCCATAATGTGTTCCTCCTATGTCTTGATCTATAGCCCAAAGGCTTTGGGTCTGGCCGGTCATTCCGCCGGCTTTTCCTGTGCCTGGGAAACAGGTTGCTCCGGCATGGGGCGCGGCTTTGGCAGCCGCACCTCCGCCACGCGCATGGCACCGGTCTGGTCCACTGCATACACGCTGCAGCGGCAGCCTGCGGCCATGATCTTTTCCGGGAAGCGGATGCCGCCCTCCGGCGTGCGCTCCATCCGGCAGAAGCTGCGGTGGGCGGTGGTGGCGTGGGCCACACCGTCGTGGCACGCACAGGCCACCCAGCCGGAAAAGCCTTCCGGCAGCGGGTCCTTCACACCGCGCTGCTCAAAATAGTAAACGTCTGCCGTCTCGCCGGGCACCAGCTCGCAGCGCATCCGCAGCGGACGGTTGGCGGCAATATCGCGGGGTTTTGCCCGCAGTGCGATGGCGCGCCCGGTAAAGTACCGCATAAAGTCCACCAATGCCATGGTGCAGTTCACTGCGCCGTTGGAATCTGCGGTGGGGTCGTTCAGCAGCACATAATCTGCCATTACGGCATCGTCGTGGCCAAAGCCGCGCAGGCCCATCCAGACCCGCACCGGGTCCCGCTGGCCGCGGATGCGCCGCTCCACCTGCACTGCCACACAGCAGTCATCGTGGATCTGGGCACGCAGGTCGGCAAGGTCCATCCATGCCTGCCAGCAGGGGTAGCCGCAGCAGCCGGCGGCAGCAGCCGCAAAGGCCGCATTGGCGGTGGTGCTGTGGGCCATGTCCTCCATCACATAAGCCACTTCTTCGGGCAGGACATCCTCGCCCCAGCAGTTCATCAGTGCCGCCATGACCAGCGGCAGATCCATGGTGCGCCCAAAGCTGGGATCGTGGGCCGCAAGGCAGTATTCCGGCAGATAGAGCTGCCGGTTCAGCGGGTGGCCGTTGTGCTTCTCCCACGCCAGCGGCCGCACTGCCGCGGCCAGCAGGCGCACTGCGGGCGAGACCTTGTCATCGTTGGTGGAAAGGTTCACCTGCAGCTGCACGCCGGTGCCGCCGCCGGGCGTTGCCACGGTCACGGTATCGCCCATGAGGAAGATCATGCCGTCGTCACTCTGGGAATTGCAGCTGCAGCGGGGGTAGCCCGGTGCCCACTTGCCAAAGCTCATCCAGCCGGTCCAGTTTCCTCCGGCATATACCCGGCAGCGCACCTCCACCATGGTGTTGTGGGGCGCAAAGGCGTTCCAGCTGACATTCAGGTTGCAGAAGGCCGGCATGGCAAATTCCGGCGTGGTGTAGCTGCCGTATTGCAGGCAGCGGCCCGCCACGCTGTCCAGCACCAGCGCGCCGCCGTCCAGCGCCACATTGTCCAGCTGCCCGCGGGAGAAGGTCTCGGTGCCCTGCAAAACCAGATTATTCCGTTGTTCCATGGAGCACCTCTCCTTTGCGGAAGTTCAAATTTACTCTTCGGTGTCGTCGGTGCTTTCGCCGTAGTCCTCTTTGAGGGCGGCTTCCAGCTCGGCATCCTTCATTTTGCGGATGCTCTCCTCAATGTGGAACACCTTTTCAATATCGCCGTAGATGATCTGGCAGGATACTTCGGTCACGAACCAGAAACCGAAGATCAGCATGAGCAGCAGGCCCAGCGGCATGCACAGGATCACCACGCCCCAGAACAGGATCTGCACGATGGCCGCCGCCAGTGCGTGGGGCAGGAACGCGATCATGCAGTTGATGCTGTTTTTCACGGTCAGGCTGAAGGGCTGATCCAGCAGCACGATCTGCGGCCACATGTAGGCGAACAGCATCTGGAAGATGAGCAGGTTCAGCACCGTGGCCACCCACAGCGGCACGCCCACATTGGTGCCCTTGCTCAGCATATTGAAGCAGAAATACACAAGGAAGATCTGCGCCGTGACCACTACACAGTAGAAGATGCCCGGCGCGATGCTGGCCTTGAAGTTGCGTTTGAAAGCGCGGCGGTAGGTCACCCACCAATAACCGGCCTCATCGCGCAGGGCGCGCAGCACGGTATCGTACATGCCGGCCAGCGCAGGCCCGGCCAGAATGCCGCCCACCGCAGCGCTGATAAGCATGACCGGCAGGCTGTTTGCCAGAAAACCGATGTACACCAGACAGATCACCGGCAGAAAGCCGATGCAGGCCAGCAGGTTTGCAAGGAACATGCCGTTCATATCACGGCCCACAAGCTCAAAAAAGCGGCCTATGCCGGTTTTGCGGGGAGCATCCTTTTCAACGCCCTTACCGGCCTTGAAGTCATTTGCGGAAGGAAATAAACCCATGTTCGTATGGTACCTCTCTCTTCATCCATTGGGCCGGCAGAAAGCATTTCGTGCAGAAAGTGCCATTGTGCTGGCTTTACAACTATAAATATACCCGCATTTTGTCAATTTTGCAAGACCGCAGATCCTCCGATTTGTAAAAAAAGTGTTATTTCTCCCCTTTTTACAAAAAGTGTGATACAATGACAATGGCATATTTTGCCGGAGGGAGGAAAACGCAATGAACATTTTTCGCACGATTGCGATGTTTATTTACTTATTTGGTTATATGATCGTCCATTATGGCGTGCTACGCCGGGCGGAACGCGCTCTGGCTGCAGGCGACATGCAGCTGGTGGAAGAGCTCGTCAACAAGCATATCCCGCACTGGAGCCGGGGTATTTTAAAGGTGACCGGCGTTTCCCTGAGCGTGGAGGGCCTTGAGAATATCCCCAAAGATACGGCCTGCGTGTTCGTGGGCAACCACCGCAGCTACTACGACATCCCGCTTTTGCTGGCCAGTCTGGATAAGCCCCACGGCATCCTTGCCAAGGAAGAGCTGGAAAAGATCCCGCTGCTGAACCGCTGGATGAAGCTGCTGGGCTGCGTGTTCGTGCAGCGCGACGACCTGCGGGCATCCGTGCGCGCCCTGAACGATGCCACTGCCATTGTGGAGAGCGGCAAGAGTTTCATCATTTTCCCGGAGGGCACCCGCTACAAGGGAGAAGAGGGCGGTGCCGGTGAGTTCAAGGCCGGTGCATTCCGCATTGCCGTCAAGACCGGCGCACCGGTGGTTCCGGTGGCCATTACCGGTGCACGTGCCCTGTTTGAGAGCAATGGCAGCCTGTGCCATCCGGGCAGCGTGCATATCAAGGTGCTGCCGCCCATCCGGACCGAAGGCATGAGCAAGGCCGAGCAGAAGCAGCTGCCGGACGCTGTGCGTCAGGCCATTCTGGCACAGCTGTAAATCAGAACTTGGAGGAAACTGCCCCATGGCAAGCTACCGTTACGAACGCGATATCGACCCCAAAGACCTCCAGCCCCGCAAACAGCGCCAGTACACCCGCAAGGAACGCTGGGCCAACTGGTGGGATTATAACCTCAAGTGGGTCATCATCATCGGCATCATCGTGGTGTTCTTCGGCTACAACTTCATCGGGCAGTATTTCTTTACCGTCCATGCAGACTATAACGTGGCCGTGGTGGCACCCCACTACCTGCCGGAAGCCACCCAGACCGCCCTGCAGGACACCCTTGCCGCCTACGGCGAAGACCGGAACGGCGACGGCAAGGTGGTGGTAAAGCTGAACCTCTACACCATGGACTTTGGCAACGAGGACTCGGATGCCTACCTCGACATGGCAGGCACCACCAAGCTTTCCACCGATATTCAGGGTGCACTGAGCTCCATCTTCATCCTGTACGACCCAGCCGGGTTCCAGCAGACCACCGGCACCCTGCGCTACCTCAACGGCAGCCTGCCCCAGTCCGACGCAGACAGTGACTGGTGGAACATGGTCTACCGCTGGACCGACTGCCCGGTGCTAACCGGCCTTGATCTGGGCGATTACGCTTCTGATGCTGTGCAGAGCGAAAGCGGCTCCAGTCAGGAGCTGATGAGCCGGTACTATATCGGCATCCGCGGCGCATGGAACAAGGACTCCTCCGACCTGCTTGAGGGCGGCGAAGAACTGTGGAACAAGCTGACCGCCGGGGCTGTTTCTACCGCCAGTGCAGAGGGCTGAGCCATGCGGTTCCGGGTAAAGCGCGGCGGGCCTGCCGCCGGGTTCACATTTGACCGCACAGCAAAGCCGGTGCAAAGGCCAGAGCCGGAAAAGCCGGTCTCCCTTGCACAGGCGCTGGATAATCCCTATGGGAGATATTACGGCAAAGCAAGGAGCCGGGAAGAACTGCTGAAAAACAGATAATATGCAAATAGAACTCCCCCAGTCGCCTTCGGCGACAGCCCCCTCGGGGATGGAGCCTTTGGAAGAACCGGAAACTTTTCCGCTTTGTCAAAGGCTCCCTCTTTGAGGGAGCTGGCAAATCCGCAAGGGTTTGACTGAGGGAGTTCGTTTTCTATTTTGTTCTTTTTACACATATCTCATTTGAAATATTCTCCCCTTTGAAACGCCGGAGGTTTTGTTGTTTCTCCGTCCCAGTTATGGTATACTTACTGGGTATCTATTATCTTGATGGTATTTATCATACATACAAAAGGATGTGAACCCATGGACGCACTGGAACAGGCGCGCGCCGAGATCGACACGGTGGATGCCCAGCTGGCTGCGCTGTTTGAACGGCGGATGGCCGCCGTGCTGCAGGTGGCCGAATACAAAAGAGCCCATGGCCTGCCCGTTTACGATGCCGCCCGCGAGACGGCAGTGCTGGAGAAGGCTGCGGCCCGCATTCAGGACCCGGCCCTGCGGCCCTACTATAAAGACCACGTGCAGAACCTGATGGACGTGGCAAAGCAGTACGAAGCCGTGGTGCTGGGCCAAAACCGCGCCGCCTATCAGGGCGTGGAAGGCGCTTTTGCCCACATTGCCCTCCGGGCACTGTTCCCCCACGCCGAGGCTGTGAGCTACCCCACCTGGGACGAGGTGTTTGACGCGGTGGAACGCGGCGATGCTGCTCGGGGTGTCGTTCCCTTTGAGAACAGCCATGCGGGCGATGTTTCCGCCGTGCTGGATCTGTGCTATAACCATCCGGCGCTGTGGGTGGTGGATGTGTACGATCTGCCCATCTCCCAGAATCTTCTGGTGCTGCCGGGCACAAAACTCGACCAGATCAAAAGCGTCTACAGCCACCAGCAGGCCATCGCCCAGAGCGAGACCTTTTTAAGGCAGTTCGGCCTGCCCGCCACCGCCATGGCCAACACCGCCATGGCCGCAAAGTTCGTGGCCGAAAGCGGCGACTCCTCCAAAGCGGCCATTGCAAGCGTGGAGACGGCGGCACTGTACGGGCTGGAGGTGCTGGTGCCCAGCATCAACACCGACGGCGACAACACCACCCGCTTTATCGTGCTCAGCCGCGAAAAGCCTACCGGCGGCAACCGGTTCTCGCTGCTGTTCACGGTGGACAACAAGCCCGGCAAGCTGGGCGAGGTGATCCAGATCATCGGTGCCAGCGGCTTCAATATGGAGTCCATCAAGAGCCGGCCCATGCCTCATGTGCCGTTTGAATATTATTTTTACGTGGAGCTGGTGGGCGACCCCACCGCCGACGAGACCGCCGCGCTGCTGCGTGAGCTTGACCGCACCTGCCGTACCGTGCGGCTGTTAGGAGTGTATACCAAATGAGTGAATTTATCGGAACCAAGCTGACCATGAATCTGGGCGAGCGCAGCTATGACATCATCGTCAAGAGCGGCTCGCTGGAAAACCTGTACCAGTTCGCCCGGCTGGACCGCCGGGTGGCCGTTGTGACCGACAGTGGTGTGCCCGCACAGTACGCCCAGATGGTGGCCGACCAGTGCAAGGATGCCCACATCATCACGGTGCCGCAGGGCGAAGCCAGCAAGAGCTTTAAAATTCTGGAATCCGTCCTCAAGCAGATGCTGGAATTCGGCATGGGCCGCGGCGATCTGGTAATCGCCGTGGGCGGCGGCGTGGTGGGCGATCTGGCCGGTTTTGCCGCTTCCATCTACATGCGGGGCATCGACTTCATCAACTGCCCCACCACCACCCTTTCCATGATCGATTCCTCCATCGGCGGCAAGACCGCCGTGGATCTGGGCGATACCAAAAACATCGTGGGCGCTTTCTGGCAGCCCAAGCTCGTCATCGTGGATCCGGACACCCTTGCCACTCTGCCCCGCCGCCACTTCATCAACGGTCTGGCAGAAGCCGTCAAGGCAAGCCTGCTGGCAGACCCCGAGCTGTTCGCGATCTTTGAAAATGGCGATGTGGATGCCCAGATCGGCGAGATCATCTGCCGCAGCCTGCGGTTCAAGAAGAATATCGTGGAGCAGGACGAGACGGAGCAGGGCATGCGCAAGGCGCTCAACTTCGGCCACACCATCGGCCACGGCATCGAGGCCGTCAAGGGCATCAAGGGCCGCCGCACCGTGGGCCTTTACCACGGCGAGTGCGTGGCGCTGGGCATGCTGCCCATGATCGAATCCAAGGCACTGCAGAAGCGGGTGCGCGCGGTGTACCGCCGCCTTGGCCTGCCCACCCGCACTACTTACGATAAGGAAAAGGTGCTGGCAGAGATGCTGCACGACAAAAAGGCACAGAGCGGCCAGATCACCATTATCAAGGTGCCGGGTCTGGGCTGCTGGCGCGCCGAGACCATCCCGGTGGAGGGCCTGCGTCCCCTGCTGGGCATTGAGGAGTAAGCCATGAAAAATACATTCGGCAGCGACCTTTCGCTGACCATTTTTGGCGAGAGCCATGGCCGCGCCATCGGCGCGGTGTTGGACGGCATGGCCGCAGGCGTGCCGGTGGACGAGGCATTTCTTGCCGCCTGCATGGACAAGCGCCGTGCCCGGGGCGACGGCCTGTCCACTCCCCGGGTGGAGGCAGATGCCGTGCAGCTGCTTTCCGGCGTGATGAACGGCCGCACCACCGGCACCGCCATTGCCCTGATGATCGAAAATACCAACACCCGCAGCGGCGATTACGCCAAGACCGCAGACCTTCTGCGCCCCGGCCATGCAGACTACACCGCCTACGCCAAGTACCACGGCTTTCAGGATGCGCGCGGCGGCGGGCACTTCTCCGGCCGGGTGACCGCCGCCCTTGTGGCGGGCGGTGCCCTCGTGCTGAGCGCACTGCACCGTGCGGGCATCGACATCACCACCCATATCGCAGAGTGCGCCGGCATTGCGGACACCCGCTTTGCACAGGATGATGCCGCACAGCTGGCCGCGCAGGTGGAAGCCCTTGCCAGCAAGCCCGAGGGCTTTGCGGTGCTGGATGAAACCGTAGAAGAACCCATGAAAGCCGCCATCCGTGCCGCCGGTGCGGAGGGCGACAGCGTGGGCGGGATGCTGGAAACCGCCATCCTCGGCCTGCCGGCAGGCATCGGTGAGCCCTATTTTGACAGCGTGGAAAGCGAGATCGCACATCTGGCGTTCTCCGTCCCCGCCGTCAAGGGCATCGAGTTCGGCACCGGCTTCGGCTTTGCCGGGATGCGCGGCTCCGAAGCAAACGACGCTTTCCGCATGACACCGGAGGGAGCAGTCGTCACTGCCACCAACCACAATGCGGGCATCAACGGCGGCATCGCCAACGGGATGCCGGTGGTGTTCCGCACCGTGGTCAAACCCACACCCAGCATCTACAAGCAGCAGGATACAGTAGACTATCTTGCCAAAAAGGACGCACAGCTGTCCATTCAGGGCCGTCACGACCCCTGCATCGTGCCCAGAGCCGCCATCGTGCAGACCTGCGCCGCCGCACTGGCTGTGGGCGACCTGCTCACGGCACGCTACGGTGCGGCATGGATGACCCACCCCACCAGCTTCCGGAAGGAGGACGAGTAAAATGGAATACGGACTCATCGGCGCAAAACTCGGCCACTCCTACTCCAAGATCATCCACGAGATGCTCTGCGGCTACCACTACGACCTGTGCCCTCTGCCCACCGAGGAAGAGTCCCGGGCCTTTCTGGCAAAGCGGCAGTTCAAGGCCATCAATGTGACCATCCCCTATAAAAAGCTGGTGATGGAATACTGCTCCTACATCGACCCGCGGGCCAAGGCCATCGGAGCAGTGAACACGGTGGTGAACAAAAACGGCCTGCTCTATGGATACAATACTGATTACATGGGCTTTGCCCACCTGTGCGACGCCCACGGCGTGAATTTTGCAGGCAGGACCGTGCTCATTCTGGGCACCGGCGGCACCCACAATACCACCAGCGCTGTGGCCCGGGACAAGGGTGCGGCAAAGGTGCTCACCGTCAGCCGCCATCCGGACCCGGAAAAGGGCGAGCTGAGCTATGCCGAGGCCGTTTCCAGCGGGGCACAGATCGTGGTAAACACCACACCGGCCGGCATGTACCCCAATGTAGGCGTGTGCAATCTGGACGTTGCCGCCATGCCGGACCTCGAGGCTGTAGTGGATGTGGTGTACAACCCCGATAAAACTGAACTGATCCTCCGCGCCGAGGAAGCGGGCGTGCCGGTGGCTGTGGGCGGCCTTGAAATGCTGGTGGCGCAGGCGGTGTATGCCGCAGAATATTTTCTGGACCGCAAGTTCGAGGATGCGCCGGTTGAAATTCGGCGCATCACCGCCGCACTGCGCCGGGATATGCTGAACATTGCCCTGATCGGGATGCCCTCTTCCGGCAAGACCACCCTCGGCAGGATGCTGGCAAAGAGCCTTGGCCGTACCTTTGTGGATCTGGATGAGGAGATCGTAAAGGCCGACAGCCGCAGCATCCCGGATATCTTTGCAGCTGAGGGCGAGGACGGCTTCCGCGCCCGGGAGACCGCCGAGACCCGCCGTTTCGGCAGGGAGGGGCGGCAGCTCATTTCCTGCGGCGGCGGCATTGTAAAAAAGCCGGAGAATCTGCGTGCTCTGCACCAGAACGGCATCATTTTGTTCATCGACCGGCCGGTGGATGCGCTGGCCGTGGGCGGCGGCAGGCCGCTTTCTTCCAGCATGGACGCACTGCGCCAGATGGAAGCACAGCGCCGTCCGCTGTATCTGGCAGCGGCAGATGCCGTCATTCCCAACAACGGCACGCTGGACGATGCCCTGCATGCCGCCATGGAGGCACTGGATGAAATTTTTGATTCTTAACGGCCCAAACCTCAACATCATGCGCTGGTCGGAGCCGGGCGTACCCGGTGAGCTGGATTATAACGCCATCATGGACTATGTGCAGGCAGGCTGCGAACAGCTGGGCATTGAGACCGACTGCTGCCAGTCCAACCACGAGGGCGACCTCGTGGACGAAATTCAGGCCGCAGCGGGCCGGGTGGACGGCATCGTGCTGAACCCTGGTGCCTACGCCCACTACAGCGTGGCCATTCTGGATGCGCTGCGCCTGTGCGGCGTACCCGCCGTGGAAGTGATGCTGCACGCCCCGGACGAGCGGGAGCCTTTCCGCAAGACGGACGTGGTATCCTTTGGCTGTCAGGGTCATTTCATCGGCGAAGGCCCGCAGGGCTACCTGCACGCCTGCATTTATCTGGCCCAGCTGCTGCGCACCGACGGCTCCAGCAAAGCGCATATCGTGATGTAAAAGGATGAACATGGGCAGCGGGCTAGCCCTCTCCGTCATCGCTACGCGATGCCACCTCTCCCAAAGGGAGAGGCCTTGGCAGTACGGCAAAGTTTCCGGTTTTGCCAAGGGCTCCCCCTTTGGGGGAGCTGGCGCGAATGCGCCTGAGAGGGCGAGGCCGCTGCCGTAGAGGAAGCTGTCCATGAAACATGCAACTGTAAATAAAAACAATAAAATGCTTGGCACAGCGCGCACATTACGCCGTAATCTGACCCCACAGGAGCACAAGCTCTGGTATGTGTTTCTGCGTGATTATCCTGTAAAAATCTACAAGCAGCGGATCATTGAATCCTTTGTCGTTGACTTTTACTGTGCACAGGCACGGCTTGTGATCGAGCTGGACGGTTCCCAGCACTATACCGAGCAGGGCAGGGCTTACGATGCAGAACGAAGTACGGTCCTTGAACAGTATGGACTGCTGGTTCTCCGTTTTGCAAACAATGATGTAGACAATCATTTTGATGCCGTCTGTGCGCAGATTCACAGCACCATTCAGCACAGGCTTCCATCTTAAAACAAACAGGAAAGGAACAAACTCCCATGATCATCTCCACCAAAAAAGGGACTCCGAAGGGCGAACTGGAAAAGATCGTTGACAAATTCGAGAAGCAGGGTCTGGACGTGACCCTGATCACCGGCAAGGACTACAACGTGTTCGGTCTGGTGGGCGACACCACCAAGATCGACGAACGGGATGTGCTGGCAAACCCGTGGATCGACAACGTCACCCGCGTGTCCGCGCCCTATAAGCGTGCAAACCGCCTGTTCCACCCGGCAGATTCCGTGATCGACTGCGGCGGCGTGAAGATCGGCGGCAAGGAAAAGATCGCCGTCATGGCAGGCCCCTGCAGCATCGAGGGTGCAGAGCAGGCTCTGCGCATTGCACAGGGCGTGAAGGCTGGCGGTGCCACCCTGTTCCGCGGCGGTGCCTACAAGCCCCGCACCTCTCCCTACTCCTTCCAGGGCCTTGAGACCGAGGGCATTCTGGACATGGTAAAGGCCCGCGAGGCCACCGGCATGCCCATCGTCTCCGAGCTGATGAGCGAGGACCGCATCCCGGAGTTTGAGGAGTACGTGGACGTGGTGCAGATCGGTGCCCGCAACATGCAGAACTTCCAGCTGCTCAAGGCCGTTGGCAAGATGCACAAGCCCGTGCTGCTCAAGCGCGGTCTGTGCAACACCATCGAGGAGTGGATCATGAGCGCCGAGTACATCATGGCCGGCGGCAACGAGCAGGTCATTCTGTGCGAGCGCGGCATCCGTACCTTCGAGAAGTACACCCGCAACACCCTCGATCTCTCTGCAGTTCCCATCATCCACGAAAAGACCCACCTGCCCATCATCGTGGACCCCAGCCACGCCACCGGCAAGGCCAATCTTGTGGAGCCCATGATGATCGCTGCCGTGGCCGCCGGTGCCGACGGTCTGGAAGTGGAGGTCCACTACGACCCGCAGCACGCATGGAGCGACGGCGCACAGTGCCTGACCCCGGATTCCTTCGCACAGGCCATGGCAAAGTGCCGTCAGGTGGCATGGGCCATTGGCCGGGATATGTAAAAGGCAAGCGTCCTCGCCCTCTCAGTCTCACATTCGTTCGACAGCTCCCCCAAAGGGGGAGCCCTTGGCAAAACCGGAAACTTTGCCGTACTGCCAAAGCCTCTCACTTTGAGGAAAGACTTCCCCCGCTCCGGGGGAAGATGTCACCGCAGGTGGCAAAAGGGGGAGTGTGGCATCGCGTAAGCGATGACGGAGAGGGCGAGCCGCCTAAAGGGTTTATCTATGCTTGTAACAATAACACGATCCCCCAGTAAAATTTCCGGCACCATCACCGCACCTCCCAGCAAGAGCATGGCTCACCGTGCTGTGCTCTGTGCGGCACTGGCCGAGGGCCGCAGCCATATCACGAACCTCGAATTCAGCAAGGACATCTCTGCCACGCTGGGCGCAGCGGCACAGCTGTGCGCCCGTGTGCGCACCGGCGCAGACGATGCTGTGGTGGAAGGGCTGGGGCATTTTGTGCCCCTTGCCGCGCCGGTGGACTGCTGCGAGAGCGGCAGCACCCTGCGCTTTCTCATCCCCATCGCCAGCCTGACCGGACAGGCAGTTTCCTTCACCGGCCGCGGGCGGCTGATGGAGCGGCCTCAGTCGGTGTATGACGCTCTGTACCGGGAGCAGGGCCTGCGGTTTGAGCAGAGCGCTGCCGGGCTGACCGTGGAAGGGGCACTGACCCCCGGCGAATACCGCCTTGCAGGCAATGTATCCAGCCAGTTCATCAGCGGGCTGCTGTTTGCTCTGCCGTTGCTTTCCGGCAGCAGCACGCTGCACCTCATCCCGCCGGTGGAGAGCCGCAGCTACATCGATATGACCCGTGCGGTGCAGGCAGCCTTCGGTGTGCAGAGCCATTGGCTGGACGAAAACACTCTTGCCATCCCGGGCGGGCAGGCCTACCACCCCTGCGATTACACCGTGGAGGGCGATTACAGTCAGGCCGCGTTCCCGGCGGTGCTGGGTGCAGTGTGCGGCGGCGTGACCATCACCGGCCTTGCCCCGGAAACGCTGCAGGGCGATGCCGCCATTCTGGATATCCTGCGCCGCTGCGGCGCAAAGTTCACCCAAACAGAAGCGGGCATCCCCTTTACAAAGTCACCGCTGCACGGGGTGGACATCGACCTTGCGGACTGCCCGGACCTTGGCCCTGTGCTCATGGTGCTGGGCCTGCTGTGCGAAGGCACTACAGTCATCCGCAACGCAGAGCGTTTACGCCTGAAGGAGAGTGACCGCATCGCTGCCATGGAGGCCGAGCTGCGTGCCTGCGGCGGCGTGCTGGAAAGCGAGGGCGGCACCATTACGGTGCACGGCTGCGCGAACAGGCTGCACGCTCCGGCGGGTGTTCTGCATGGGCACAATGACCACCGTGTGGTCATGAGCCTTGCGGTGCTGGCCCTGAGTACGGGCATCCCCCTGACCGTGGACGATGCCGAAGCCATTACAAAAAGCTGGCCGAATTTCTTTGAAGCCATCAAGCCCTTGGGCGCGGAGGTGGAATATGCTTGATAAAACAAAACGTTATCTCGTGGTGGGCCTTGGCCTGCTGGGCGGCAAATACGCGCTGGAACTGACGAAAGCCGGTTTTCATGTGGACGGCATCAACCGCAGCGAAGGGCATTTGCAGTACGCGCTAGAGCACGGCTATATCGCCAGCGGCAAGACCCACGATTTTGAGGACCTTGTGAGCAGCGCCGACCACATCATCTTTGGTCTGTACCCCACGGCCCTCATCGAGTGGTTCCGCACCTACGGCCATCTGCTCAAGCCCGGCTGCATCTTTACCGATGTTTCCGGCGTAAAGACCGGCCTTGTGGAGCCGGTGCAGGCCATGTGCCCGGCGGGCGTGGAGTTCATTGCCAGCCACCCGATGGCAGGGCGTGAGACTTCCAGCGTGGAGCACGCCGCCGAGGTGAACTTTGCCCCGGCCAACTTCATCATCACCCCCACGGAAAAGAACACGCCCGAAGCCATCCAGTGGCTGCGAGAGCTGGCCGAAGTGCTGGGCTTCCACCACATCTGCACCCTGACGGTGCAGGAACACGACAAGATGATCGGCTATGTGAGCCAGCTGTGCCACGCCATCGCCGTGAGCCTGATGTGCGCCAACGATAACTCTTCGCTGTGCGAGTACACCGGCGACTCCTTCCGTGACCTGACCCGCATTGCACGCATCAACGATAAAATGTGGGCAGAGCTGTTTTTGTGGAACAAGCAGAACCTGATCAGCGAGATCGACCAGTTCGATGCTGCACTGCAGGAAATGCGCTCTGCTCTTGTGGCCGACGACCGGAACAAGCTGGAACAGATGTTCCGTCTTTCCACCCAGCGCCGCGCGGCGTTCGACAAAAAACTGCCCGAATAAACCGGAGGTGCTCCCATGCCCAAGCAGGAAGGCCAGAAATCCAAGCTTTTGACCCTTTTGCGTATTCTGGAACAAAAGACCGACGAAGAACACCTGCTCAATGTACCGCAGCTGGTAGAGCTGCTGGAACAGCAGGACATTCTTGCCGAGCGCAAAAGCATCTACAGCGATATCGACACCCTGCGCAGTCTGGGGTACGACATCCAGCTGCGGCGCGGGCGCGGCGGCGGCTACTGGCTGGCCAGCCGCACCTTTGAGCTTTCTGAGCTGAAGCTGCTGGTGGATGCCGTACAGGCCAGCAAGGTTGTGTCGGCACGCACCAGCAGTAAACTCATCCATAAACTGGAAGCCCTCTGCTCCGACTACGAGGGCACCCAGCTGCAGCGTCAGGTGTACGTGGATGGCCGCCCCAAAAGCGACAGCCACACCCTGCTTTACAGCATCGATGCGCTGCACAGCGCCATCAATGCGGGCAGAATGGTGCGGTTCCGCTACAAGGACGGCGGCACCCGCACCGTCAGCCCATGGCAGCTGGCATGGGAAAACGGCTGCTACTACCTTATCGCTTATCAGGACGAGAAAGAGCCTGCGGGCATCCGCAACTACCGCGTGGACCGCATGTCTGCCGTGACGGTGCTGAGCGATGCCCGCCGGGGCAAAGCCGAGTTCCGCCAGTTCGACCTGCCCGCCTATCTGCGCAAGCACTTCAACATGTTCGGCGGGCCGGAGTACCGGGTCACCCTGCGCTGCACCGCCGACCTGGAAAGCGCCATGCGCGACCGCTTTGGCAAAACGCCGCTGTTCGTGCCGGAGAAAGACGGTGCATATTTTCACTTTGATGTGCCGGTATGCGTCAGCCCCCAGTTCTACGGCTGGGTGTGCGGCTTTGGCGGCAAGGTGGAAGTAACGGCTCCCGCCGAGGTGCGGCAGGGGATACACGATATGGTGCAGGCCCTTGCGAAGCAGCACGATTAAAATGGCCTCCGCTTCGCTCTGGCCATCATCAGATGAAATGATATTTATAATCAGGTTCCGGAAAAATCTGCGGATTTTTCCGGAACCTTTTTTCACAGGGAAGGCCCGGACCGGGAGATGCAGCGTTTCCGGCAGGAAATAATTTCACGGCACCGTCCTGCCCTGTGGAGTCAGAGCGCCAGATGCTGCTTTCCGGTACGACTCCATCCGTGAAAAATGCAAACCCCGGCAGGCCGCAGCCCGCCGGGGTTTGCTGTTCCTATAAATAATTCTTCCGCTGAGCATGGCCAGAGCGAAGCGGAGGCCATTCTGAATCTCTCACTCCTCAAATTCCAGATCGCTGGGCAAAATCAGGTCCAGCTCGGCGGCAGGTTCTGCCACAAGGCGGCGGCTCTGGTGGAAGATGGCCTTTTCCAGCGTGTTGCGGGCAAGACGGCCGTTGCCGGCGGTGCGGCTGTCCAGCGCCTGACGGCGCTTGTAGTAGCCCAAAAGCGGGAAGGTACAGCCCTCGGCAAGGCGGTAGCCCTTGCCCTTTGCCAGCACGTTGGTGATGTCCAGCAGCTCGTCTGCCGTGTAGTCCGGGAACTCGATCTTGTTGGGGAAGCGGCTGGCAAGACCGCTGTTGGCGGTAAGGAACACCTCCATCTCCCGGGTGTAGCCCGCCAGAACGACCACCAGCTCGTCCCGGTGATCCTCCATGCCCTTCACAAGGGTGTCGATGGCTTCGAGCCCAAAGCTGTCCTGCTCGCCGCGGTAGAGGCTGTAGGCTTCATCGATAAACAGCACACCGCCGAGGGCACTCTCGATGACTCTGTTTGTCAGCGGGGCGGTGTGGCCGGTGTAGCGGCCCACAAGGTCGGCGCGGGTCACTTCCACCAGCTGGCCGCCCTTCAGCGCGCCGATGGCCTTGAGGTACTTTGCCACCAGCCGGGCAATGGTGGTCTTGCCGGTGCCCGGGTTGCCGGTGAAGATCATGTGCATGGAAAGGCTGGCGGTCTTGAAGCCTGCCGCCGCGCGGCGCTGCTGCACCTTCAGGTTATCCGCCAGACCGAACACATACTCCTTGACCGCCCCAAGGCCCACAAGGCCGTCAAGCTCTGCGCGGATTTCATCTACAGCGCCCGTGTACTCGGCAGGCAGCAGGGCAGACAGCTCCTGCTCGGGCTGGTCGTTCAGGCAAAACCACACACCCTCCGGCTTTGCAGTCAGGGTGACGGTGCCGGTAAGCTTTGCATCGGTCTGCAGGCAGTATTCACTCAGGGCGCGGAACATTTTATCGCAGCATTCCGCAAGGCCCGCCGCACCCTTTTCCTTAGAGCACTGGGCGGCTACATAGTCCCGCACATCGGCCCCGGCAGAGAGGGTCAGGCCAAGGCGTGCGCTCACCTTCTGGGCCAGCGCATTCAGCTGCTGCGCCGCCAGCGCTGCAAGGTCCTCGCGGGCAAAGGCGCTGGTGGCGCACACATCGCCCACCGCCGCCACAAAGGGCGCACCGAACTTATCTGCCAGCACGTCCCAGCCCTTGCGGGAAAAGAAGATGAGGTACTTGCCGCAGGGCGTGATACTGCTCACAGCGCCCGGTGCCAGCGCCGTGCCTGCATCCACAAGGATGCCCTCCTTGTTCACAAGATACCGGCTGGAAAGCGGTGCGCTGCCCTTCACAGCAAGGTCTGCAAGAGTCTTGAGGAAGGCCGCATGGCAGCTTTCGTAGTGCTCAAAGATCACGATCTCCCCGGGTGCGTGCAGGGCCGCGTACAGATCCTGCAAAAACAGCTTTTCCGCACCGGAATTGGGGTAGAGGGCAAGGTCCACCACCGCGGTTTTGTCGCTCTGCAAAAGGCCCCGCGCCGCCATGATGCGGGCGGTCTCTTCCAGCGCAAAGTGCCGTCCGGTGCCTGCACCTCCGCAGATCAGGATCACATTGCGTGCCGCCGGGCGCTCAGTGCCCAGCACAAAGGGCCGGCGCATGGCGCGCACCACGCTGTCCACAAAGGCATCCTGCCCGAGAACGGTCTTTTTCACCTCGGCGGCAAGGCCCTCAAAGCTGCCAAGGTGCTCTGCGGTCACATCGGCAGTGCCCTTGGCAAGCAGGCCGTCCGCTTCCATATCCCGCAGCATCTGGCGGCTGTCCTTCAGAGCAGACTGCACCGCAGTGTCCTGCGTTTTCAGCTGGGCGTTCTGTTTTTTGAGCAGGGCATCCAGCTGCTTCTGGTTTTCCAGCAGAGCAGCGTTCAGGTCCGGCACTGCGGGCGCTTTGGCCTTTGGCGTTTTGCTTTCCGGCTGAGCCGTGCCGCCAAAGCGCGGTTTTCCCCCTGCACCGAACACACCGTTCATAAGGTTTTCCCAATCGTCGGTATATGCCATGGTTTGCCCTCCGTTTTTGTCGTTTTCTTCCAGTATAGTGTACCCGGACAGGTTTTGCAATTCCCTCTTGCAAAAAAGACCGCCGGTGTTTACACTTATATCTGATAGGAAATCTGCAAGAAGGAATGAAGAAACTATGACCGTCAAAACGCCCGCCGAACTGAAAACGCTGTACGAGAGCATCTCCTTTGACCTTCAAACCACCTACACCGGCCCGCTGGGGCAGGAATATGCTGTTTCCGGCACCCATCTGCGCCTGTGGGCACCCACGGCGCAGAGGGTGGAGGTCAGCCTTTACCGCAAAGGCAGCGGCGGTGAGCCCATAGGCACTCTGCCGCTGGAGCGGGGGCAGCAGGGGGTGTGGAGCATCTATCTGCCCGGCGACCAGCACGGACGATACTATACCTATACGGTCACAGTGGATGGCATTTCGCGCCAGACCGGCGACCCCTATGCCCGTGCGGCAGGCGTGAACGGCACCCGCAGCATGATCGTGGACCTTGCCCGCACCGCCCCCTCCGGGTGGGAGCGGGATGTGCGTCCGGTCATCCCGCCGGAGCAGCGCGCGGTGTGGGAGGTGAGCGTGCGCGACTTCTCGCAGGACGCTGCCAGCGGCGTGCGCCCGGCATGGCGGGGCAAGTTCATGGCCTTTACCCAGCAGGGCACCACCCTGCACGGGGACGGCATCCACCCCACCTGCCTGAATTATTTAAAGCGGCTTGGCGTGAAGTATGTGCAGCTGATGCCCATTTTTGATTTTGGCAGCGTGGACGAGGCAAAGCCGCTGCTGCGGCAGTACAACTGGGGCTATGACCCCACCAACTACAATGTGCCCGAGGGCAGCTATTCCACCGACCCCACCCGCGGCGAGGTGCGCATCCGGGAGTGCAGGGAAATGATCGCAGCCCTGCACGCGGCGGGCATCGGTGTGGTGATGGATGTGGTGTATAACCACATGTACCGCAATGAGAACCCGCTGAACGACACCGTGCCCTGCTACTTTTTCCGCCAGAACGAGGACGGCAGCTTTTCCAACGGCAGCGGCTGCGGCAACGAATTCGCCAGCGAGCGACCCATGGCCCGGCGGTATATGATCGATTCCATCCTCTACTGGGCGCAGGAATACCACATCGACGGCTTCCGGTTCGACCTGATGGGCCTGTACGACGTGGAGACCATCAACGCGGTGCGCGCCGCGCTGGATACGCTGCCCGGCGGGCGGGATATCCTGATGTACGGCGAGCCGTGGCAGGGCGGCGGCAGCCAGCTGCACCGGTACGAGGCCAACAAGGCGAATCTTGCCATGCTGAACGATCGCATCGGCATCTTCTGCGACGACACCCGCGACACCATCAAGGGCGGCTGCTTCAACGCCCGGGAGCCGGGCTATGTGGAGGGCAGGCCCGGCAGCTTCTGGGACATCGGCGGCGCGGTGGCGGCATGGTGCCGCAGCGACCGTCTGCCGCCCCACGCGCCCAGCCAGATCGTGAGCTATGTTTCCGCCCACGACAACTTCACCCTGTGGGACAAGCTGCTGCTGGTGCGGTACGAAAAGCCGGAGTTCACGGCGGCAGACAGCACAGCCCTTGCCCAGAACCGGCTGGCGGCGGGCATTTACCTGACCAGCTTCGGCCTGCCTTTCCTGCAGGCGGGCGAGGAGTTTGCCCGCACCAAAAAAGGGAAGGGCAACAGCTACCGCTCCTCGCCTGCGCTGAACCGGCTGGACTGGGAGCGGGCCGAAAAATACCATGCACTGGTGGACTACTACCGCGGCCTGCTGGCTCTGCGGGCAAGGTTTCCGCGGCTTTCCAGCACCGACCCCCACGCGCCGGATGCCCTGTACTTTTTCTCACTGGAGCAGCCGCTGGTGGGCTGGCAGCTGCCCGCCCAGTGGGGCGACGGCGCAGCATGGCAGGCGCTGTGCGTGTTCTATAACCCCACCGAGATCAGCAAGGCCGTGCCGCTGCCGGTTGGACGCTGGCAGATGCTGAGCGACGGCATCTCGTCCAGCCTGTGGCGCGGCCCGGCAAGAGTGTATGAGCACGAGGCCGTGCTGATGCCTTACAGTGCCGCCATCTTTGGACAGATATAAAAACAGGAGCGGATGGAAAACTCTCATCCGCTCCTATTTTCTATTTTGCTCAGCTGTTGGAAGCCGTCTTTTCGCTCAGTGTCACATTGACCGTCTGCATCTGGCCGTCGCGTGCAATGGTGATGGAAAGCGTATCGCCTGCTGCGTGCTTCTGCATCAGAGTGCCAAGGTCGTCCTTGGAGGCGATCTCGGTGCCGTCCACGCTCACGATGCGGTCACCGGCCTGCAGGCCTGCCTTTTCGGCAGGGCCGCCCTTGACCACCTCCACAACGTAAACGCCGTAGGCATTCACGCCCAGTTGAGAAGCAGTCTGTGCGTCGGTCACGGCCAGATAGGTGATGCCCAAATAAGGCCGTCCGGTCACATAGCCGTTCTCCAGCAGTTCCTGTGCCACCTTGATGGCATCGTTGATGGGGATGGCAAAGCCCAGACCCTCTGCATCGCTGGAAGAGGATTTTGCATTCACAATGCCGACCAGCTCACCGTTCATATTGAACAGGCCGCCGCCGGAGTTGCCGGGGCTGACCGAAGCATCCATCTGGATCAGGGACATGGTGTTCACAGAGCTGCTGCCCTGAATGGTGACGCTGCGGTTCAAAGCGCTGATCATGCCGCCGGTCACGGTGCCGCCCAGCTCACCCAGCGGGTTGCCCACAGCCATCACGCTCTGGCCCACCTTCAGGCTGTCGCTGTTGCCCACGGTGGCGGGGGTCAGGCCGTCAGCATCGATCTTGATGACCGCGATATCGCTGGTGGTATCTTCGCCCACAAGGGTGGCGGTGTAGTCCTTGTCACCAATGGTAACGGTGATGGTGGAAGCGCCGTCCACCACATGTGCACAGGTGAGGATGTAGCCGTCCGAGCTGATGATTACGCCGCTGCCGGCACCGCTCTCCACCTGATTCTGGCCGTACCACGACCACTGAGAGTAGACCACCTGCTCCGTAGTGATGACCACCACGCTGGGGCTGACCAGATCAGCCACCTGTTCCGTGGTCAGGCTGCTGCCGCTGCTGGATGCTGCGGTGATGGAACTATCCGAGCCGGGTGCACTGTCGGCCGTAGAGGAAGGTGCCACCTGCTGAATGACCACCTTGCCGCTGCCGCCAAACTTTGCCCCCACAAAGCCGCCCGCAAAGCCCATGGCTGCGGCCAGCACCAGCGCCACAGCGCTGCGTGCAACGCGCTTGCCATTGAACTTTTTCTTCTTTTTAGGGGGCTGCGCGTCCTGCGGCTGTACCGGATGTACCGGCGGCGTTGCACCACCTGCGCCGTTGTCTGTCTGCGGAGCGGTGTAAGCGGTCTCCGGTTCCGGCTGCGGGTCGTTGTACTGGTTGGCGGTGTTCATGCCGCTACTGCCCACATTGGGATAACCGGTATCTCCGCTTTCGTTTTTATCCTGAGAGGAATAATCATATTCCCATTTGTTCTCATTGTCCATGCTGATACTTCCTTTCCGTAAGGGATACGTCCACAGGAGCCCTGTTCCGTTGAACTGCTCCTATTGTAACCATCAATTGTGAAAATCAATCGCGCGCGCCGTGAAGAAACTGTGAAATAAAGACGCGCTTTCCGCCCTTGACAGCGGCCTTTGCGCTTGCTATTGTAAAAGTGTAAATTCAGGAGGAACACACCATGGAACTGCACCGCACAGACGAGGGCTTTGCCCTCTATAAGGAAAAAACACAGATCGGCTTCTGCGCGCTCACGCCCGCCCCGAAGGGGGCTGCCATCACCGCGTTTGGCATCGAACCGCAGTGGCGGCGCAAAGGCTACGGCTCCTATCTATTAAAAGAAGTCTTGCGCGCCTACGCCGGATACGACCGCGAAAAGGCTACCGTATTTACCACCCCGCTGCCCGCCGATGCCGCAGAGCTTGCGTTCTGGGCAAAGTTCGGCTTTGCAGCAGAAGGCAGGCAGCTGGTGCGCCGCCGCACGCCGGACCTGACCGCCGTCAAGTTCGTGCAGGACTTTCTGGCCGCCCGGCTGGCACAGCCGCGTCTTTGCATCGATGCTACCTGCGGCAACGGCGGCGACACGGCCTTCCTGTGTGGTATCACCGCGCCGGAAGGAAAGGTAGTCGGCTTTGACGTGCAGGAAGCTGCCATTGCATCCACCCGGAAGCATCTGGAACAGCTGGGCGTGCCTGCCGCCCGGTATGAGCTGCACTGCCAAAGCCACGCAGACCTTTTACAGATTGTGCAGCCCGGCACGGCAGATGCGGTGATGTTCAACTTTGGCTGGCTGCCCGGGGCCGACCACGCAGTGTTCTCCACCGCGCAGAGCAGCATCCCCGCCCTGCAGGCGGCTTTGGAAGCCGTGCGCCCCGGCGGCGTGGTGAGCGCCATCCTCTACAGCGGGCAGGTCAACGGCACGGATGAAAAGCAGACGGTGCTGGAATATCTCCGGGCACTTCCGCTCAAAAGTTTTACCGTTCTGGTGTGTGATTTTGCCAACTGGGCCGAAACCGCCCCTCTGCCTTGCATCATCCTGAAAAAATAACGAAAACACTTGCATTATGGAGCGTTTTCGGATAAAATAGGGTACGTATGTGTAAAAAGACGGCCTCGCCCTCTCCGTCTTTGCTTCGCAAATCCACCTCTCCCAAAGGGAGAGGCCTTGGCAAAAAGATGCACTTTGCGTGGACTGCCAAGGGCTCCCACTTTGGGGGAGCTGGCGCGTTAGCGCCTGAGAGGGCGAGCCCGGCAAAGTCCAACCGGACATACTGAATGCAAAAATCCACTTCCTGCTCCACAGCAGGTTTATCAGGAGATCTACAGTTTATGACAAATCGTGAAGAAATCGAGCGCCGCCGGACGTTTGCGATCATCAGCCATCCCGACGCCGGTAAGACCACTCTGACCGAAAAGCTGCTGCTGTACGGCGGAGCCATCAATCAGGCAGGCTCCGTCAAGGGCAAGCAGAGCGCAAAGCACGCCGTGTCCGACTGGATGGACATTGAGAAGCAGCGCGGTATTTCCGTCACCTCTTCTGTCCTGCAGTTCAACTACGCGGGCAAGTGCGTGAACATTCTGGACACCCCGGGCCATCAGGACTTCTCGGAGGACACCTACCGCACCCTGATGGCGGCAGACTCTGCCGTCATGGTCATCGACGCTGCAAAGGGCGTTGAGGCCCAGACCATCAAGCTGTTCAAGGTGTGCACCCTGCGCCACATCCCCATCTTCACCTTCATCAACAAGATGGACCGCGAAGCCCGCGACCCCTTTGAGCTGATGGAGAACATCGAGGAGATTTTGGGCATCAAGACCTACCCCATGAACTGGCCCATCGGCTGCGGCAAGGAGTTCAAGGGCGTGTTCGACCGCAACACCCGCAAGGTGCTGGCATTTTCCAGCGACGGCCGCGCCAACGGCGTGAAGAAGGTGGATGAGACCGAGGCCGAGCTGGGCGATCCCGCACTGGACGAGCTGCTCACCCCGTATCTGCACCAGCAGCTGGTGGATGAGATCGAGCTGTTGGACGGTGCCGCCGAGGAATTTGACCTCGACAAAGTGCTGCGCGGCGAGCTGAGCCCCGTGTTCTTTGGTTCTGCCCTGACCAACTTTGGCGTGGAGCCTTTTCTGGAGAACTTCCTGCGGCTCACCCCCACCCCGCTGGCCCGCGTGGACAGCCTGACCGGCGAGACCGTGGACCCCTGCCGCGACGAGTTCTCTGCCTTCATCTTTAAAATTCAGGCCAACATGAACAAGGCCCACCGCGACCGCATCGCCTTTATGCGCATCTGCTCCGGCAAGTTCGAGCGCGGCATGGAGGCCTTCCATGTGCAGGAGGGCAAGAACATCAAGCTGGCCACCGGCACCCAGCTGATGGCGCAGGACCGCGCCATCGTGGACGAGGCCTACGCCGGCGACATCATCGGCCTGTTCGACCCGGGCATCTTCTCCATCGGCGACACCTTGTGCACCGGCAAAAAGAAGGTTCAGTTCGCAGGCATCCCCACCTTCTCGCCGGAGCACTTTGCCCGCATTGAGCAGAAGGACACCATGAAGCGCAAGCAGTTCGTGAAGGGCATGGAGCAGATCGCGCAGGAGGGTGCCATCCAGATCTTCCGCGAAGTGGGCGGCGGCATGGAAGAAGTGGTGGTCGGCGTGGTCGGCGTGCTGCAGCTGGAAGTGCTGGAGTACCGCCTGAACACCGAGTACAACGTGGAGATCCGGATGCAGCAGCTGCCCTTTGAACAGCTGCGCTGGGTGCAGAACGACCCCGACACCTACAACCTGCGGGATCTGGACCTGACCAGCGACACCAAGGCTGTGGAGGATATGAAGGGCAACCGCCTGCTGCTGTTCACCTCCGACTGGGCGGTGCGCTGGGCTGAGACCCACAACGAAACGCTGAAACTGAGCGAGTTCGGTAATATCTGAGTTGAAAGAGAGCTGCGGTGCGGGAATGTCCCGCAGCTGCGGCTCTTTTTTCATAAAGTCTGAAGCATACAACAAAGAATGCCAGCGCTTGTATGATTGCTTCCCATTGCGGGGAACACTGCTGGCATGGAGGGAAAATATATGCAAAACATCAATATTGGCAAAAGCGGCATTCAGGTGCCATTTCTCGGCATGGGCACCTGGGCCATCGGTGGCGGTGCATGGTGGGGCGATAACGACGACAGCCTTTCAGTCAAGGCCATCCAGACTGCTGTGGAGCAGGGCATCCAGTGGATCGACACCGCGCCCATCTACGGCCTGTACCACAGCGAGACCGTGGTGGGCGAAGCCATGAAGCACATCGACCGCGACAAGGTGGTGCTTTCCACCAAGTGCGGTCTGGAGTGGCGGCATGAAACACCGGTGCTGCACAAGGTCGTGGACGGCGCCACCGTTTACCGCGACCTTTCTGCAAAGAGCATCATCGAGGATGTGGAGGACAGCCTGCGCCGCCTGCACACCGATCATCTGGATGTGCTGTACACCCACTGGCAGACCCCCGATTTCGGCATCTACCCGCTGGAAGAGACGGTGGAAGCCATGATGAAGCTGAAGGAGCAGGGCAAGATCCGTGCCATCGGTGCTTCCAATGTCACCGCAGACATCATCCGCGGCTACTGCAAGTACGGCCAGCTGGACGTCATTCAGGAAAAGTACAGCCTGCTCACCCGCCGTGTGGAAAAGCAGCTGCTGCCTACCTGCAAGGAGCTGGGCGTATCCGTGCAGGCCTACTCCCCGCTGGAGCAGGGCCTGCTGACCGGCAAGGTGACTATGGAAACCACCTACCCCGAGGGCAGCACCCGCAACTCCAACCCCAGCTTCCAGCCCGCCCGCCGGGCACAGGCGCTGGATATGCTGGCAAAGTGGGGCGACCTGACCGAGAAATACGACTGCTCTCTGGCACAGCTGGTGATCGCCCTGACCGCCCGCATGATCCCCGGCCTGCATGTGCTGTGCGGTGCCCGCACCCCGCAGCAGGTGATGGACAACGCTGGTGCGCTGAACATCAAACTGGACGGTGCCGATGCCGTCCGCATGAAGTGGGATGTGGATGCCATCTCCTGAGGTTTTAAAAGCTCCGAAAAAGGCCGGAGCCGACAGGTAATGCTGACGGCTCCGGCCTTTGATATTGATAGCAGGTTTGCAAACTGGAATTTTACAGAGTATGAATGATATGAGAAGCGAGCTCTGCGTTTTCTTTATCTACAAAAATCTCTGTAATATACCGGGGCTTTATTCCAAAAGTCCCAATTTGAGCCCGCATCCGTGTCGCGTCAAAAACACTTCGCTGATTAGCATCTTTGGTTTTGCAATAGCATTTGATTCCAGCTGCTGTCAAAGCATCTGTAATACGATGGTAATAAGTTGAATCCGAAACAGTTGCCACCCGTGACTTGAAGAATTGCTCTAGCATGGTAAACCTCCTATGCAAAAAATGAACAACGGTTATTTGATGAATCAACGTAGCAGTGCGACTTCAAAATTCTGCTTTATCTTTACCCGTTCTCCTTCCAGAACAGCCCGCCGGAGGTCTGGAACAGCATCCACGGATTCACGCTCTTGCTGCCAAGCTTGAAGTCCATGGTCAGTTCTTCGCCCAGCACACCCACAGCCTGCCCCTTTTCCACGCTCTGCCCGGCGGAGACGGAAAGAGTCTGCAGCCCGTACAGGTAGCTGCGCATCCCGCAGCCATGGTCGATGACCACCGTGTTGCCGGTAAGGGCCAGCTCTGCGGCCAGCACCACCACGCCGTTTGCCGGGGCGCGGCAGGGCTCGCCGGGAATGGTGTAGAGCTTTGTGGAGTTGGAGCGGCTGCCCTGCTGGCCGTTGACCACCCTGACCTGACCGTAATCCACAAGGGTGGTGTAGCTTTCCACCGGGTTCACAAAGCCGCCCTGCCACATTTTTTCCCGCGCGGGCGCTTCGTACAGGCCCCAGACTGCATTGCGGAACTGGGTGTTTGCCGCATCCGATGCATCCGGTTCCGGCTCCACGTCCACCGTGCCAAAATCCTTGGGCAGCACGATGATGCTGCGGGTGATGGTCTCGCCGTTCACGGTAATGTTCACCTCATGCCCGCCGGAGGAAGCGTTGTATGCCGCCGGGATGTAGGCCCGCCAGCCATCGGCTGCACGCACGCACTGCACATTGCCAAGGTCGGTCTCCACAGTGGGTGCTGCATCGCCGGTCATGCCGGAGATGCGCAGGCCCACAATGCCGCCTTGCTCCACCCGCTCGGCGGAAAGTTCCACCTCCGCGCTGGCCTGCAGGGTGAACCGGAAGGCATAACGATACCAGCCGGTGGGCTTTGCGGGCTTTTCCAGCCCCAGATTTTTGCGCACTGAGCCGGTGCTGCCGCCCTCAAATTGGGTGGCCATGCCGCCCTCCGGCACCCGCCAGACCGATAGCTCTGCCTTATATTCGCCGTTGGCTGGGAACAGAAAGCTCTCGTATTCACTGGCTGTGCCCGTGAACACCGTCTCGCCGGAAGCCGTCCGGATGGTCAGGGTGGTGTAGCTGGCCCAGTCCGGCAGGGTGATGGCCGGGTGGGCCGTGTACAGCGTGCCCAGCTTCTGCACTGTGAGGGTGGCGGGGCTGGCAAACACCTTATCGAGCTTTCCGCCGATGAGCGGCACCTGCCAGCACCAGCCGTTGGATTCCAGCGCTTCGGTGCCAAACTGCGCGGTGCTGTCCGGGCAGCCGCCCTCGGTGGTAAAGGCATAGCTCACGCCCATCACCGCGCCCAGAAAGATGCCTACGCCCAGCACAACACCCACGAGCCAGAGCAGAAAACGCTTCATGATACACTCCTTCTATGTAGCAAAAAGGGCGCACCGGCACAGCCTTTTGCAGACTGCCGGTGCGCCCGAAGGTTTACGGTTCGTGTTTTTTATTCTGCAGCATCCTCTGCAGGGGCAGCCTCTTCGGCAGCAGCCTCCGGCTCTACCGTTGCAGCATCGTCCTCGCCGAACAGCAGACGCTCGTACTCGTCCAGCTCCTTCTCACGGCGGTGCAGGTAAACAGCAACAGCAGCAAGGGCACCGGCAACAGCGGCCAGAACAGTGATCACAGCGACCAGACAAGATTTCTTCATAGGTTCAATACACTCCTTTTTTCGTTGAAACGATGTTTCAGCTTTCATTCCAGTGCTTGTTGGCTTTTATTATACCCGTTCCTGTCAAAAATTACAACTGTTCCGGTCAAAAAGGCCAAAATTTCATATGATAAGCTTCCTGTATGCCTTGAATGCACCGGGCAGCGTATACTCGGCCTGCAGGGCTTTCCGGCTTGCCCACACGCAGCCTGCCGGAGCATCTTGGGCGGGCACATGCAGCAGGATGCCGTTCATATGCCACTCGATGTGGCTGAAGATGTGCTTTGCAGCGGGCAGCGCTTCCGGCGCGGCGGTGCCGGTATCCATCCCCATGGCCTGCAGGCGGGCAAGGACCTCTCCGGCGGCAAGGGCTTCACCCTCCCACAGTACCGGCTGCCACAGCCCGGCAAGCAGGCCCTTTTGGGGCCGCTGCTGCAAAAGGAAGCCTGCCGGGCTTTCCAGCAGGGCCAGCGTCACAGGCTGCAGTCTGCGGGGCTTGGGCGCTGCTTTGCGGGGCAGCTCCAATGCAGTGCCCGCAGCACGGGCGGCGCACAGGTGGGCGAGCGGGCATTTTTCGCACAGGGGCGCACCGTTCGGCACGCAGACCAGCGCTCCCAGCTCCATAAGGGCCTGATTGTAGTCGCCGGGCGCATCCGGCGGCTGGTGCTCCATCACGCGGGCGGTGAACGCTTTTTTCACGGCCGGTTCCGTGACGGCAGCGGGGTCGTTGTACAAACGGGAGAACACCCGCAGCACATTGCCGTCCACGGCGGGCACCGGGATGCCGAAGCTGATGGACGCAATGGCCCCAGCGGTGTAGTCCCCGATGCCGGGCAGCGCCCGCAGGGCATCGTAGTCGGCGGGCAGCTGTCCGCCGTACTGCTCGCAGACGATGCGTGCAGCCTTTTGCAGGTTGCGCACCCGGCTGTAGTAGCCAAGACCCTCCCAGAGCTTGTGCAGCTTTTCCTCTTCGCAGGCGGCAAGGGCCGGAATGTCCGGCAGGGCGGCGAGAAAGCGTTCGTAGTAGGGCAGTGCCGCCGAGACCCGGGTCTGCTGCAGCATGATCTCGCTGAGCCACACATGGTAGGGGCTGGGGTCGGTGCGGAAGGGCAGGATGCGGTGGTTTTTGTAAAACCAGTCCAGCAGGGCAGAGGAAATGTTTTCCACTTGTTTTGTGCTCCTTGTTGAAAAGTCAGACATCTTGCCGATTTAGAATTGCCTCCGCTTTGCTCTGGCAATCATAGCGGTAAAATTTTTATAGAAAGCGATCCCGGAAAGTCTGCGGACTTTCCGGGATCGCACTTTCACAGGTAAGGCCGCTGCGGTCAACAGCTGTATCATTTTAAAGCAGCAGTTTCCGGATACGGCCCCTTGCGTGAAAATGTGTTTGGAGCGGCCCGCAGGCCGCGACAAACACGAATATTAAAAATTCATTCCGCTGAATATGCCCAAAGCGCAAGCGGAGGGCATTCAAATCGTCATACTCAGAATCCGTATGCAGTGCGGGGGAAGGGCAGCACGTCACGGATGTTCTGGATGCCCGTGAGGTACATGATCATGCGCTCGAAGCCCAAGCCGTATCCGGCGTGCTCCACGCCACCGAACTTGCGCAGATTCAGGTACCAGTCGTAGTTGGTCTTGTCCATGCCCAGCTCGTCCATGCGGGCCACCAGCTTGTCGTAGTTCTCTTCACGCTGGCTGCCGCCGATCAGCTCGCCGATGCCGGGCACCAGCATATCTGCGGCTGCCACGGTCTTGCCGTCCGGGTTCTGCTTCATGTAGAAGCTCTTGATCTCCTTCGGGTAGTCGGTGACGAACACAGGCTTTTTGAACACCACCTCGGTCAGGTAGCGCTCGTGCTCGGTCTGGATGTCCACGCCCCACTCCACAGGGAACTGGAACTTCTTGTTGTTCTTCTTCAGGATCTCGATGGCCTCGGTGTAGCTGATGCGGCCAAACTCGCTGTTTGCCACCAGCTCCAGACGCTCGATGAGGCCCTTGTCGATGAACTGGTTGAAGAAGGCCATTTCATCCGGGCAGTTGTCCAGCACGTAGCGGATGACGTACTTGGTCATGGCCTCGGCGGTGTCCATGTAGCCGGACAGATCGCAGAATGCCATCTCCGGCTCGATCATCCAGAACTCGGCGGCGTGACGGGTGGTAAAGCTCTTCTCGGCACGGAAGGTGGGGCCGAAGGTGTACACCTTGCCGAATGCCATAGCCATGGCCTCGGCTTCCAGCTGGCCGGAAACGGTCAGGTTGACCGGCTTCTCGAAAAAGTCCTGGGTGTAATCCACGGTGCCGTCCTCGTTCTTGGGCACATTCTCAAGGTCGAGGGTGGTCACGCGGAACATTTCACCGGCGCCCTCACAGTCGGAAGAGGTGAGCAGCGGAGAGTGAGAGTAAACGAAGCCGTTCTCCTGGAAGAACTTGTGGATGGCGTAGGCAGCGGCGCTGCGCACGCGGAAAGCGGCGTTGAAGGTGTTGGTGCGGGGGCGCAGGGTGGGCATGGTGCGCAGATATTCCATGCTCATCTTCTTTTTCTGCAGCGGATACTCGTCCGCCGGGCAGTCGCCCAGGATCTCCACACTGTCGGCATTCAGCTCAAAGGGCTGCTTTGCCTGCGGGGTGAGCACCAGCTTGCCCTTGACGCGCAGGCTGCTGTACAGACCGGTGTGGATCACCTCATCGTAGTTGGCCAGCTTGCCTGCTTCCAGCACGACCTGCAGGGTCTTGAAGCAGCCGCCGTCCGACAGGGCGATGAAGCCGATGTTCTTGGAGTCGCGGATGTTCTTTGCCCAGCCGCAGACGGTGATCTCGGTGCCGTCGGCGGGGGTGTTTTTGAACAGCGAAACGATCTCGGTACGTTCCATGATAGTTCTCCTTTATAACATAAAAAAGACAGCTTTGTTCTCCCTGAAAGTTCAGGGCGAACAAGCTGTCTTGTAATGTCCGCGGTGCCACCTGAATTACCGGAAGTGTCCGGTCGCTCACGCGCTCAATAAAAGCGCTGCCCCTGTAACGCAGGGCCTGCGGCGCACCTACTAATGGCAGCTGCCATGTTCAGTTTGCTGCTCCCGGGTGTTCGTTCACGCGGCGTGCGGGCGCGGCTCTCAGCTGTGCCGCACTCTCTGGGCCGGACGGCCCGCGCTACTTTTCCCGATCTTTGCATTTGACCTTTAAAAAATAGCACTTTGGCGGCGTTTTGTCAAGCACCGCCCAGCAATGCGGCAGCAAGGCCCTTTGCCGCCAGCTGCCCGGCATAAAGAGCCTCGTTCAGGTTATTGCCGTGCCCGCCGATCTCAATGAGCAGGCTGCCGGTGGTCAGATCCTGATTGTAGAACCGGTAGCTGAACAGCACCGGCCGGGTAAAACCGGGGTACATTCCTTCCATGCTGCGCTCCCACGCAGCGGCAAAGCGCAGATTCTGCCGCCAGCCCGGCAGCTGAACGGTGGTGCCGTTGTCGCACCCGCAGATGATCATGACCTGTGCGGCCTGCCGTCCGTCCACCGTGCACACCGGGGCATAGCGGCTGCCGCTTTCCGTCTCGATGGCATCCCGGTGGACATCCAGCACCACCTTGATGCTGGGATACCGGGCCAGATACTGCTGCACCACGGCCCGGCTGTTGGCATAGCTGCCGGTGTAGCTTGGGTAGTCGTTCAGGGTCTCGTCGTGCAGGGTGTTGATGCCTGCCGCATTGAGGGTATCGGCCACCACACGGCCCACCGCGCACATGTTCACGCTGCAGTCGGTGCTGCGGGCACCATCGCCGGGGGCAAACCACAGCCCGGCCGAAAGGCGGTAGTCCTCGGTGGCGTGAGTGTGCATCACCAGCACCTGCGGGTCGGGACTGTTCGGCTCAATGGCAAAGGGCAGCGGATTCTCGATCTCCGCCGCAATGTCTGCCGCCGTCTGCCGGGTATTGTTTTTGATGCTGCCCGCCCCGCAGGGAATGTACTTTTCGCCGCTGCCCTGCGGATAATTTTTTTCAATGACAGTACCCGCATCCGCCGGGCGGGCTTCCTCGCCCAGCAGCGGCACAAGGTAGTCCTCAATGTTCCCGGTCAGCGCCTGCACGGCCTGCGGCAGAGAGGATGCCGCTTCCGGTGTGCTGTCCGGTGCGGCTTCCACCTGCACAGATGATGCGGGCTGCTCCTGTGCGGACTGCCGCCCCAGCCAGAAAAGAGTTTCGGCCATTGGCAGCGGTGCAGTAATGGCCGCAGCCAGCATCAGTGCCGCCGTGCGGGCAAAGATGCACAGTGCGGCAAACAGAGCAGCCGCTTCCAGAAACGGCACGATATGCCCCTGCGCCCGGGCGGGCGGCAGTGCTTTGCTGCGCATAAAATAACCTCCCTTCCGGCCCACCGGTGTTACCCCGCCAGCCAGAACAGCTGCGCCACGCTGAGCCTTGGCTGCAAGGCCCGATTGATGGCACCGGCCAGCAGAGCCGAGCCGTGGGCGATCACGCTGTCCAGCGCCCGGGGCGTGACCACAAGATCTGCTCCTTCGTCCGAATCCATCAAGGTGGGGATGCCCGCCGCGATCACCGGCACGCCCAGCGCTGCCGCGTCCAGATGCTTTGCATGATCCGCCTGCGCCGGGTACAGCCCGGTGTCGGAGAACTGCACGCTGCGGCCCAGCCGCGCGCCCTCGGCACTGCAAAGGCTGTCCACGCAGATCAGGGCCGCCGGCCGCACCGCTTCCACCATGGCCCCGGCCAGCTGGCGCAGAGTCAGCCCGGTGGAGGCCGACACCCCCGGCGCAATGGCGGCCACCGGCCGGATGCCTTTTACCGGCAGCGTGTGCTGCGGCCCCATGGTGACTAAAATCTTCTGCGCCGTGCGCGGGCCGAGGGCATCCGCCGTGACCCGCCGGTTTCCGATGCCCAGCACCAGCACCGGCCCTTCCGGCGGCAGCAGGGCGCGCAGTTCTGCCGCACAGGTCTCGATCACCGCAGCGTCCCGCTCGTCCAGCACGCTGACGCTGGGCATTTCCAGCGTGACATACCGTCCGCGGGGCTTCGCCAGCCCTTCGCGCGCGATCTCCACCCGCGTTATTGTGACCCCGCCGCGCTTTGCTGTGGCAAGCCTTACCCCGGCAGGCAGCGCCCCCTGTGCCGCGCCAAACATCTCGTCTGCCATATCGGTAAAACGCATTTTTCTGCTCCTCCTGCCTGTTTTGGGGCCAAATGCCCCCTCTGCACGCAGAAAGTATGGCAAAAATAAAACTTTTCTAAACAAAAATCAAAAAAACGCTTGCGCTGGTACGCGAAATATGGTATCATAGGGTGCGCTGTTATAGGTAGCCAAGGAGGTGGAACGAATGCCTAACATCAAATCTCAGAAGGACCGCGTCGTGCAGGCTGCTGCAGAGCAGGCTCACAACAAGGCCATTAAGACCAACCTGAAAACAGTCGTCAAGAAGGCAGACGCTGCCATCGATGCGAATGCCGCTGACAAGGACGCAACCGTCCTGGCTGCTGTTTCCGCGATCGACAAGGCTCGCGCTAAGGGTGTCATCAAAAAGAACACCGCCAGCCGCAAGATCAGCCGTATGGCAAAGCGTGCTAACAAGAACGCTTGATCGCTTTCTGATTGACGAACAAAACCTCTGTACCGGGTTCCCGGCACAGGGGTTTTTGTTTTGCCCGCTTTTCAGGGCACGGCAGCAGGCCGCTCAAAATCGCACAGGGTGGCAAAATCGAACCCCGGTGCCTGCTCCAGAAGCTGCTCCGGCGGCAGGCCGTCGGGCGGCTCGGCCAGCAGCGCCCACGCAGCCCATGCCGTGGGCACCGCCGCTGCAAGGGCCAGCCCCGGCAGCGCCAGTGCCGGGCATGTATGGAACGCACTGCCCGGCGGCAGGGCTGCCACCGCGCACAAGGCCTGTGCAGCCCAAAGCTCCCACAAAAGGGTCGTCCAGCGGTGCTTCATCCGCATCACCTCCTGTTTTGCACAGTTTACCGCAGTGCGGTGGAAAAACAGGGCGAAGGGTGGCGGACAAAGCAGCAATGTTCTTGTGTATTTCTTCTTCAGTTCTGGTCGTGACTTTTGCCCACCCAGCTGCACACCACGCCGCACACAAGGCTGGTGGTAACACCGGCCGCAGCGGCGGTCAGCCCGCCGGTGAGGATGCCCACAGCACCTTCTTCCTGCAGCGCAGTGCGCACGCCCTTTGCCAGCAGATGGCCGAAGCCCAGCAGGGGAACCGTGGCCCCGCACCCGGCAAACTCGGCCAGCGGGGCATACCACCCAATGGCCGAAAGCACCACGCCCGCCACCACATATCCGGTCAGGATGCGGGCCGGGGTCAGGCCGGTCAGGTCGATGAGCAGCTGTCCCGCCACGCAGATGGCCCCGCCCACACAGAAAGCCCAGAAATAGTTCATCTTACTTCTCCTTTTCCGGCGCACGCAGCTCCACCAGATGCGCCACCGCCGGGATGGTCTCCTTCTGCAAAAAGGTGGTCTGGCTCATCAGGGCCCCGGTGGCTGTGAACAGTACCCGCTTCTGGCTGCCCCGGCGCAGGCGCGGCAGGATGTGCCCGCACAGCACCGCCGCGCAGCAGCCCGGGCCGGAGCCGCCGCTCTTTACGCTCTGCTCGTTTGCGTCGAACAGGATGCACCCGCAGTCTACATGGTTTTTGATCAGCAAGCCTTCTGCGGCCAGCAGCTCCCGCAGCAGCTGACTGCCCACCTGCCCAAGGTCGCCGGTATAGATGCAGTCGAACTCCTGCGGTTCGGTGCCGGTATCCTTAAAATAGTGCAGCAGGGTGGAAGCTGCTGCCGGGGCCATGGCAGCCCCCATATTGTTGATGTCCTTTACCTGATAATCCTGCACACGGCCAAAGGTGGCAGCGGCAATGCCAATGCCTTCGCCCTGCGGCTGCAAAAGGCAGCATCCGGCAGCGGTGGCAGTCCACTGGGCCGTGGGCGTGCGCACCGCGCCGTAGCTCAGCGGCGTGCGGAACTGCCGCTCTGCCGCGCAGAAGTGGCTGGAAGCCATGGCCAGCAGATTGCGCGCAGCACCGCCCTCGCACAGAGCAGCGCCCAGCGCAAGGCCCTCAGCCATGGTGCTGCAGGCCCCGAACAGCCCGGCAAAGGGCACGCCCAGCTCCCGCATGGCATAGCTGGATGCCGTGCACTGGGCCTGCAGATCCCCGGCAAGGGCCAGCTGCACCTTTTCCTGCGGAAGCGCCGCCTTTTGCAGGCACAGCCGCGCGGCGCGCAGCTGCAGGTATTTTTCCGCAGCTTCCCAGCTGGACTGGCCAAAGCGGTTGTCTGCGCTCAGCTCGTCGAACTCTGCCGCCAGCGGGCCTTCGCTCTCTTTTTTGCCGCCCACCGCTGCACCCGCAGCGATCACCGGCAGTGTCTGGAACAGCAGGGTATCCCCGCACCGGACCGTCATAGGCAAAATTTCTCCTTCGTGGAAAATAGATGGAAAACGTTCCATAAAATGTTGTACAATAACATCATGCTGCAATCTTACGGCACACTTGCCCGTGTTTATGACAGCACAGGCACACCCGCCATGCCCAGCACCCACAGCACCGCGCCGTACACCACCGCCGCCAGCGTGCCGTACACGATCACCGGCCCGGCAATGGTAAACATCTTGGCCCCGGTACCCAGCACCCGGCCCTCGGCCTTGAACTCGATGGCCGCGCTGACCACCGCATTGGCAAAGCCTGTGATGGGCACCAGCGACCCGGCCCCGGCCTTTGCGGCCAGCTTCTGGTACCAGCCCAGCGTGGTAAGCACCGCTGAGAGCACGATCAGGCTGCAGCTGGTCAGGGTGCCGGCAAGGTCGGCTTCCACGCCCATGGCAAGATAGCTCTGGCGCAGCACTTCGCCCAGCAGGCAGATGCCGCCGCCCACGCCAAAAGCCCACAGGCAGTCCAGACCCAAGGGCGAGTGCGGCCCGATGCGCCGCACCCGGCGCGCATATTCCTGTGCTGTCATTTTCATATTGTTTCCCCTCCGGGCATAGCTTGCCCATAGGAAGCAAACTCTATGCACATCCACCGGAAAGAAGGTATTCCAGATGAACCCGTCTGTCCATCCTCATCACCGCCGCCATCTGCGGCCCGCCGTGCGGCGCGTGCTCACCGTTACCGTCGTGGCCTGCATTGCCGTGGGCGGGGCCTCGTTCGTGCTGCACAGCCGTTCCGCTGTGCCTGCCGCCTCGGCAACTTCCACGTCCAGCGCCTCGGCAGCATCAGAGGCAGAAAGCAGTCTGCTGACCGCCCGGCAAGCGCAGGCCATTCTGGATGATCCCCGCATGGTGCTGGTGAACCACACGAACAAAATGCCGGACGATCATACCTTTACCACCAAGGCGTGCGGCTCGGCCACCGCTGTGAACAAGACCCTGCAGACCGAAGCCGCCGATGCGTTCCTCGCCATGCAGGCCGCCGCCGCAAAGGACGGCGTGACCATCTGGATGCAGAGCGGCTACCGCAGCGTGGACTACCAGAAGAACCTCTACGACCAAAAGACCCAGTATTTCCGCAATAAGGGCCTGAGCGAAGCCGAAGCGAAAAAGCAGGCGGCAAATATCGTGAACCCGCCGGGCTACTCGGAGCACAACTGCGGCCTTGCTGCCGACCTGAACAGCCCGGAGCACACCGACCTGACCGAGGGCTTTGAAAACACCGAGGCCTTCCGCTGGCTGAGCGCCCATGCCGTGGAATACGGCTTCATCCTGCGGTACCCCAAAAACGCAGAAGCCGTTACCGAGATCACCTACGAGCCGTGGCACTGGCGCTATGTGGGGCCGGAAAATGCGGCCCTGATCCAGCAGAGCGGCCTGTGCTTTGAGGATGCCGTTGCCGTGCTGCAGAAGCTTGCTGCAGGGGAGAAGATCACCGGTTAAAAATCCGTAAAACCGAGGGGCTTTTCGTTGCATTTTGCACACAGTTATGGTAAGATAACAATAGTCTGCCCTGATGCAGGACCGCTTTGGGCAGCTGCAAGAATGTTTTGAACAAAAGAGGGAATATTTTATGATAAATCGCACAAAATTCTTTACAATTGCTCTCACCGGCGCGCTGGCTGCTGTCGCTCTTACCGGCTGCGGCGGTTCCGCCAGCTCTTCGGCCGCTCCCTCCTCCGTTTCCACCGCTGCTGCGGAATCTCCCGCTTCCAGCGCCGCCGCATCCGCTGTTGTGGACAATGCTTCCGAGAACGGCTCTGATGCACTGGACGGTGTTTTCAATGCTCTGCTGGAAGCCGACCCCATCTCCAACCAGTTCGAGATCGCAGCCATGAACATTGAGTACGATTTCGGCCTGAAGGCTGAGGACGTGGTGAGCTACAAGGGCGTGAAGAGCAACGACAACGGCGATGCCGGTCTGGTGCTGGCGCTCGAAGCTGCCGACGGCAAGGCCGAGGACGTAGCCAACCAGCTGGCTTCCTACCAGCAGGATCAGGTGGCCTTCTACGGCAACTACGCCGAGTTTGCTCAGGCGCAGGATAACGTGGAGAACGCTGTTATCGCCTTCAAGGGCAACACCGTTGTCATGGTGATCGCATCCAACGAGTGCACTGCCGATCTGGACAGCGCCGTGGACAGCGCACTGGCAGACTGAATCTGGATCCACCCAAGGCCGGTGCCATTTGCGGCATCGGCTTTTTTCGGCTAAAAGGAGGCTGACGCTTTGGTTTTCAGCACCATCATCTTTCTGTTCCGGTTTCTGCCCATCACGCTGGCGCTGTATTACCTTGCGCCCGCAAAGCTCAAGAACACCGTTCTGTTCCTCTGCAGTCTGGTGTTCTACTGCTGGGGCGAGGTACGGTTTTTCCCGGTCATGGTGGCCCTCATCCTCATCAACTACATCAGCGGCCTGTGCATCGAGCACTTCGACCAAAAGCCGGCCCTGCGCAGGACATTTCTGCTGATAGCCCTCATTGGCAGCCTTGGGATGCTGTTCTACTTCAAATACGCAAACTTTGTGCTGCGCAGCGCAAACGCCCTGCTGGGCACCGCCTTTGCCGAGATCCAGGGCATTGGCACTCTGCCGCTGGGCATCAGCTTTTACACCTTCCAGACCCTTTCCTACTCCATCGATGTTTACCGCCGGGATGTAAAGGCAGAACGTAATATCATCGACTTTGGTGCCTATGTGGTCATGTTCCCTCAGCTGATCGCCGGCCCCATCGTGAAATACCGCGATGTCTCGAACCAGCTGCACGTATATCGGCACCGCTACAGCCTGCAGCAGATCGAAGAGGGCATGACCCTGTTCACCTTTGGCCTTGCCAAAAAGGTGCTGCTGGCGGATGCCATCGGTGCTTTGTGGACAGACATCATCGGCGTTGCGGACAGCCCTTCCACCACCTTTGTGGGCCTTGCCAATGCATCCACCCCGCTGGTGTGGCTGGGCATCATCGCTTACAGCCTGCAGCTCTACTTTGACTTTTCCGGCTACTCCATGATGGGCATTGGCATGGGCAAGATGCTGGGCTTCGACTTCCCCGCAAACTTCAACTACCCTTATATCTCCGCATCCATCACCGAGTTCTGGCGGCGCTGGCACATGACCCTTTCCGGCTGGTTCCGGGAGTATGTGTATATCCCTCTCGGCGGCAACCGCAAGGGCCTGAAGCGCCAGATCTTCAACCTGTTCGTGGTGGAGCTGCTCACCGGCATCTGGCACGGCGCGAACTGGAACTTTATCTGCTGGGGCCTGTACTACTTTGTGCTGCTGGCTGTAGAAAAGCTGTTCCTGCTGCCCCACCTGCAAAAGGGCAGAGTGTGGCCCCACATCTACACCCTGTTCCTCGTGGTGGTGGGCTGGGCCATGTTCGTGGGCAACGATACGGGCGTAAGCTTCGGTCTGCTGTTCCACAAGCTGTTCGTTCCTTCCGGCGGTGTTTCGCCGCTGTACTTCCTGCGCAACTACGGTGTGCTGCTGGTGGTCAGCATCCTCTGCTGCACCCCGTTCATTGAGAAGATTTGGAACCTGCTCAAAAAGAATGCCGTCACCCGCTGTGCCGCCATTCTGGCGCTGCTGGTGGTCTCCACCGCCTATGTGGTGGGCAGCACCAACAGCCCGTTCCTCTATTTCAACTTTTAAGGAGGCGTGAAGATGGACAAGCATTCCAAAAAATCTTCCTCGCTCCTGCACTACCCGGTGCTGGTGGTGTTCAGCCTGTTCTTTCTTGGTCTGTTCGCACTGGACCTTATTACACCGGACCGCGCCTACAGCGAGATGGAAAACACCACCCTTTCCCAGCGCCCGGCGCTGACCCAGCTTTCCGCCAAGGGGCTGAACAGCTACTTTACCGCCTACACAAAGTACGTGAAGGATCAGGTGTTCGGCCGCGATGAGTGGATCAGCCTGCAGAGCGTAGTGGAGACCACCCTGCTGCAGAAGGAGCAGAACGGCGGCATCCTGCTGGGCAAAGAGCACATGATGTTCCCCCGCACCTTCAGCCTGCTGGACAGCGAGAACCGCACCCTGCCCAAGAACACCGCCGCTGTGGAGGCACTGTGCCAGCGCCACCCGGGTAAGGTGGATGTACTGCTGGCCCCGGCAGCAGCAGTCATTTACCCGGAAAACGTGCCTGCAAACGCGCCGCTGCTGGATGAGGATGCCTATCTCGACCAGCTTTCCGCCGCCGTACAGGCCGCCGGAGGGCGCTTTGTGGATGTGCGGCAGACCCTTGCCGAACACAAAGACGAATATATCTACTACCGCACCGACCATCACTGGACGAGCCTTGGCGCATACTACGCCTACCAGCAGCTGTGCGGTACGCTGAGCCTGACCCCCTTCGACCCCGCCGCGCACACGGCTCTGACCGCCGAAAATTTCTACGGCACCCACTACTCCAAGGCACGCACATGGAATGCCGTGCCGGATACTATCACCTACTACGACCTGCCGAACAGCCTGACCATCTATAATGTCACCGCTGCAGGCCAGCCCGCAGACGGCCAGACCACCGGCCTGTACGACACGGACAAGCTGAACGTGTACGATAAGTACGCCATGTTCCTGCATGGCAACAACGGCCTGAGCCGCATTGAGGGCGACGGCACCGGGCGCATTCTGGTCATCAAAGACAGCTACGCCAACTGCTTTGCACCGTATCTGACGGCAAACTACGCCCAGATCGATGTGGTGGACTTCCGCAACTACAACTACGGTCTGGATCAGCTGATCGCGGATAACGATTATGACCAGATCCTGGTGCTCTACAGTTTTGACAGCTTCAAGAGCGACCCGTACCTCTACCGTGCCGGTGTGGCCGGGTAAACATGGCAGCGCCTTTTCCGCAAAGGAAAGGGCGCTGTTGTTTTATGTCAAATTATTGCAGTCTTTTTTCACAAATTTTTCCAGTTCTTTTCGGAAGTCTCTCCAGTTTTTGCGCACTCTGCCCATTCACCCCTTGAAAAAATGCAACGGGTGTTGTACAATGGCGATATAGAGCAGTTGCTCTTCACCGATGGTTCGATCTGGTGTGAACAGTGCATAGAATGTGCTGATACGATCTTTGATTCAAAGGAGTGTTATTATGGAAAACAAGATCATGATGCCTGCTTCCTACAACGTTCTTTCCTGCGAAGAGATGACCTACACCGAGGGCGGTGCTACCTTTACGGAAGCTCTGCTGAACTGGATTCCGCCCATTGGCTGGTACATGGGTGTTACCGCCATGCGCAACTACCGCAAGAGCCACCCCAACGACTGGCTGGATACCGGTCTGGATGCTCTGAGCCGCGATATGGATTCCAGTGCGCAGAACATGCTGCGTGATCTGGGACGCATCGTCTGGGTCACCGCGACCAGCGCTACCGGCGTTGGTTTTCTGGTCAATGCTGCCATCGTCCTGCTCTGACCCTGCTCATAAGATCCGTCCGGAGAGACCAAAGACCCCTTTACCCGCGGCCTTTTCCGCCAGAGAGGGCCGCGGGCTTTTCATCAAGCAGAAATAAGAAATCGGCTGCCTGAGCACTGTATACCGTCTGAACGGCCTTTTGCCTGCAGAGAACAGCACTGCTTTCCTTTTCCTGCAAGCAACTACTCGCGTCATGCGGCGGCGCACCCTGCTTTATGAGAACGATCTCCAAGCGCATATCCCGGTTTATTTTTGGGTTTTAAACAGTGCGATCTTGCACTGTCTGGATAGCTTTGATTCAAAGGAGTGTTATTATGGAAAACAAAATGATGATGCCTGCTTCTTACAATGTCCTGTCTAATGAAGAAATGACCTACACCGAAGGCGGTGCTACTGTCGGTCAGGCACTGGCAGCTTGGTTCTGGCCCGGCTATGCTACCCAGATCGGCATTGGCAAGTGCCGTGAGGAAGTTGCCAAGGACCGCGACAACTGGCTGTCCAATGCATGGAACAACATGTTGGCCGAGTGCAAGGGCAACGTGACCAACGGCTTCTACTACGCTGGTATCATTGTCAACAACGCAGTCTTTACCATCGGCAGTCTGGGTCTGTATGCTGTTATTTCTCTGGGCAACATCTACTTCTAATTTTCAGGAGTACACCAAAGGGCTTTTTGCGGCGGCTCTTCAGCGGAAGAGCCGCCGCTTTTTTTATCAAACCTAAAAAAGGAGTTTTGCTTTATGACGAACGCCATTACTTATCCTGCTGCATACAATGTTTTGTCCTGCGAAGAAATGACCTACACCGAGGGCGGCGTAGGTGTTGTGGAAGCCGCCATGGCATGGTTCCCGCTGTACGGCTGGTACAAGGCTGTTTCTGCCATCCACGATTACCGCAAGGCAAATATCAACTCCAACTGGGTGGAAAACGGCATGAACGCTCTGGTTGCCCATGCTGAAAAAAGCCCCACGAACACCATCCATGACATCGGCTGCAGCTTCTGGTTCATTGGTTCCTGCGCAACCATCATCGGCCTGGTGCCCAACGCCCTGCTGATCTTCGGCAACTAAGTCCCGGTCTCTGTTCTGAAAAAAAAACAAAAGCGGCGGCACCTCCCGTTTGGGAAGTGCCGCCGCTTTTTATGTTATGCGGTTTTCCGTCTCAGCTGTTGAACATGTCCTTCAGCTTTTTGAAGAAGCCCTTGCGCTTTTCGTAGTTTTCTTCTTTCAGGGTGCCTTCGAACTTCTTCAGGGCCTCCCGCTGGGTCTTGTTCAGCTTCTTGGGGATCTCCACCTCGCACTTGACGTACATATCACCGCGGCCGCGGCCATTCAGGTACTGGATGCCCTTGCCGCGCAGGCGGAAGGTGGTGCCGCTCTGGGTGCCCTCGGGCACGGTGTACTCCACCTTGCCGTCAATGGAGGGCACCTGCACGGTGTCGCCCAGCACAGCCTGACTGAAGGTGATGGGCACGGTGACCCACACATCGTAGCCGTCGCGCTGGAACACCTCGCTGGGGCGCACGGTGACCATGACGATCACATCACCGGCAGGACCGCCGTTTGCACCGGCATCGCCCATGCCGCGCAGTGCAAAGCTCTGGTCGTCGTCGATGCCCATGGGGATGGACACCTCCAGCGTCTTTTTAGCAGCCACCTTGCCGCTGCCATGGCAGACCTTGCAGGGATTCTTGACCAGCCTGCCCTTGCCGCCACAGCGGGAGCAGGGCTGCTGGGTCTGCATCACGCCAAAGGGGGTGCGCTGCTGACGGATCACGAAGCCGCGGCCGCCGCAGTCCGGGCAGGTCTCGGGGCTGGAACCGGCGGCACAGCCGCTGCCGTGGCACTCGGTGCACTCCTGCTGGCGGGTGATGGTGATGTTCTTCTTGCAGCCATGCACGGCCTCGTCAAAGCTCAGAGTGATGCGCACGCGAATGTCCTGACCCTTGCGTGGGGCGTTGGGATTGGCCCGACGGGACGAACCGCCAAAGCCGCCGAAGCCGCCGCCAAAGATATCGCCGAAGATGTCGCCCAGATCCACGCCGTCGCCGCCAAAACCGCCAAAGCCGCCCGCACCGGGGCCGCCGCCGTTCTGTGCTGCATAGGCAGGGTCAACGCCTGCAAAACCGTACTGGTCGTACAGCTGGCGCTTTTTCGGGTCCGAAAGCACCTCGTTTGCTTCGTTTACTTCCTTGAACTTTTCCTCGGCGTCCTTATCGCCGGGGTTATAGTCCGGGTGGTATTTCATTGCAAGTTTGCGGTATGCCTTTTTGATCTCGGCATCGGTCGCAGTCTTGGATACCCCCAGCACTTCGTAGTAATCACGCTTTTCCTGTGCCATATCCACTCACCTCTCCGGGAACGTTTGATCCGGGAAACGCCCCGGTTGGTTCCTCGCTCTATAACCAGCAAGAGCCGCTCCGGCAAAACCGGAGCGGCTTTTGCTATTCCACGCGTGCGTCCGCCGGTTTGGCCGGGCACACACTGCTGTGTTTTTTATCAGACTTCCTTGAAGTCGGCATCCACAACGCCGTCATCACCCGGCTTCTGCTGGTTGTTTGCACCTGCATCGGGGCCGGGCTGTGCACCGGCGGCCTGCTGTGCGGCAGCGGCTGCCTGATACATCTTCTCGAACACCTGGCTCAGAGCTTCCTGCTTTGCCTTGATGTCGTCCACGTTGCCGGACTGAACAGCGGTCTTCAGGTCGGCCAGCTTGCTCTCGGCCTCGCTCTTCACGTCGGCGGGCAGCTTGTCGCCGTTCTCCTTCAGCATCTTCTCGGTCTGGAACACCATCTGGTCGGCACCGTTGCGGATATCGACCTCTTCACGCTTCTTCTTATCGTCGGCAGCAAACTGCTCAGCTTCCTTCACAGCCTTGTCGATGTCCTCCTTGGACATGTTGGTGGAAGCGGTAATGGTGATGTTCTGCTCCTTGCCGGTGCCCAGATCCTTTGCGCTGACCTTCACGATGCCGTTTGCATCGATATCGAAGGTAACTTCGATCTGAGGCACACCACGGGGAGCCGGAGCGATGCCGTCCAGATGGAAGACACCCAGGCTCTTGTTGTCGCGTGCGAACTCACGCTCGCCCTGCAGAACGTTGACCTCAACAGAGGGCTGGTTGTCTGCAGCGGTGGAGAACACCTGACTCTTGTGGGTGGGGATGGTGGTATTGCGGTCGATGATCTTGGTGCACACGCCGCCCAGAGTTTCAATGCCCAGGCTCAGCGGGGTGACATCCAGCAGCAGCAGGCCCTTGACATCGCCCTGCAGCACGCCGCCCTGAATAGCAGCGCCCACAGCCACGCACTCATCGGGGTTGATGCCCTTGAAGGGCTCGCAGTTCAGTTCCTTCTTGACTGCATCGTAGACAGCGGGGATACGGGTGGAACCGCCGACCATCAGGACCTTCTTCAGGTCAGAGGGACGCAGACCTGCATCCTGCAGAGCCTTGCGGACGGGGCCCATGGTGCGATCGACCAGATCAGCGGTCAGCTCGTTGAACTTTGCGCGGGTCAGGGTCATATCCAAGTGCTTGGGGCCGGTAGCATCGGCAGTGATGAAGGGCAGGTTGATCTGGCTGCTCATTGCGCTGGACAGCTCGATCTTTGCCTTCTCGGCAGCTTCCTTCAGACGCTGCGCAGCCATCTTGTCCTTGCGCAGGTCGATGCCGTTCTCGGTCTGGAAGGCATCTGCCATCCAGTTGATGATGCGCTCATCGAAGTCATCGCCGCCCAGATGGGTATCACCGTTGGTGGCCAGAACTTCGGTAACGCCGTCGCCCATCTCGATGATAGAGACATCGAAGGTGCCGCCGCCCAGATCGTAGACCATGATCTTCTGGTCTTCTTCCTTATCGATGCCGTATGCCAGAGAAGCGGCAGTAGGCTCGTTGATGATACGCTTGACGTTCAGGCCTGCAATGGTGCCTGCGTCCTTGGTAGCCTGACGCTGGCTGTCGTTGAAGTATGCAGGAACGGTAATGACAGCCTCGGTAACAGGCTCGCCCAGATAAGCCTCGGCATCAGCCTTCAGCTTCTGCAGGATCATAGCGCTGACCTGCTGGGGAGTGTACTCCTTGCCGTTCAGGGTCACCTTGTGGTCGGTGCCCATGAAGCGCTTGATGGAAGCAACGGTGTTCTCAGGGTTGGTGATGGCCTGACGCTTTGCCACCTGACCCACCAGACGGTCGCCGGTCTTGGTGAAGCCCACCACAGACGGGGTGGTGCGTGCACCCTCAGAGTTTGCGATAACAACGGGCTCGCCGCCCTCCATGACAGCCACGCAGCTGTTGGTAGTACCAAGGTCGATGCCAATGATCTTACTCATAATGAAAACTCCTCTCGAAAGAACAAATCTTATTGTTTATGTGATGCTCAAATGTTTGTAAGCGGATGTTATATTCAAAACCCTTTCGGGTTTCTGCTTTGTTATTCGGCCACTACAACGGTCGCATGGCGGACGATCTTATCGCCCAGCTTGTAGCCCTTCTGGTAGACGGTGATCACGGTGCCGCTCTCCTGTCCATCCGGGGCGGGGATCTGCTGCACTGCGTTCATGAAGTTGGGGTCAAAGGGCTTGCCCAGCGCTTCGATCTCCTCCACATGGAGGGCATCCAGCGCCTTGGCGGCCTTGTCCAGCGTCATGGTCACGCCCTTTTTGTAGTTCTCGTCGGTGGTGGGGGCGTTGGCCGCCATCTCCAGCGTGTCCAGAATGGGAATGATCTGGTTCACCGCAAAGGAAATGCCATCGTTGAACTTCTGGTCGGCTTCGCGGGTGGAGCGCTTGCGGTAGTTCTCGTACTCCGCTGCCATGCGCAGCAGCTGGTCTTTGGCCTGTGCGGCGTTGGCTTCGGCAGCATCCAGCTTTGCCTTTACGGCTTCCAGCTCGCGGGCCTTCTTGTTGAACCAGCCGCCATCCTTCTTCTTGTCATCCTTCGGGTCGGCAGCTTCAGCAGCAGGTTCCTGTTCGGGTGCTGCCTGCTGGGCCTTTTCCTCGGGAGCCGTTTCGGGCTGCTCCGCTTCCTGAGCCGGAGCCGTCTTTTTTGCTTCTTCGCTCATTCCAGATCCTCCTTATAGATCACAGTCCGCCGCGGTACGGCAGCCTGCGGGGTGTCTTTTCGTTTGCCGCTCATGCCCTCGCCCAGCTGGTCTGCAAAGTAATGCAGCAGCGGCATCAGTTTCTGGAAGGGCATCCGGGTGGGGCCGATCAATGCAATGGAGCCCCACAGGCCTCCGCCCACCAGATACCGATCGCTCACGATGCACAGGCCCGGGATCTGCGGTTCCAGATCCTCGCCCAGCAGCACGCTCTCACTGCGTTCTGCCGGAGGTGCGATCAGGCCAGCGGCCTGCTCCTCGTCGTTCAGCAGTGTGAGGATGTCGCCCACCTTGCCGTCCAGCTGGGGCCAGTCCAGCAGGTACTGCTCGCCGCCCAGAAATACGTGGGGCTTGACGGAATCCTGCAGGATGGCAGCCGCCGCGCTGATGACGGGCACCAGCTCCGGGTCGATCTGGCTGCACAGCTCTGCCAGCAGCCGGGTGGAAAGATCCACCGGCGCTACAAAGGTAAGGTTGCGGTTCAGCAGTGCGGCAAGTGCTGCCGCATTCTCGCGGGAAAGACCGGCGCGCACCCGTGCCACACGGGTACGGACGTAACCGGCCGTGGTAACGGCCAGCACAGCCGCTGCGCTGCGGCCCACCTGAACCACTTCATAGTGGGCGATGCACAGGTCTTCGGCACATGGGGTGCTGACGGCTGCGGTGCAGCCGCTGATGGCGGCCAGCGCCCTGGCGGCACCTGCGGCCAGCTTTTCCGGCTCATGGTCGAGGCTTGCGAACACCGCATCCACACGGGCGCGGGTCACACGGTCCAGCGGCTGATCGTCGGCAAGCAGATTATCAAGGTAGTAACGGTAGCCCTTGGCACTGGGCACACGGCCCGCGCTGGTGTGGGGCTGCTCCAGCAGGCCCAGCTTTGTCAGCGCCGCCATCTCATTGCGAAGCGTTGCGCTGGAAACTGCCATGTCAAAGTAGTTTGCCAGCACGCTGCTGCCAACGGGCTCGCCTTCGAGACCATACAGCGCCACGATCGCCTGCAAGACTCGCTGCTTGCGTGCATCCATCGTCATAGCGCCTGCCTCCTTTTTGCGTTTGCTTTGTTTGTTTAGCACTCCTTGTTCCTGAGTGCTAAGACCATTATAGCCAATTTTCCGGTGCTGTCAAGCCCCTTGGAAAAATGTTTTAAAAGATTCATAATTCTGTCATAAACGAAGAAAGCGCCCTCCTTATTATAAGGAAAGCGCTCTGGCATGTTCTTTACTCTTCCATCTGCCTTGCCAGAAATGCCGCTGCCACATTCACGGCCTTGAGCTGGGCGGCATCCGGCGTGGCCGTGCGGTCTTCGGTCAGCAGGGCCACCACGCCGGTCACATCGCCCGCCGCAATGATGGGTGCGGCGCACAGCACTGCTCGGGGCGAGCCCTCGCAGGGCAGGATGCACTTTTCGGCAATGCCCTCGCTCTGGTACAGCCTGCGGCCGTCTATCAGCTTTTCCAGCGGCTGGCTGATGCTGCGGTCGGCCAGCTCCCGTCGGCCGGAGCCGCTGACCGTAAGGATGCGGTCACGGTCGGCCACCAGTGCGGTCAGCGCAAAGCTTTTGCTGAGCACCTCGGTATACTGGGCCGCTACTGCGTTCATCTCGCCAATGGGCGAATACTTTTTAAAGATCACCTCGCCGTCGCCCGTGGTGAAGATCTCCAGCGGGTCGCCGCGGCGGATGCGCTGGGTGCGGCGGATCTCCTTGGGGATCACCACCCGGCCCAGCTCGTCGATGCGGCGCACGATTCCTGTTGCTTTCATGTTTTTGCTCCTCCGTTTCCTTAAAAATGCCTGCAGCACTAGTATCTGTCAGGCCGGGCCATTTATACCTGCTGCCTCCGCGCAAAAAGACCTGCACGGAAAGCTGCCTCTTCGTTGCGTTTCCGGCAGGGTTCTGCTACAATGATACAAAAAGCCGTTTTCATAAGCACAGCACCCCGCTTATGAAGACAGATCCTAAAATTCTACTGAGAAAGGCAGGTGTCCGGATGCCGAACATCCTCATTCTGGGCGGCGGTGCCGCCGGTCTTGCAGCCGCGCTGGCGGCGGCACAAAGTGCCCCCGCTGCACAGGTCATTGTGCTGGAGCGCAACCCGAAGCCGGGCAAAAAGCTGCTTGCCACCGGCAATGGCCGTTGCAATCTGGATAACACCGGCATTGCACCGGAGCTGTATTTCACTGCCGACCCGGCAGCACTTCGTCCGCTGCTGGATGCCGTAAATACCGCCGACCCGCTGCGCTGGTTCCGTGCGCTGGGGCTTTATACCCGCACCGACGAGGCGGGCCGGGTGTATCCGTACTCCAATCAGGCGGCGGACGTGCTGGCCCTGCTGGAGCACCACCTTGCGCAGCACCATGTGCAGCTGCGCACCGGCTGCACCGTGCGCACCCTGAGCCAGAGCCGCAGCGGCTACGCCGTGCAGTTCGAGACGGCAGAGGGCAGCACCGAGACCCTGCGCGCCGATGCCGTCATCTGCGCCATGGGCGGCGAGGCAGGGCCGCAGTTCGGCACCGACGGCTTTGGCACCCGGTTCGCCGCCCAGTGCGGCGGCAGGGTGGAGCCGCTGTACCCCTGCCTGACCGCCCTGCAGTGCGCAAAGCCCAGTAAAGCGCTGGCTGGCATCCGTGCCAAGGCAGCAGCATCCCTGCTGGACGGTGCCCGTGTGCTTGCCTGCGAGAACGGCGAGGTACAGTTCACCGATTACGGCCTTTCCGGCATCTGCATCATGCAGCTGTCCGGCCTGCTGGCCCCGGGCCGCGGCCCCAAGGCTCCTGCTGTGGAGCTGGACCTCTTCCCGGCAGTGGATGAAACCGCACTTGCCAGCCTGTTTGCGGCCCACGCCGCCCAGACGGCAGGGGGCAGCGCCGCTGACTTCTGGCTGGGCCTGCTGAACCAGAAGCTGGGCCGCACTGTGTGGTCTGCCGCCGGGCTGCAGGACAGCGACGCGCCTGCCGTGCTCACCGCCGCACAGTGGCAGAAGCTGGCCCACACCGCCAAGCACTGGCGCTTTGAAGGGCTGACCCCCTGCAGCTGGAAGCAGGCCCAAACCACCGGCGGCGGGCTGGCCCTGCGGGAGGTGGATCAGCACTTCCAGTTCAAGGGCTGTCCGGGCCTTTACTTTGTGGGCGAAACGCTGGACTGCGCAGGCAGCTGCGGCGGTTTTAACCTGCACTGGGCGTTCGGCTCCGGCCTTGTGGCCGGGCGCAGCGCTGCAGGCCATGCTGCAGCAGGCCGTGCTCTGCCAAAAGCCTCCGCGCCCGCAAAGAGCAGAAAAAAGCCGCACAGGTAAAAATGAGCTTTAAATTTTCAACAAACGCTTGACATCTTGTGCAGATCGCATTATCATAAAGACAATAAAAGTTTGTTCAGAGAATCGAGCAGAACAAGCAAGGGGAGAGTCGAAAGGCCCTTTTGTTTGTCCTGCTCTTTTTCTTTTATTCGGCAAACGGAGCGATCAGGAGGTTTTTATGCTGGATGTAGCAATTATCGGCTGCGGTGTCATTGGTGCGGCAGCCGCCTATGAGCTGTCCCATTACCCGCTGCAGACCGCCATTTTCGAGGCTGAAAATGACGTGGCAGACTGCACCACCAAGGCCAACAGTGCCATTCTGCACGCTGGCTACGACCCCGAACCGGGCACCCGGATGGCGCGGCTCAACGTGGAGGGGTCCGCACTGGCCAAGGAGATCTGCGCCCGGCTGGATGTGCCGTACCTGCAGTGCGGCAGTCTGGTGCTGGCCCTCAGCCCGGAAGAGCTGCCCCACCTGCAGAAACTGTATGAGAACGGCATCGCCAACGGCGTGCCGGGCATCCGGCTGCTTTCCGCAGAGGAAACGCTTGCCATGGAACCGAATCTGGCCCCCACTGTCGTTGGCGCGCTGTATGCGCCCAGCGCCGCCATCGTCAGCCCGTGGGAGTTTGCGCTGGCAATGGCAGAAGTGGCTGTGCGCAACGGCGTGGAGCTGCACCGCAGCTGCCCTGTGACCCACATCGAAAAAACCGCCGTCGGCTGGGCGCTGACCACCCCCTCCGGAATTGTGGAAACGCGCTATATCATCAATGCGGCAGGCATCTCGGCGCAGGCCGTGCACGATATGGCCGCACCCCACAAATTTACCATCCAGCCCACCCGGGGCGAATACTACCTGCTGGATAAATCCGAGGGCAGCCGTGTGCACCACGTCATCTTCCAGTGCCCCAACGAAAACGGCAAAGGCGTTCTGGTGGCCCCCACCGTCCACGGCAACCTGATCGTCGGCCCGAACGCCGACCCCGTGGAAGGGGACGATACCGCCTGCACCGCCGCCGGGCTGGCCTTCGTCAGCGCGGCCGCGCGCCGCAGCGTGCCGAACATCCGCTTCAGCGAGTCCATCCGCAACTTTGCGGGCGTCCGTGCCAATGTGGACACGGGCGACTTCGTTATCGGCGAAGCGGAAGGCGCACCCGGCTTCATCGATCTGGCGGGCATGAAATCGCCCGGCCTTTCCAGTGCACCGGCCGTTGCCAGAGAAGCCGTCAAAATTCTGGAAGCTCACGGCGATCTGCCCGCCCCCAAGGCGGATTACAGGGATGGCCGCACCCGGGTGCGCTTCAAGGAGCTTCCGCCCGAAGAAAAAGCCCGGCTCATTGCAAAGGAACCCGCCTATGGCCGCGTGATCTGCCGCTGTGAGACGATCACCGAGGGCGAAATTCTGGACGCTCTGCACGAAGAGATTCCCGCCGCCACCATTGACGGTGTCAAGCGCCGCTGCGGTGCCGGTATGGGCCGCTGTCAGGGCGGCTTTTGCGGGCCGCGCGTGCTGGAACTGATCAGCAAAACGCTGGGCATCAGTCCGCTGGACGTGCTGCAGGATAAGGCCGGCACCAACGTCTTACTGTGCGAAACCAAGCAGGAGGGAGAGCACCATGATTGATCTGGTCATCGTCGGCGGCGGCCCTGCAGGCCTTGCCGCAGCTTACAGCGCATGGCAGCATGGTCTGCGCGATATCCTTATCTTAGAGCGCGACAACGAGCTGGGCGGCATCCTGAACCAGTGCATCCACAACGGCTTCGGCCTGCACCGCTTTGGCGAGCAGCTCACCGGCCCGGAATACGCAGGCCGCTGCATTGAACTGCTGCGCTCCACTGGTGTCCGGGTGGAGCTGGGCACGATGGTGCTGGACGTCACCCCGGACAAAAAGATCCACTGCGTCAGCCGGGAAAAGGGCTATCAGATTTTGGAAGCCAGAAGCATCATCCTCTGCATGGGGTGCCGGGAACGCACCCGCGGTGCCATTGGCATTCCGGGCAGCCGCCCTGCCGGTATCTACACCGCCGGTGCTGCCCAGCGCTATGTCAACATGGAGGGCTATCTGGTAGGCAGGCGGGTGCTCATCCTCGGCAGCGGCGACATCGGCCTGATCATGGCCCGCCGCATGACGCTGGAAGGTGCCAAAGTACTGGCCTGCGTGGAGGTCATGCCGTATTCCGGCGGCCTGACCCGCAACATCGTGCAGTGCCTGCAGGACTTCGACATCCCTCTGTATCTGTCCCACACCATCGTGGATATTCAGGGCAAGGCCCGCGTAGAAAAGGCCATCGTTGCCAAGGTGGACGAAAACCGCCGCCCCATCCCGGGCACCGAGATGGAATTTGATGTGGACACCATCCTGCTCAGCGTCGGCCTGATCCCGGAAAATGAGCTGACCCGGCAGGCGGGCATCCCCATGGACCCTCACACCAAGGGCGCAGTGGTCTACGAGAATATGGAGACCGGCATCCCCGGTGTGTTCGCCTGCGGCAATGTGGTGCACGTACATGATCTGGTGGACTTCGTTTCGGGCGAAAGCGACCTTGCCGGTGCTTCTGCGGCGGCCTATGTTTTGAAGGGCGAAGCCGCCGATACGGTTGTGCTTGACCTTGTTCCGGGCAATGGCGTGGGCTACACCGTGCCGCAGCGGGTGCGCCCCGCTGATGTGGACAGGAGCGTGAACATTTCCTTCCGCGTGCGGCAGAACTACGGCCCCAGCCAGATCACCGTGACCTGCGGCGGCAGGCAGCTGGCCCGGTTCAAGCGCCAGCGCATGGCTCCCGGCGAGATGGAGCACATCGCACTGCCCAAAGTCCTGCTGGAAAAAGCAGACGGCCCGCTGACCGTTGCGGTAGAGGAGGTTATTGCAGAATGAGCAGCATCAAAGAAGTTATTTGCATCTGCTGTCCCTGCGGCTGCCACTTGCAGGTAGACCCGGAAAATGATTATAATGTAACTGGAAACGCCTGCCCCAACGGTGCCGCCTACGGCAGGGAAGAGCTGACCCATCCCACCCGCATCCTCACCAGCACCGTGCGGGTAGAGGGTGGGCTGTACCCGCGCTGCCCGGTAAAAACTGCGCAGGCCGTGCCCAAAGAGAAGATGACCGAGGTCATGGCTGCGCTGGATCGCGTCACCCTACACGCCCCCGTCCGCACCGGACAGGTGGTGCTGGCAGATGTGTGCGGCACCGGCGTGGACGTTGTGGCAACGCGAAATCTGTGATACACACTCCTGAAACGATACGGAGGGAGCAAAAGCATGAGTACAAAATATGTTCTGGCGCTGGATCAGGGAACCACCAGCAGCCGTGCCATCCTGTTCGACAATGAGCAGAATATCATTGCGGTGCAGCAGCGCGAGTTTGAGCAGATCTATCCGCAGCAGGGCTGGGTGGAGCACAACCCCATGGAGATCTGGTCCACCCAGTATGGAGTCATGAACGAGGTGGTGGCCCAGAGCGGCGTCGATGTCCACGATATCGCCGCCATTGGCATCACCAACCAGCGGGAGACCACCATCCTGTGGGAAAAGGCCACCGGCCGCCCCATCTACAATGCCATCGTCTGGCAGTGCCGCCGCACGGCTCCGCTGGTGGATGAACTGCTGCAGCAGCCCGGCATGGCAGACTACATCCGGGAGAACACCGGCCTGATGCCCGATGCCTATTTCTCCGCAACGAAGATCAAGTGGATCCTGGACAATGTGCCCGGTGCGCGGGAGCGCGCCGAAGCAGGGGAGATCCTGTTCGGCACTGTGGACACATGGCTGGTCTGGAAGCTGACCGGCGGCAGAGTGCATGTCACCGACCGCACCAACGCCAGCCGCACCATGCTGTATAACATCCGCACGCTGGACTGGGACGACACCCTGCTCAAGGCGCTGGATATCCCGCGCTGCATCCTGCCCCGCGTGACGGATTCCAGCGAGGTCTACGGCACCACCGACCTGTGCGGTGTGCAGATCCCGGTGGCCGGCATTGCCGGTGACCAGCAGGCTGCGCTGTTCGGGCAGAGCTGCTTTGGCAAGGGCGAGGCCAAGAACACCTACGGCACCGGCTGCTTTTTGCTGATGAACACCGGCGACACAATCTGCCGCAGCCGGAACGGCCTGATCTCTACCATCGCCATCAGCCTGAACGGCAGGGTGGAGTACGCGCTGGAGGGCAGCGTCTTTGTAGGCGGTGCCGTCATCCAGTGGGTGCGCGACGGCCTGCGCATGATCCAGGAGAGCCGCGATGCGGAATACTATGCCCAGAAGGTGCCGGATAACGGCGGCATTTACATCGTGCCGGCCTTTACTGGTCTGGGTGCACCGTACTGGGATATGTACGCCCGCGGTGCCATTGTTGGCATCACCCGCGGCACCACCCAGAACCACATCATCCGCGCGGCAGAGGAGTCCATTGCCTACCAGAGCGCAGACCTCGTGGCTGCTATGGAAAAGGACACCGGCGTGCCCATCACCTCGCTGAAGGTGGATGGCGGTGCATCCCGCGACCAGTTCCTGATGCAGTTCCAGGCCGACATCCTGAACAAGACCGTGCTGCGCCCGGCCATCCGGGAGACGACCGCTCTGGGCGCAGCCTATCTGGCGGGCCTTGCCACCGGCGTATGGAAGGACCGGGACGAGATCCGCAGCCTGTGGCACTGCAATATGACCTTTGCCCCGCAGATGGAAGAGGCCGAGCGCACCCGCCTGCTGGCCGGCTGGCACAAGGCTGTGGGCCGCAGCTGCGACTGGGCAGAGCATTGATGATTTTCGTCTGACTTTATAGTTCGCGCACAAAATATTTTTAATTGTTTATCGTCATGGTCAGCTGTTCCAATACCACTACCATTCTGGGCGGCGGTGAGCTGATTGCAACCACATTCTGATAAAACCTAGATTTTACATTACAGCCGCCGTGTAACTTATTTACATGGCGGCTTTTTTGTAGAATAATATAAATCAAGTAATTGATAAAAAAGGAGTCTTACCCAATGCATCCTCTTGCTGAAACCCTGCTGGACGAACCGGTGATCGCCGCCGTGAAAACGGACGAAGCCCTGACTGCTGCGCTGGCTTCGCCCTGCAGCGCCGTTTTTCTGCTGGCGAGCACCCTGCTCACCGTAGACGGGCTTGTGCACCGCATACATGATGCCGGAAAACTGGCCGTGGTTCACATCGACCTTGTGGACGGCCTTTCGTCGCGGGAGATCGCGGTGGACTCCCTCAACGCCCTATGCCACCCGGACGGCATCATCTCCACCCGCCCGACCCTGATCCGCCGGGCGCGCCACCGCGGCCTGCTGACCGTCCAGCGGGCATTCATCCTGGATTCCCTCTCGCTGACCAGCCTGTCCGGCCAGCTGGAGCAGGGCAAGCCGGATTTTGTCGAGATCCTTCCCGGCATCATGCCCCGGGTCATCGTCGAGATCAGCGCCCGCACACAGGTGCCTGTCATTGCAGGCGGCCTGCTGCGGGACAAAGCCGACGTCATGGCCGCCATGCGCGCAGGTGCCGCCGCAGTTTCCACCTCTGCGCCCTCCCTGTGGGATATCTGAGCCAGAACAAGATCCCAGCTGAAGTACGAAAAGCATAATAGTATCCTGGTGTTTTATTTGTTGAACATAAACTGTATCCTGCGCCGCAGAGCGTTCTACTGCCGCAGTAAAGTCATCGTAGATGCTTTCAATTGCCTGATAATACTTTGCTTCATTCAAAATCTGCCGGTATTTTCCGCGGGCAAAACAGGGGGCCACCACCGCATTGACCGCTGCGTCAAAAACGATTGCATCTTTTGGTGTGTTATGTAAATTGGGATCGTTTTTGCTCAGATACGCTTTGTTCTGATAGGTTGCTTTTGTCGAACCAGATAAGTAGTCTTTTTCCTGATCCAGATACGCACCTCTGCAAGATAATCCATTTCTTATTGATAAGTATAGCACAAATCGATCAATCGTTCTATCTACTTGCATCGATTCACGGCTGACTGTTCATCTGACAGAAACTTCAAAAACCGTGTAATATCATACCGATAGCCGTTCAACGTGGCTTCTGCCGTGCCAGAATACTTCTTATCGTCCAAAAAATCTTGCTTTAGATTATCAAACCGGGCTGCATTCTTCTGAATCTTCTTCATTTTTGTACCTCTGACCTCTGAAATTTTTGAAAAAATCATAGGTACAAGCCCCAAAAGCCCGTATAAAACAAAAAAGACGACAAACCGTTTATCTCAACGATTTATCGTCCTTTTGGTGCGCTCGAGGGAACTCGAATCCCTGGCCCTCTGATTAAAAGTCAGATGCTCTACCGGCTGAGCTACGAGCGCATATTTCCGCAGTGAACATACTGCCGAATAATATTACCACAACTTGCGCAAAATTGCAAGGGTTCCCGGGCAAAAAGGCGCAAAAAGCTCCTGCATCGGTGTGGGCTTCTGCTTTTCATCCGCGCAGCAGATCGAAGATGCTCCGGTGTCGGCAGCGGAAGGGGCTTCATCCCGATAACTTCCTCTTTACAAACCCGGCAAGAATCGTTACAATCAAATCAAATCCGTCTGCAGTGCGCTGCGTTTTACTGCCCGGCAGTGTGCGCCCCGCCGCGCTGCACCCGCAAACTTTTTCCCGGCTTTGGCATTCTGCCGGGCCGCGCCGATACGTTTTTTGCAGGAGGTTTTTCCTATGAAGATCACTCGCCGTACTGTTCTTCGCCTGACCGGTGCCGCTGCCGCTTCGCTGGCGCTTTCCAGCTGCAGTGCTTCCGGCAGTGCCATTCTGGGCAGCAATTTTTCCAGCTGGCTCCAGCAGACACTGGGCATCAGTTCTTCCGGCGCAGCTTCTTCTGCTGCATCCTCGGAGGCCATGGCGGCTTCCTCGCTGGCAGCAGGCGAGCAGCCCGCTGCCAGTCTTGCCGCACTGCCGGCGTACGATGCCGACCCGCTGACCGGTGAGGCCAAGCGCAGCAATGGCCGCATCGTGGGCGTGATGGTGAACAACATCTCCAACACCTCTCGTCAGAACGCCCGTCCGCAGCGCGGCCTTTCCTCTGCCGATCTGCTGATCGAGTGCAAGGTGGAGGGCGGCATCACCCGCTTCTGCGCGGTGTTCCACGATGCCGGCTCCATCCCGGAGATCGGCCCGCTGCGCTCTGGCCGCGACCAGTTCCTGCAGCTGCTGATGCCCTATCAGGCGCTGTACTACCACGATGGTGAGAGCGCCGCCTGCACCAAGTTCATCGGTGTATACAACTACTCCGGCCTGAACATCGGCGGCAAGAGCTACTTTAATACTCCCACCCATCCGCATGTGGCTCACCGCGACAGCCGGGGCCGGGATGTGGCCTATGAACACACCGAGTTCACCTCCGGCAAGGAGATCCGGCAGGCCGCTTCCAACGCGGGCATCGGCCTGAAATACGATTACGACACCACCTTCTTCCGCTTTGCGGACTACCGCACCGGCGAGGAGAACGCCATGCAGGGTGCAGCATCCGGCAAGACGGTCAGCATCACCCACTCGGACCACTACAAGACCAGCTTCCGCTACGATCCACAGGCCCGCACCTATAAAATGCAGATGTACAGCCGCATCTCCGGCAAGTTTGAAAACACCGTGGACGAGCTGAACGCAAAGCAGCTGAGCTTTGACAACCTGCTGGTCTGCTTTGCTCCCATCGAGCGCTATTCCGGCGACTCCGGCGATGTGCAGCAGGTAAGCTACATCTCCGGCGGCGATGCCTATTATTTCAGCCGCGGCGCTGTACAGCATGGCCGCTGGGAAAAGGCTTCGCCTGAGCATCCGCTGCTGGTCTACGACAAGGCCGGTGCGCAGATGCTTTTCAACCGCGGCAAGACCTATCTTGCCATCGTGGACGACGACGAGTGGTCCAACTTCAGCTATCAGTAACGAGGGAACCGCATGAAACGCATCTGGAATCTGGCCCTTGGCACGGCGGTGCTGTGCACAGTCCTGCTGTGCGGGTGTGCGCTGTCCGGCCCCACTGCCCCGGACAGTGCAGCGCCCACCGACCCGCTGACCGGGCAGGAGCTGCAGTATCCCGGCGAACGCACCGCCGCCGTGGTGATCGACAACGCCGCTTCCAGCACCACACAGTGGGGCATTGGCAGCGCATCGGTGGTGCTGGAAGCCCTGACCGAGAGCGGCCAGCCCACCAGCCTGTGCTTGGCTTATCCTTCGGTATCGGCCATGCCAACCGTCGGCCCAGTGACCCTTGGGCAGGATCTTTACTGGCGGCTGCTCAGCGGGCAGGAAGTACTGCCCATCCAGCGGGGTGCAGGGCAGTTTGCCCGCAACTATCTGGATTATTATAACCTGCGGGCCGTGGACGCGCTGGAAGTGGGCCGCAACGCCTTTTCCTGCGATGATGTCTGGAGCGGTGCGCCGCTGTGGCATACCAGCGGCGCGGAGGTCGCTTCCGTGCTGGGCAGCCTGAACCTTTCCGGCGCATTGGGCGACCACGGCAGCAGCGCTTCCTCCTCGGCCAGCACTGCCGAGGACAGCTCTGCCATTTCCGCTCTGCCCGCCCTGCTGCCGCAGGCCAAAGAGCCCCGCCTGCCGGAGCCCGGTTCCCGGGATGCCGAACAGGTGCAGATCAACTTTGCGCCCCAAAGCACCACCGGCTTTGCCTACGATGCGGCCAGCGGCACCTACGGGATGCTCCGTGCAGACGGCACCGCCCAGCTGGATGCCAACACCGGCGCGCAGGCGCAATTCGACAATCTGCTGGTCCTTTACTCCGCTTCCAGCCTGCGGGACGACGGCACCACGCTGGACTACGACCTGTCCCTTGGCGGCGGTGTCTGGCTGAACGGCAGCCAGCTGTGGCACATCACATGGACGCAGGGCACAGACTCCACCTTTGCCTTTTATGATGCCGACGGCAGGCCGCTGACCATCCGCACCGGACGCAGCTACATTGCGCTGGTCTCCAGCGTGACCGGGCAGGAGCTGACGGTATTGGATTCTGCCGGGCAGAATGTGCTGAATTGACAAAACAAAAAAGACCATCTGAGGCATTTTTAACTGCATCTCAGATGGTCTTTTTATTATAGGTCAGCGTCCTCGCCCTCTCAGCCTCACATTGTTCGGCAGCTCTCCCAAAGGGAGAGCCTTTGGCATTGCGGCAAAGCTTCTGGTTTTGCCAAGGCCTCTCCCTATGGGAGAGGTGGCATTGCATAGCAATGACGGAGAGGGCGAGGATACTTCGGTTTTTAAGGTTATTTTTACAGATCCACCACGCTGCCGACCTCGGCAGGAGAGGTGGGCACCACGCCCAGCACGGCGTGGTCAGTGCTGCGGTTGACCGTAAAGGTCACGCTGCGGCCCGCCGCGAAATCCGGGTGATAGGTCAGCTCCAGCGTCTGCCAGTTGTCCGGCACTGCGCAGAAGCAGTGCAGCAGCGCGCCGCGGCCTGCCGTCAGGTTCAGGGTGAACACCGAAGCATCCGCTGCGTTCTCGCCGTAGAGCGGCGCAGCAAAGCTGCCGCAGCGCACCGGCTTGCCATCGCACACAGCGGTAACGCCGGTGCCCATACTGTACAGGTCGCCAAGCGTGCACACCTCACGGCTCTGCAGATAGCTTGCGCCCACCGGCAGGGTGGATGCGGAGAGGTTTTCCACCGAGAGGTACACCAGCACATTGCCCATTTCCTGCGCAGGGGCATAGCCCAGCAGCTCCACGGCAGCTTTGCCGTCCAGCAGGGCAGGTTCGCCTGCAAGACGCGGCTGCTGTGCCGCTGCAGGTACGCCGGTGAGCAGCGCTGCCGCAAGGCTGACCGCACCGGAGCCGGCACATTTCAGGAATGACCGGCGGGAAATGGACTGGGACATGGAACTTCCTCCTAAAATGATCGTTCCCTTATACAATAAAGGATTGCGCCGCTTCTGTCAAGGGATGGGCCGAAACTGTAACCGAATCCTTACTCAAAGGCCTCGTTTTCCTCGGCTTCGGCCTGACCGCGCAGGGTATCGGCATAGCCAAAGGGCACGATGTCGATGGCTTCCACCAGACGGTCCCGCATCCACAGCTGCACATCGGTCTGCACCGTGTAGCCGCAGCCGGGGTCTGCCATCCACTGCTCCGGGCGGCGGGTGGGCACCGCGCGCTGGCTGAGCATGCTCATGATCACGCCGCCATGGGTCACACAGGCTGCTTCGGTCACATCCATGCGGATCATATACTCAAACAGCTTCATCAGGCTTTCGGCGCAGCGGGCGTGGAACTGGTCGGTAGGCTCTGCGCCTTCGGGCACATAGCCGGAGCCGGGGGTGATCCACTTTTTAAAGTCCTCGTCGTGCACCAGCTCCTTGACCGGCTTGTTCTCAAACTTGCCAAAGCCGGCCTCCCGCAGGTCGTGCACGGTAAAGGTGTGCTTTGCATCCGGGAACAGGATGTTGGCTGTTTCCACCGCGCGCAGCAGCGGGGAGGAGAACACGGTATCCACCTGCGGATACTCGAACCGCTCTTTCAGCTCATTGAGCTGCGCGCGGCCCTCGTCGCACAGAGGGATGTCGGTGCCGCTGCCGATGTACAGGCCCTGCAGGTTGCCTGCAGTCATGCCGTGGCGGATGAGATGAAGCTTGAACGTTTTCATGGATAGTGCCTCTCTTTATCGCTGTGCGGCGGCACGGGAACGGGCGGCAAAACCCGCTGCGGAGAAAAAATCTGGCAGAAAAACGTGTCGTCTGCCAGATTTTTTGCTCTTTGGCGGCAGCCGCGGCCCCGCGCACGCCACAAAATGTATGCGTTAATACCTATAGTTTAGCATAGATATGGTGTCCAGAGCAAGTCTTTTGACAGAAATGACGAAAATCAACGAAAAATATCGTCACTTTTCTTGCTTTACAAAAGGTTTTCCGTTGTGTATAATCAACCTGCTGTAAACCAAAAACAAGGATGTCCCCCTACATCGAACTTTGAGGAGCCAAAAATCATGGAATTCAACCGTATCATCAAGCTGCTGCGCAAGGAACGCGGCATCACCCAGAAGCAGGCCGCCGAGGATCTTGGCGTCTCGCAGGCGCTGCTGTCCCACTACGAAAAAGGCATCCGCGAATGCGGCCTGGACTTTGTGGTGCGCGTGGCAGACTACTATAATGTTTCCTGCGATTATCTTCTGGGCCGCAGTGCAGAGCGCAACGGCATGATGCTCTCGGCAGAAGACCTTCCGAACCCGGACAAGATGAAGGACAACATCTACCACGGCAGCGTGCTGCCCACCATGAACAAAAAGCTGATCTCCAACGGCCTGAACGTGCTGTACGCCAAGATCGGCCAGTGCCACAGCAAGGCCCTTACCACCGAGGTAAGCGCCTACCTGATGATGGCCGTAGCCAAAATGTTCCGCCTGCTGTACTCGGCCGAGCCCCACAACGCCGCCAGTATGTTCAGCATCGATCCCATCCGCTGGCGCGGCTGCTCCGATGCCGTGATGCGCATGTCCGAAGCCAACGTGGAAGCCCTGCTGGACGGACAGGATGTGAACGGCGGCGAGGGCGTAAAGGACCCGGCCTGCCTGACCATGACCACGGAAAGCCTGACCCGCGAGTTCCCGCTTTATACGCCCAGCCTGTTAAATCTGGTCAAAACCAGCGAAACACATGTGAAGGGCCTTACCCACGAAGGGTGATATTCCTGTGAAAAAGCTGTAAATTCAGCCCCAAAACCCTTGCATCTTTCGGGCAGAAAGGGTATAAACAGAATAGAACATTCTGGAATACGGTTTTTCCTATCAAAAGGAGGATTTATTTTATGTCCAACTCCATTTCCCGCCGTACCTTCCTCAAGTGCACCGGCGCATCCGTTGCTGCTCTGGGCGCAGCAAGCCTGCTGGGCGGCTGCCAGCAGAATGGCAGCGCCACCATCGTGGATGTCAAGGTCGGTGATAAGGTCAGCAACTGGAACGGCCTTGGCGTTCAGCTGACCAGCCTGTTCAACATTGATACCGCACCTGCACAGGCCGGTTACGAATACATTGCTGTTCTGGTCACCGTGGTCAACCGCACCAAGAACCAGACCTTCAACATCGGCGCACAGAATCTGGCCGAGATCAATGCTGCTTATCCCGTGCCCCCGCAGGAGAACGTGGATGCAAACTTCCACGCACTGGCAGCAGCTTCTACCGATTTCTCTGCTTCCTGCGACGGCCAGAGCGTGGAGTGCGGTGCCAACATCTCGCTGTACAACTCCAACTCTCAGACCTTCTCGGATTCCACCAATCTGCCCCCGCAGGGTACCGGCTATCTGCAGCTGATGCTGATGGTCCCCAAGGGCTGGCAGCAGCTGAGCGTTACTTACATGCCCACCTTTGCAGCGGATAAGACCATGACCTTCGTCATGACCGCTGCAGACGTGACCCGCGCCTGATACGCGGCCCGCACAGGACGAAATTTCGTCGCAAAACAACGTCACAGCTCAAAATTTCATCATTTTATTTTGCCAAAAGGCATTGACATCCGGCCCGGTTTCGCCTATCTTATAGGTAATGCCGCAATGCCGTACTGATCTGCTTTTTAAAGGAGGAACGAACATGTCCTATACATTCTCCCGCCGTGACTTTATGAAATATACCGCTCTTACCGCTGTTGCCATTGCAGGTTCCGGCATGCTGACCGGCTGCTCCAACCCGAACCGTCCTGTCGGCAAGGCCGGTGACACCCTGAAGCCGGGCGACGGCATCTGTGAAGCCACTGTGCTGAACAGTGCTGGCAAAGAACCGCGTTATGATCCTAATACCAAGACCCTGACCTGCAACTTCAAGATCGTCACCAAGATCGAACTGCTGGAGATTACTGACAGCCATTTCCAGGTCGATGTTACGACTGCTGAGGGCACGAAGCACTATTATTATAATACCTCTCCTAAGCCCAGTCTGGGCGATACCGCTAACCCCAAAGCTAGCAAGGACAGCGTCACCGAGGCCACTCTGACTCTCAATCTGGATCTCTCCGGCGCTACCAAAGTAGCTGTGCTGTATACTCCCAAGCATGCCGCTACTGGTGAACCCAATGATTCCTACAATGATATCTACGGCACTTGGGATATCACCGATGCCATCAAGGATAGTATCCCTACCGCTTGATTTTATATTATGTCTAAGGCCCGCACCCGCAGGGTGCGGGTCTTTTTGCGTATGCGGGCCATTTGTATCCAAGTTTTGGGCGATATCATGTAAAATGTACAAAGTTTTTTAGTGGATTTATGCCTTGTGCACAGGTTTCTTTTCCGGTACAATAGGGTTATAAAAATGTGCAGGAGCATCGCAGCGATGCGGTGCTTTTTGTATTTGAGGGGCAACCCGGAAAACCTGAAAAGGAGTGCTGTTTCGATGATCAATATGGTAAAGCTTCCCACCAAAAAAAGTAACCTGTTCCTGCGCGTAGCAAAGGGCCACTTTGCTACCAGCCACAGCCATATCAACTATTACATCGATGTCACCACCCAGAAGTCCCGCCTTTCCGAGGCCAAGGCCGTGGCAAAGGAGCTGGTGGCCGCTTACCAGCACAGCACCATTGTGGACACCGTGCTCTGTCTGGACGGCACGCAGGTGATCGGCACCTGCCTTGCCAACGAGCTGACCAAGGACGGCTTTGCCAACATGAACGCCCACCAGACCATTTATGTGATCACCCCGGAGTACACCACCGGCAGCCAGATCATCCTGCGCGACAATCTGGCCCCCATGGTCAAGGGCAAGCATGTGCTCATTCTGGCCGCTTCCATCACCACCGGCTACACCGTGCAGGCCGCTGTGGAGGCCGTGAACTACTACGGCGGCACCGTGGCAGGCCTTTCCGCTATTTTTGCCACCACCCATGAGTGCATGGGCTATGAAGTCACCTCCATCTTTGACCCCGCCAGCCTGCCGGACTACGCCAGCTTTGACAGCCGCGACTGCCCCCTGTGCAAGGCCGGCCAGCACATCGATGCGCTGGTGAACAGCTTTGGCTATTCGGCGCTGTAACCCCTTTCAGTCTGCTCACTTTGTTCGCATCCAGCTCCCCCGAAAGGGGGAGCTTTCTTTGTGCTTCTCGTAAAATGCAAAAAGTTCTCCCTTTCGGGAGAGCTGGCATCGCACAGCGATAACTGAGAGGGTTATTTTTTCGGGAACACAAAGGGCTCGTGCAGGTACACCGCCACCAGATATGCCGTCATGAAGAACCAGATGATGGGCTCGCACAGGATGACCGCATTGTACTGGAATTTCGGGATGAACACCAGCACAAAGATCACCTTGCCCACCAGCTCGATCACGCTGGAGAACAGCGGCAGCACCTTTTGGCCAAGGCTCTGCAGCGCGTAGCGGGTGCACAGCAGCACCCCCAGAACGGCATAGAACGGTGCGTTCCACAGCAGGTACCGCGCACCGTTTTCCAGCACGATGGGTTCCGAAGAGCCGGAGATGAGCTGCACCATCCATTCCGCGCCAAAGCTCATCAGCACCACGGCGGCGACCATCACCACCACCGAGTACAGATACATCTGCCGCATTCCCCTGCGCACACGGTCGGGCTGGTTTGCGCCGCGGTTCTGGGAAACGAAGGTGGAACCGGCGTTCGCCATGGAGATGAGCGGCATATCCGTAAAGGCAAACAGCTTGCGGGCAGCGGTGTGCCCCGCAATGGTCAGGGTGCCAAGCCCGTTGATGCCGTACTGCAGCACCACCGAACCCGCAGACACGATGCTGCTCATCAGGCCCATGGAGATGCTCTGGCTGAACAGCTCCCAGTAGAGATGACTGCCCACGGCGAAATGCTTTTTCTCCGGGATGAGGATGCACACCCTTGCCAGCACGTACAGAACGCACAGCCCCACCGAGATGCCCTGTGCAATGACCGTTGCCACCGCTGCGCCCCGCACGCCCATGCCAACCCCGGCAATGAACCACAGGTCCAGCCCCACGTTCAGCACCGAGCTGATGAGCAGGAACACCAGCGGCATTACGCTGTTGCCAATGGCGCGCAGCAGGCCTGCGCACAGGTTATACATAAACATGACCACAACGCCAAGGTCGATCACGATGATGTAGCTGTAGGCATCTTCCAGAATTTCTGCCGGGGTATCCAGCAGCTGCAGCAGGGCATGCAGGCCGAAAAAGCCTGCCGTTGTAATGACCAGCGAGGCGATCAGGCCAATGACGACCGACCCCACCACCGTGCGCTTGAGCAGGTCTTCGTCCTGCGCGCCGTAGGAGCGCGCTGCAACGATGGCAAGGCCATTGCCGATACCGATGCCAAAGCCGACTAAAAGCTCGTAGATCGAGCCGCAGGAGCCAATGGCGGCAAGGGCTGTATCGCCCAGCACATTGCCCACGATCATGGTATCCACCGTGTTGTAGAGCTGCTGGAACAGGTTGGAAACCAGAATGGGCAGCATGAACAGCAGCAGGCTTTTTAAAATAGGCCCGTGCATCAGGTCTACGTTCATGTTGAAGAAGCTTTTCTTTTGGGGCTGCGCGTGGGTCATAGGGATCCTCCAAAATTATAACTTTTAAGATATCTGTACACAAAACAAAACATCTGCAATCCCCTCCCGATTTATAAAAAACAGGAAAAGGCATTGCAGATGATTTATCTTTTGCTGGCTCGCCCTCTCCGTCACCTTCGGTGCCACCTCTCCCAAAGGGAGAGGCCTTGGCATAACGATGCACTTTGCGTGGACTGCCAAAGGCTCCCACTTTGGGGGAGCTGGCATCGCGTCAGCGATGACTGAGAGGGCGAGGATGCTGGCAATAAAATAGCGCTCTTACAGTTCCTGCGTCTCGAAGCCGCTGCCGGTAAGCACCTGCACGCTGGTAAAGCCTGCAGCCTTGATGGCGGCGGCAGCTTCGTCAAAGCCGTAGGTCAGGCTGTTGATATCATGAGAATCAGAAGTGATGATGACCTTGCCGCCCATCTTCTGCCACTCGCCCAGCAGCCACGGGCCGGGGTAGAAGTCCTTGCGGTAGCCGCGGTACACGCTGCCGGTGTTCACTTCCAGCAGGCAGTCGTTTGCCTTTGCGGCCTGCAGTGCCTTGAGGGCAGCGGCCTTGTAGCGGGGCGACTCTTCGTCGAAGAACTCACCGTTGGCATTCAGCTTCTTGATGAGGTCGATGTGGGCCAGAATATCCGGCTTGAGGGCAGCAACCTTTTCCACCTCGGCAAAGTAGGCTTCCACAGCGGCAAGGGGGTCTGCGTCAAAATCATCGTTGATGCAGTCCCACAGGTCCTGCGGGCGGAAATCGATCTCGTAATACTTGCCGGTGTTCTTGCCGTACAGGTGGTGTGCGCTGCCGATCCAGTAATCGTAGCCGGTGCGCTTATCCTCGCTCAGGATATCCCACTCGATGCCGCACAGGATATCCACCTTGCCCTTGTACTCAGTCTTGAGCTTTGCAATGGTGGCCTTGTACTGGGCGGTGCGGCTGGGGCTCATGCAGTATTCGCGGTCGCGCTGGGTGTAGCTATGGCCGGTGAAGCCCAGCGTGGTCAAGCCCTGCGCACATGCAGCACTTGCCATATCCTGCAAGGTATTTTTGCCATCGCACATGGTGGAGTGGCAATGGACACTGGACTTCTTATAATCTGCCATCGTTAATTCACTGCATCCTTTCCTGTTTGACCTTGTGGTCAATGACGTGACGTTTTTCCAGTTCACGGGTCACATCTTCCACCGTGATGCCGGCGCTGACCATCAGCACCAGAACATGGTAGGCAAGATCGCTGATCTCGTAAACGGTCTCTTCCTTATCCTCTTTTTCGCCCGCAATGATGACCTCGGTGCACTCTTCACCCACCTTTTTCAGGATCTTCTCCTTGCCCTTCTCGAACAGGTAGGTGGTGTAGCTGCCCTCCTTGGGGCTATCCTTGCGGCCCTTGATGAGCTGGTACAGGCCCTGCCAGCTGAACTGCTTCAGCTCCGGCGAGACGTATACTTCGTTGAAAAAGCAGCTCTCGGCGCCGGTGTGGCAGGCGGGGCCGGATTTGACCACTTCCACCACCAGTGCATCGGCATCGCAGTCGGCGGTGATGGACACCACCCGCTGCACATTGCCGCTGGTCTCGCCCTTACGCCAGATCTCCTGACGGCTGCGGCTCCAGAACACAGTGCGGCCCTCGGCAATGGTGAGCGCCAGCGTCTCGGCGTTCATGTATGCGAGGGTGAGCACCTCTTTGGTGTAGTGGTCCTGCACGATGGCAGGGATCAGGCCCTTTTCATCAAATTTCAGATTCATAACGGTTCTCCCTCCCCGGATGGGGATATTACTAGTTTAGCGTATTCGGTGCGCAAACGCAAGAGTTTGCGGGTTGTTTTTGCGGAAATCCAGTTTCGCGTTACGGCTTTTCCCCGCGCCGGGGAGAAACACCCCGGCGTTACAGCCGCATCTCCACGCCGTTTGCGTTGAGGTATTCTTTCAGGTCGCGGATGGTCAGCAGCTTCTGGTGGAAGATGCCCGCCGCAAGGCCTGCGTCGATGCCCTTGTGGTGGAACAGCTCCAGAAAGTCTTCCTTTTTGCCTGCGCCGCCGCTGGCAATGATGGGTACATTCACCCGCGCCGCAACTGCATCCAGCATCTCAAGGTCGAAGCCGCTGCGCACGCCGTCGGTATCGATGCTGTTCAGGCAGATCTCGCCCGCGCCGTGGTCCACGCACCAGCTGATCCAGTCCAGTGCATCCCGGCCGGTGTCCTCGCGCCCGCCCTTGGCGAACACCCGGAACTGGCCGTCCACCCGCTTCACATCGGCAGAGAGCACCACGCACTGATTGCCGTAGCGCTGTGCTGCCGCCGGGATGAGGTCAGGGTTTTTGAGTGCGCCCGAGTTGACGCTGACCTTATCCGCACCGCACTTGAGCACCCGGTCGAAGTCTTCCAGCGTATTGATGCCGCCGCCCACCGTGAGCGGGATAAAAATTTCGCTGGCGACGCGGGTCAGGATATCCGTGAACAGTGCCCGCCCCTCGAAGCTGGCGGTGATATCGTAGAACACCAGCTCGTCGGCACCGGCAGCGTTGTACATGCGGGCCATTTCCACCGGGTCGGCCACATCCCGGATGCCTTCAAAGTTCGTGCCCTTGACCACGCGGCCATTGCGCACATCAAGGCAGGGAATAATGCGTTTGGTGATCATGTCGTTTCCCCTCCGTTCACTCCTGTACCAGCTGCACGCAGCGCGCAAGGTCCAGTGCGCCGGTGTACAGGCTCTTGCCTAAAATGGCAGCGGCAGTGCCCATTTTTTTCAGTTCCAGAAGCTCTGCTTCGGACGAGATGCCGCCGCTGGCCGTAAAGGCCACGCCGGGCACCTCTTTGGCAAGCGTGCGGTACAGGCCCAGATTGGTGCCCCTCATGGCACCGTCGCAGGCAATGTCCGTGTAGATGATGGCGGTGCATCCGGCATCTGCCAGCCGCTTGCAGAAGTCCACGCCCGGCTCGGCGCTCACTTCCTTCCAGCCATGGATGGCCACATAGCCGTCCTTTGCGTCCACACCCACGGCAATTTTATCGCCGTATTTTTTCAGCATCCGGGCGGTAAAGGCAAAATCCGTCACCGCCACGCTGCCAAGGATGCAGCGGCCCACGCCGAGGGAAAGATATGTTTCAATGCGCTCCTCGGTACGGATGCCGCCGCCCACCTCAATGTATAAGCCGCCCTGTTTTGCCAGCGCGGCAATGGTATCGTAGTTGGAAAGGGTGCCGTCCTTTGCGCCGTCCAGATCGACGACGTGCAGATTTTTGGCCCCCGCTGCAAGGAACTCCCGCGCCTGTGCACAGGGGTCCTCGCCGTAGACGGTCATGCGGCTGTAGTCGCCCTGCGTCAGGCGCACCACCTTGCCGCCCCGCAGGTCAATGGCTGGAAAAAGCTGCATAATTTTTCTCCTTACAATTCCGCAAATGCCTTCAAAATTCGTAGTCCGGTATCGCCGCTCTTTTCCGGATGGAACTGGGTGCCGTACACCCTGCCTGCCCGCACCGCGCCGGTGACGGGAATGGAATAGTCGCTCACAGCCAGTGTACTCTCCGTACAGTTCTTGCCGTAGTAGCTGTGGACGTAATAGACGTATTCTCCCTCACGGATGTACTTGAACAGCGGGTCGTCCTTTACAATGTGCAAGGCGTTCCAGCCGATCTGCGGCACCTTGAGCGTTTTGTCCGCAAGGTCTGGCTCCAGCGGGCAGACCTCGCCCTTCACAAAGCCGAGGCCTTCGTGCTCACCGTACTCGTAGCTCTTTTCAAACAGCAGCTGCATGCCAAGGCAGATGCCCAGCAGCGGCTTCTTTTCGGCTTCTTCTTTGATGACCGGCACAAGACCCGTTGCCTCCAGCTTTGCCATGGCATCGGCAAAAGCGCCCACGCCCGGCAGGATGAGCCGGTCGGCTTTGCGGATGGTGTCCGCATCCGCAGTCACAACGGCTTCCAGTCCCAGCTGTTTCAGGCTGGACTTCAGGCTGAACAGGTTGCCCACGCCATAATCGATAATTGCGATCATACCAGCAGTCCTTTCGTGGAAGGAATTTCGTCCTTGTGGGCTTCGTCAATCTTCACGGCCGCGCCCAGTGCATGGCCTGCGCCCTTGAAGCAGGCCTCGAGGATGTGGTGTGTATTTTCTCCCGCAAATTGTACAAAGTGGATCGTGGCGGGCACGCTGCGGGCAAAGCCCAGCCAGAATTCCTTAGCACACTCCACGTCAAAATCGCCCACCTTTTCGGTGCTGCAATGGACGTCCCAATTCAGAGTGCAGCGGCCCGAAAGATCGACGGCGCACAGGATCAGCGCTTCATCCATGGGCAGATAAAAGCTGCCGTAGCGCTGGATACCGCGCATATCGCCCAGCGCCCGTGCAAAGGCCTGACCCAGTGCAATGCCCACATCCTCGGTGGTGTGGTGGTAGTCCACCTGCACATCGCCGTGGCAGGTGAGCACTAAGTCAAAACGGCCATGGCGGGCGAACAGCTCCAGCATGTGGTTCAGAAAGCCGCACCCGGTGTCCACCTCGTAGCGGCCGGTGCCGTCCAGATCAAGGGTAAGGTCGATCTGGGTCTCATTGGTGTTGCGTTCCAGCGAGATCATTCGGTTCGGCATGGTTCATTCCTCCATGATCTTATCCAGCGTTTCCATAAGCGTCTGCATCTGTTCCGGCGTGCCAATGGTGATGCGCAGCCAGTTCTGGATGCGGGGCGCGTCAAAATGGCGCACCAGAATGCCATTTTTCTTCAACTCTTTGTAGAGTGTTCCGCCGTCTTTCCTGTTGGTACTTGCAAACAGGAAGTTGGAGCGGCTGTCCAGCACGGCAAATCCGCGCTGTTCCAGCTGTTGTTTTGTCCATGCGCGGGTGTCCACGATGGCGGCGCGGGTCCTGTCAAAATAAGCGGTATCTTCCAGCGCAGCCTGCCCGGCCTTCAGGGTCAGGCGGTTGATGTTGTAGGGGTTCAGGCTGAACTTGACCCGGTTCAGGTCGGCAATGAGCTTTGCATTGCCCATGGCAAGACCCAGACGCGCACCGGCCAGCTGCCGGGACTTGGAAAAAGTCTGCACCACCAGCAGGTTCTCGTACTGGTCGATGAGGGGCACGCAGCTCTCGCCGCCAAAGTCCACATAGGCCTCGTCCACGATGACCACATTGTTCGGGTTTGCCTTTAAGATGCCCTCAATTTCCGCCCGGGGCAGTGCAATACCGGTGGGGGCGTTGGGGTTTGCAAGAACGATGGTCTGGTTCAGGCCGTAGTAGTCCTTCGGGTCAAGGGTGAAATCCTCTTTCAGCGGGATGATGTGGCTGGGAATGTGCATCAGTCCGCACCACACGCCGTAGCAGCCGTAGGTGATGTCGGCATAGGCCAGCGGGTGGTCTGCGTCGCAGAAGGCACGCAGCGCAAAGAAGAGGTTCTCGTCGCTGCCGTTGCCGGGCATGATCTGCTCCGGCTGCAAACCGAAGTGGGCTGCGGCCGCCTTGAGCAGGTCGGCACAGGCGGGGTCGGAGTAAAGGCGCAGCTTTTCCACCTCGTGCTCGCTCACGGCAGCGATCACCGCCGGGGAGGGCAGATAGGGGCTTTCGTTGGTGTTCAGTTTGATGTACTGCTGATCCTGCGGCTGCTCACCCGGGGTGTAGGGGGTGACAGCGGCCAGCGTGGGAGAAAGGAATTTACTCATGGTTCAAATCCTCACTTTTCATACCGGATGGTCACGCTGCGGGCGTGGGCGTGCAGGCCCTCGCGCTCGGCAAAATCGGCGATGCGGGGGGCTACTTCGCCCAGCGCTTCCCGGGTGTAGTAGAGGAAGCTGGACTTTTTTACAAAGTCGTCTACGCCCAAGGGGCTTGAGAAGCGGGCGGTGCCGCTGGTGGGCAGAGTGTGGTTGGGGCCTGCAAAGTAATCGCCCAGCGCTTCCGGCACGTTGCGGCCAAGGAAAATGCTGCCTGCGTTTTTGATCTCGTTCAGCACGCCGAAGGGGTCCTCCACGCACACTTCCAGATGTTCCGGTGCAATGATGTTGCAGGCTTCAATGGCCTTGTGCAGGTCGGTGCAGAGGATGATCTTGCCGTTGTCGTCCACGCTGGCGCGGGCGATGGCGGCACGGGGCAGCTGAGGGATCTGCACCTCCAGCTCCGCCTGCACGGCCTTGGCCAGCTCCGGGCTGTCGGTGACGAGGACCGGGCTTGCCAGTTTGTCGTGCTCGGCCTGACTCAGCAGGTCCGCCGCCACCCATGCGGGGTTACAGCCGCCGTCGGCCAGCACCAGAATTTCGCTGGGGCCTGCGATCATATCGATGCCCACCTTGCCGAACACCTTGCGCTTGGCGGTGGCAACGTAGATGTTGCCGGGGCCAACGATCTTATCCACCGCAGGGATGCTCTGGGTGCCGTAGGCGAGAGCCGCCACAGCCTGTGCGCCGCCGGTCTTGAAGATCCTGGTCACGCCTGCGGTGGCAGCGGCGGCAAGGATGACCGGGTTCACCCTGCCGTCCTTTCCGGCGGGGGTGGTCATGACGATCTCGGATACGCCTGCCACCTTTGCCGGGATCACGTCCATGAGCACGGTGGAGGGATAGGCCGCCGTGCCGCCGGGCACATAGACACCGGCCTTTTCAATGGGGGTATATTTCTGGCCAAGCACGATGCCGGGCTTGTCGTTCACCACAAAATTCTTGTGCACCTGCTGGCGGTGGAAGCTCTCGATGTTGGCAGCGGCTTCGCGCAGCGTTTCGAGGAAGTAGGGGTCCATGCCCGCAAAGGCTTCGTCGATTTCCTCCTGCGTCACCTGCAGGGCATCGATCTTCGCGCCGTCAAATTTCAGCGCATAATCCTTCAGGGCATCGTCGCCCCGGGCGCGCACATCGGCAATGATGCCGTCCACCACATCCTCCACGTTCTTTTCCGCGCGGATGTCGCGGTTCAGAATCTCTTCGGGCTTCAGCTCGTCAAAGTTATACAGCTTGATCATTTTGCTTCCTCCTTGTTCTGCAGTTCCGCCCGCAGCTTTTCCAGCATGGTGTCCATTTCGGCGTGCTTGAACTGGTAGCTGGCCTTGTTGGCAATGAACCGGGCCGAGATGGGCATGAACTCGGTGACCACCTTCAGGCCGTTCTCCCGCAGGGTGGTGCCGGTCTCCACGATATCCACGATGACGTCCGAAAGGCCCAGAATGGGGGCCAGCTCAATGGAGCCGTTCAGCTTGATGATATCGATGTCCCGCCCCATGGATGCGTAGTAGCTCTTTGCAATGTTGACGAATTTGGTGGCCACCCGCACCGGGCGGCTGGGGTCGTCTTGGTAATCGGCCGGGGCGGCAACGCACATGCGGCATTTGCCAAGGCCGGTGTCCAGCAGCTCATACACATCGGCAGAAGCCTCTGTGAGGATGTCCTTGCCCACGATGCCCACATCGGCGGCACCGTGCTCCACATAGATGGCAACGTCGCTGGGCTTGACGAGGAAGTAGCGGATGCCGGCCTCCGGGTTTTCCACCACCAGCTTGCGGGTGGCGTTGTAGTCCTCCGGGCAGCCGTAGCCGATGCCCGCCAGCAGGTGATACACCTTATCGCCCAGACGGCCCTTGGGCAGAGCCACGTTCAGCATCACCCTGTCGGTGCTGTTCTTCTGCACCGGCGGCAGCGGGGCGCTCAGGCGGTCCAGCTCGTCCAGATAGACCGCAAAGCCGATGGCACCGGCACCGGGGGTGAACTTCTGCATCAGCAGGTCGTAGCGGCCGCCCTTGAGCAGGGGGCGGGGCAGGGCTTTCAGGTAGCCCTGAAACACAAGGCCGTTGTAGTATTCCATCTCACCGGCCAGCGTCATGTCCAGCCGGATCACGCCGCCCGCCTTTTCCAGCGGCACAGCCAGCGCTTCCAGCTCGGCCACCGCCGCGCGCATGGCGTCGTTGCGGCACAGGGCAGCAACCTTTGCAAGGGTATCGGCATAGCTGCCGCAGAGGTTCAGCACGCTGCACAGGGTATCGGCGGCATCGGCAAGACCGGCGGCTCCGGCTGCAGCCCGCAGCTCGTGGGCGTTTTTCTCCCGCAGCTTTTCCAGCAGCTTTGCGCGGGCGGCATCCGGCACGCCCAGCGCGTCGAACAGGCCGAACAGGTAGCCCATGTGGCTCACTTCCAGCACCCACTCGGCCCCCAGCGCATCCAGCGACCGCGCCGCCAGACACACCGCCTGCTGCACCTGTGCTTCGCCCACCGCGCCCAGCATCTCAAGGCCCATCTGGCTGATCTCTTTAAAGGTGTGGCTCTCGGCGGAAGGGCGGTAGACGTTCTCGTGATAGTAGTAGCGCAGGGTCTCGCCGGGGGCGGGCTGCGCCGTCTTGGCAATGGAGAGGGTCACGTCCGGCTTGAGGGCCAGCAGACGGCCGTCCAGATCGGTAAAGGTAATGACCTGTTCGGACGACAAAAAACTGCGGTTCTCCTGATACAGGCCGTACTCCTCAAACCGGCCCATATGATACTTGCGGCAGCCCGCCGCTTCGTACAAGGCTCGCAGCGCAAAGGAGGCGCGCTCCTTGGGCTGCAGGTTTGCAATGCTGAATTCCATTGTCGGTTCCCCCATTTCTTACTTGAGTTTATTTTACTTTATCTCGGTAAAGTTGTAAAGTAGGAAAGTGACGGTGTTTCCAACTCAATGATACGATTTTTCTGTGCGTTTGTACAGGGAAAAGAAAAAAGGAGCCGTCGCATGGCGCAACAGCTCCTTTTCAGCACGCATATTTACCCAAGCAGCTCCAGCACACTGGCCTTCGGGCGGGCACCCACGGCCTGACGCACCAGCTTGCCCTGCTCAAACACCAGCAGAGTGGGGATGCTCATGACGCCGAACTCCCCGGCCAGCTCCGGCTGCTCGTCCACATTCACCTTGCCCACCTTCACATCGGTGCGCTCCTCAGCTACCTCGTCCACAACGGGGCTGAGCATGCGGCAGGGGCCGCACCAGCTGGCCCAGAAGTCCAGCAGCACAGGCTTTGCGCTCTGCAGCACCTCCTGCTCAAAATTTTCTTTCGTGATCGTAACAACTGCCATATTTCTACCTCCTGAAAGGGTTCGTTCGTGGTTGTTCTTATGGCATCAGTATACCCAAAACGCCAGGGCTTTTCCGTAACCGGGTCACATTGGGGCGCAAAAAGGGGCTGCTGCACATCGTTTTGAACAAACGTGCAGCAGCCCCTTCAGCTTTTGTGAGATTCCGGCAGCTTTATTTGCCCAGCATTTCGTGGGCAGTCTTGCAGATGGTAGCGGCATCCAGACCGTACTCACGCAACAGGTCCCATGCAGGGCCGGAGCAGCCAAACTTGTCCTGCACGCCCACACGGCGCACAGGGGTGGGCAGCTTTTCGCTCAGCACGGCGCAGACGGCCTCGCCCAGACCGCCGATGACGTTGTGCTCCTCGGCGGTGATGACCTTGCCGCATTCCTTTGCAGCCTTGAGGACGATCTCCTCGTCCAGAGGCTTGATGGTGTGGATGTTGATGACCCGGGCATGGATGCCCTCGGCAGCCAGCTGTTCCGCGGCAATGCGGGCTTCGTTGACCATCAGGCCGGTGGCGATGATGGCAATGTCGCCGCCCTCAGTGATCTGCTCACCCTTGCCGATCTCGAAGTGATAGTTCTCGGCATCGTGGAACACAGGCACAGCCAAACGGCCAAAGCGCAGGTAGACGGGGCCTTCCATTGCGTAGGCAGCACGCACAGCGGCGCGGGCCTCCACATCGTCGGCGGGGCAGATCACGGTCATGCCGGGGATGCTGCGCATGAGGGCAAAGTCCTCGCAGCACTGATGGGAAGCGCCGTCCTCGCCCACCGAGATGCCGCCGTGGGTGGCACCGATCTTCACGTTCAGGTGGGGATAGCCAATGGAGTTGCGCACCTGCTCGAAGGCGCGGCCGGCGGCGAACATGGCAAAGCTGGAAACAAAGGGTACGTAGCCCATGGTGGACAGGCCCGCAGCCACGCCCATCATGTTTTCCTCGGCAATGCCGCAGTCAAAATGACGATCCGGGTAAGCCTTGCGGAACATGCCGGTCTTGGTGGCAGCGGCAAGGTCTGCGTCCAGCACCACCAGATCCTCGTGGCCCTCTGCGGCCAGCTCCTTCAGGGTGTTGCCGTAGCTTTCACGGGTAGCGATCTTTTTCACATCTGCCATCTTAGTTTTCCTCCTGCTCCAGCGCGGCGTATGCGGCGTTCAGTTCCTCAATTGCGATCTTGTACTCGTCATCGTTGGGGCCCTTGCCGTGCCAGTCCACAGAGTTGGTCATATAAGAAACGCCCTTGCCCTTTGTGGTGTCCATGATGATGCAGGTGGGCTTTACAGTCTCTGCATGGAACGCCTGCATGGCGGCTTCGATCTGGTCGTAGTCGTGGCCGTCGATGGTGACAACATTGAAGTTGAAGGCCTTCAGCTTCTCTTCCAGCGGGGCGCTGTTCATCACGGTCTCGGTGGTGCCGTCGATCTGCAGGTGGTTGCGGTCCAGCACAACGCACAGGTTGGAAAGGCCGTAGTGTGCGGCAAACATGAAGGCTTCCCAGCACTCGCCCTCTTCCACCTCGCCGTCGCCCAGGATGGTGTAGACGTTGATGGGCTTACCAGCGTGCTTGGCACCCAGTGCCATGCCGCAGGCGGCAGACACGCCCTGACCCAGACTGCCGGTGGACATATCCACGCCCGGGGTCTCGTTCATGTTGGGGTGGCCCTGCAGATAGCTGCCGATCTTACGCAGGGTCTTGAGGTCTTCCACCGGGAAATAGCCGCGCTCTGCCAGCGCTGCATACAGTGCCGGTGCAGCATGGCCCTTGGACAGCACCAGACGGTCGCGGTCGGCCATCTTGGGATCCTTCGGGTCGATGTTCATTTCCACGAAATAGAGGTAGCTCAGCAGCTCGGCGATATCCAGACTGCCGCCCGGATGGCCGCACTTTGCGCTGTGCGTGCCCTCGATCACGCCCATGCGGATGTGGCAGGCGTGCTTGGCCAGAGTAAGTTTTTCTGCATTTGTCATGATGGTCCTCCCGTATGAACCTCAGATTTGCACATGTTCAAAAAAGCCTTTCGTCAGCGCCGGTGCAGTCCTGCTGCCCGCAGCGCGCTCTTTTTCAAGTTTATATTAGCTATTCTATGCAAAAAGGTCAAGCTTCTTCATGCAAAATGTACACACACGGGGAAATATTCATGGAAATTTGCCGCTTTTTGGTCAAATTGCAGGCTTTTTGCCGTATCTTGACAAAGCCAGAGGCATCTGCTATATTTTTCACAGATTCCGGCACGAAGCCGGGTGTGCGGACAGAAGCCCGTGTTCTCCATCCTGATGGAGCATTTTATCCACCGCTGCGCTTACGCAGCGGTGCAGAGCAAAACCCACAGGGGGCCTTTGCGTTCTGCCATCTTATTTTTGCTGCTATAGACACCACGAAGGGGTCTGCCGTTGGCTTGTAAGCCGGGCAGACCCCTTTTTTGTCTGGCCAAAGGAGGAAGCTTTTTATGAAAACGAACCCCCATTCCACCACCCGCAGCCTCGTGCTGGCTGCACTGTTCCTTGCACTGGCCTTTGTGCTGCCCATGATCACCGGCCATGTGCCGCAGGTGGGCAACATGCTGTGCCCGATGCATTTTCCCATTCTGCTGTGCGGCTTTGTGCTGGGCGGTCCATGGGGCCTTTCCGTGGGCTTCATTGCTCCGCTGGTGCGGTCGGTGCTGTTCGGCATGCCGCCGATGTTCCCCATCGCCATTGCCATGGCCTTTGAGCTGGCCGCTTACGGCCTTGTGTCCGGCGTGCTCTGGCACAAGGTGAAGCACACCGTGCCCATGATGTACGCTTCTCTTGTCACCGCCATGGTGGCAGGCCGTTTGGTCTGGGGTGCGGTACGCTTTGTGCTGGCCGGCCTGACCGGTTCCAGCTTCCCGTTCAGCGCGTTTTTGTCCGGTGCGCTGCTCACCGCCGTGCCGGGCATCGTGGCTCAGTTGGTGCTCATCCCGCTGATTTTGGTGGCTTTGCAGAAGGCAAAGGTCATCGACTGACAAAAAATGGCTGGCATCGCAGGATGCCAGCCATTTTTTTGCTCTTTTAATTCTTCTTGCCGCTCAGGAACTCCGGCAGGGGCTTGCCCTGCTTGCGCCACTGATGGTACTCTGCCGTAGCAGCGAACTCCACGTCACCGGCAGAGTTCAGGGCAGTCTCAACAGAGTCCTGCACCACGCCGATGATGAAGCCGACGCCCACCATCTGCATGGCGACATCGTTGGAGATGCCGAACAGGGAGCAGGCCATGGGGATCAGCAGCAGGGAACCGCCGGCCACGCCGGAAGCACCGCAGGCCCCCAGAGCGCTCATGGCGCTCAGCACGATGGCTGCAGGCAGAGACACCTGAATGCCCAAGGTGTTAGCAGCAGCCAGCGTCATGATGGTGATGGTGATGGCGGCACCGTCCATGTTGATGGTAGCACCCAGCGGGATGGAGACGGAGTACATATCCTTGTCCAGACCCAGCTTTTCGCACAGGGCCATGTTCACGGGGATGTTGGCGGCGGAGCTGCGGGTGAAGAAGGCGGTCAGGCCGGACTCACGCAGGCAGCGGAACACCAGCGGATAGGGGTTGCAGCCCAGATAGAGGAACATGATGAGGGGGGAGACGATGAGGGCCATGAACAGCATGGTGCCCACCAGCAGGGCCAGCAGCTTGCCGTACTGGGTAAAGATGGCAAGGCCGTTGCCGGAAACATTGGTGTAGACCAGACCCATGATGCCGAAGGGTGCCAGATTGATAATCCAGCGCACGATCTGGGAGACCGCATCGGCGGTGTTTGCCATAAAGGTCTTGGTGGTGTCAGAGCCGATCTTCTTCATGGCCACGCCGAACATGCAGGCCCAGAACAGGATGCCGATGTAGTTGCCGCTCATGATGGCACTGACGGGGTTTGCCACAAAGTTGGTGAGCAGAGTGCCCATCACTTCGCCCAGACCCTGCGGCACCACGTCCGACTGGGCAGCGTCTGCCAGCACGACCGTGACCGGGAACATAAAGCTAGTCACCACTGCGATGGCAGCAGCCAGAAAGGTGGTGAGCATGTACAGCCAGATGACCGTGCCGAAGCGGCGGTCCAGCTTGGAAGAACCCTGTGCCAGAGCACTTGCCACAATCACGAACACCAGCACCGGGGCGATGCCCTTCAGTGCGCCAACGAACAGGCTGCCCAGTTCACCCACCCAGCCTGCACCGGGGGCCACCAGAGCCAGCACCGCACCGATGATCAGACCGATCAGAATGCGAACGATCAGGCTGATGCCGTTGTAGCGGGCAACTGCCTTATTCAACGTTTTCATATAGACACTCCTCTTTCCTATTGTACGCCAATGGCGCACAGCTTCCTGTCTCTTACACAAGGACGGGTGTTATTATAGCACATACGGCAGAGAAATGAAAGCATTTTCAGACATTTTTCGTTCACAAATTTGCATTCAGGTCGGTGCCCATGGGGTTTTTCTGTCAATCTGTATTTGTAGCAAGGACAGGTTTGCTTTTCAGGAAAAATAAAAGGGGCTGTTGCGCAAGGATAAAATCCAGTGCAACAGCTCCAGAGGTTTTTGTATTTTTATGCTTCCAGCGGCTGGGTGGGGGCAAGCTTCTGGTAGGCAAAGCGGGGCGAGCCGTCTGCCACATGGATGATGCCGCAGCGGGTAAAGCCGTTCTTTTCCAGCAGATGCTGCATGATCTTGTTGTCGGCGTGGGTGTCGGCACGCAGGCTCTGGCAGTGCTCCATGCTCCAGTCCAGCACTGCCGATGCCACGCCCTTGTGCTTTCCGGCCGATGCCAGACGGTGCACCGTGCCATAGGGCAGGGTATCGTCCAGCCACTGGCCGTCCTCAATGGCGGCATAGGTGGGGTCTGCCCCCAGAATAAATGCAAATACGGCCTCGATCTGTCCGTTGACCACATAGAGGAACAACCGGTTCGAGTCGATATCCTCCTCCAGCAGTTCCTGCGGCGGGAAATCATCCCCCCATTGGGTCGGGTTGCCGGATTCCTTCATTGCGGCACGGGCATGGGCATAGATCTTCAGGATCTGCGCAAGATCACCTCTCACTGCTCCACGAAACATTCCATTCCACCTCGTCTTTTCTGTGCTGCGCTCGGTTCGGCACAGCACTTTGAGAATTGTTCTTATTGTACTACAAATTACCATAAAAATCCAGTTCCCGCACCAAAGTACCTTAAACTGCTCCAAAACGGCAAAAAGCAGGGGCTGCTGCACTTTCGGCTAAAACGATGTGCAGCAGTCCCTGCTTTTAGAGCAAGTACCTTATGCGCTGGCGCGGCCATGGCCGGTGCGCACCAGCCGGTATTCCCGCGGGCTGAGACCATACCGCTCGTGGAACAGGCGGTAGAAATAGCTGGTGTTCTCGTAGCCCACCAGAGAAATGATCTGCTGGATGTTCATGTCGCTGCGGCGCAGCAGGCGGGCAGCGGTCTCCATACGGTGCTTTTGCAGCAATTCCTTATAGGTGCGTCCGGTCTGGGCACGCACGCACTCGCTGACATATGCCAGCGAAACGCCGTACTCCCGTGCCACGTTGGAAAGGCTTGCTTCGCGGTAATTCTGGGTGATCTCTTTGAGTGCCGCCTGCACCAGTGCTTCGCGGCTGACCGTCTCGCTGCGTGCTTCCAGCGGAAAATGCTTCATCTGTGTCATTTTGATCTTCCTCCATAAAGGTGCGGCGGGCGGGGACTGGGGGAAGCCGGACACCCGCCGCACAGAGATCGCAGGCCCTTTGCCGGCCCTTACACTTCTGATACGAACCGGCCTGCCGGAATATTGCAGAAAGCTAAAAAACTTTTATTATTTTTCGTCCACGAGTTTCGTCTTACAGAAAAAGACCGCTTCCGCACCGGGCAGAAACGGCCTTTTTCAGGAGAAATAAAGAAAACACGAACCCTCAAAAATGAGGAAGGGAAATGCTCAGAACATGCTCTCGTCCTTATAGCGGCCGGTGCGCACGAACTGCACCCACTCGGCCACATTCACGGCGTGGTCGCCGATGCGCTCCAGATACTTAATGACCATCAGCAGGTCCAGCGCTGCATCCACCTTGCCGGGATCTTCGGCGATCTCCTGCGCCAGCTGATGCTTGATGGCATTGAAGTCGTAATCCACCTCGTCGTCTGCGGCAATCACCCTGCGGGCGGCATTTTCGTCCTCTGCCGTCAGGGCATCGAGGGCATCCAGGATCATCTGGTGGGCCTTTTTGCCCATGACAATGGCCTGACTTACCGCCGGGTCGCCCTCTTTGCGGACGGTAACAAGGTGGGGGATGATCTCGGCGATGTCGGCGGCATGGTCGCCGATGCGCTCAATATCCGTGACCACCTTCATGGCAGTGGAGATGCGGCGCAGATCGCCTGCCACCGGCTGCTGACGCAGCAGCAACGTCATGCAGCGGTGCTCGATATCCCGCTCCATATTGTTGATGCGGGCATCCCCCTTCACGATGGCCGCAGCTGCATCGGCATCAGCAACGCAGAGCGCTTCCAGAGCGTTCTCCACGGCATCGGCAGAGTTGCGGCCCATTTCGGTCAGCGAATTTTTCAGCGATTCCAGATCGGTGTCGTACTGTTTACGGATACTCATAGCTGTTTCCTCCTTTAACCGAACCGACCGGAAATGTAGTCCTCGGTGCGTTTATCCTGCGGTGCGCTGAAGATCTGCGCCGTGGGGCCCACTTCCACCAGCTCGCCCAGCAGGAAGAAGGCGGTGCGGTCGCTGATGCGGGCCGCCTGCTGCATGTTGTGGGTAACGATGACCACCGTGTAGTTCTTCTTCAGCTCACTCATCAGCTCCTCCACCTTCATGGTGGAGCCGGGGTCCAATGCGCTGGTGGGCTCATCCATCAGCAGCACTTCGGGCTTCACCGCCAGTGCGCGTGCGATGCACAGACGCTGCTGCTGTCCGCCGGAAAGGCCCAGCGCGCTCTTTTTCAAGCGGTCCTTCACCTCGTCCCACAGGGCCGCGCCCCGCAGGCTGCTTTCCACCAGCTCGTCCAGCTCAGCCTTATTGCGCACGCCGTGCAGCTTGGGGCCGTAGGTGATATTGTCGTAAATGCTCATGGGGAAGGGATTGGCCTTCTGGAACACCATGCCCACCCGGCGGCGCAGGTCGGTAAGCTGCATTTCCCGGGCAAAGATATCCTCGCCCTTGAGCCGCACATCGCCCTCGATGCGCACATTCGGCACAAGGTCGTTCATGCGGTTGAGGGTCTTTAAAAAGGTGGATTTGCCGCAGCCGGAAGGGCCGATGAGAGCGGTGATCTCCCGCTCGCCCACGTCCAGCGAGATGCCTTTCAGCGCCTTGAAGTCGCCGTACCAGAGGTTCAGGTCTTTTGCCGATATCACCGGCACATTCGTGTTTTCCATAGAGTACCTCATTGTTGAATTGGAACAACCCTCTCAGTCACGCCTGATGGCGTGCCAGCTCCCCCGAAGGGGGAGCTTTTTCCACTTTCGGCTCACTCCGCAAGAGCTCCCCCCTCGGGGGAGCTGGCATTGCGCAGCAATGACTGAGAGGGTTTCTTCTCTTTTACTGTTTCTGTTTCAGCCCGGTCTTTGCCAGCCGCGCCGCAAGGTTGATGGCCAGCACCAGCACCAGCAGCACCGCACCGATGCCCCATGCGGAAGCGAAATCGCCGTCCTCAAAGGCACGCAGGTACAGCAGCACCGACAGGGTGGCACCGTTGGAGGTGTAGGCTTTGGCCACGCTCTTGGCAATGACCTCTGCGGCACCGGCGGTGAAGAGCAGGGCGGCACTTTCGCCCACGATGCGGCCCACAGCCAGAATGCAGCCGGTCACGATGCCGTCGATGCTGCAGGGCAGCACGATGGTGCGGATGATGTGCCACTTGCCTGCACCCAAGCCCATGGCACCCTCCCGGTAGCCCTGCGGCACCGTCTTGAGGGATTCCTGCGTGGTTCGGATGATGGTGGGCAGGTTCATAACCACCAGCGTGAGTGAACCGGACAGCAGACAGGTCTGGAAGCCCAGTGCCTGACTGAACACCAGCATGCCCACCAGACCGTAGATGATGCTGGGGATGCCCGCCAGCGTTTCGTTGGTGAACTCGATGACCTCGATGAGCCGCCGGTTGGAGGCATACTCGGTCAGGTAGACCGCCGCGCCCACGCCCAGAGGCAGTACGATCAGTAATGTCAGCGCAATGACATACAGTGTGTTGAGGATGGCAGGCAGGATGCCGTCGGTCTTTTTCAGCACACTGGCAGTGGTAGAAAGGAACTTCCAGCTGATGTGGGGGATGCCCCGCACCAGCACCATGCCGATGATACCGGCCACCAGAACCATCACCAGAACGGCGCTGGCCCAGACCAGTGCGGTCATCACCCGGTTCCACATCTGACGGGAAGGCGAAAGGCCCTTATTCATCCAGGCTTCCTCCCTTCAGCACAACGTTCAGCACAACATTGATGACCATGATAAAGACGAACAGCACCAGCGCAATGCTGAACAGCGCCTGCCGCTGCAGACCGCCGGCATAGCTCATCTCCTTGGCGATGGCAGTGGTCAGGAAGGTGACGCTGCGGAAGGGACTGTCCGGCATGTTGGGGCTGTTGCCTGCCACCATCATCACCGCCATGGCCTCGCCGATGGCACGGCCGATGCCCAGCACAACGCCTGCGGCAATGCCGCTTTTGGCTGCCGGAATGCTGATCTTGAACCATGTTTCGGTGTCGGTGGCACCCAGTGCCAGACTGCCCTGCTCATACTCCGGCGGCACGGCGTTCAGTGCCGTGACCGACACGGACACAATGCTGGGCAAAATCATGATGGAAAGCACCACGATTGCGCTCAGCAGGCAGGCACCGGAAGCCTTACCGAAGGTCTTTGCCACGGCGGGCACCAGCACCTGCATGCCCAGCAGGCCGAACACCACGCTGGGGATGCCGGACAGCAGCTCGATGGCGGTGACCACCACGGTGCGCAGCTTGGGGTCGGCGGCCTTGGAGAGGAACACCGCCGTCAGCAGGCCGATGGGCACACCGATGATGGCAGCGCCCAGCGTGCCGTAGATGCTGGAAAGGATAAAGGGCAGGATGCCGAACAGCGGCTGGGCCGCCGTGGAGGCCCACTTTGTGCCGAACAGGAATTGGAACAGGCCGATCTTGTGGATGGCCGGCACGCCGGAGACCACCATGTACACCGAGATGAGCACCACGCAGCCCACAGCCAGCATACCGCACAGGAAGAAGATGAAGTTCATCACCGCTTCCAGCCATTCGGCGGGGGTGCGGGGCAGCCGCACCCGGCTCAGATAGGATTTTTTGTTCATAGCTGAAATCCTTTATAAAAGCCGCGTCGGCCCGCAGAAACGGCAGCCCGACGCGGCAGGGTATTTTGTGAACGGCCTCGCCCTCTCCGTCACGGCTTACGCCGTGCCACATTCCCCTTTTTGTCGCTGCGCGACATCTTCCCCCGGAACGGGGGAAGTCTTTCCTCAAAGGGGGAGGCTTTGGCAGTCCACGCAAAGTTTGCGGTTTTGCCAAGGGCTCTCCCTTTGGGAGAGCTGGACGCGAAGCGGCCTGAGAGGGCGAGCCCGCTAACCGTTACTCGTTCACCGGCACAGCGCCTGCGGTGCGGATGAGGTCGGCAGCGTCCTTGCTGGTGGCAAAGTCCACAAAGGCCTGTGCCTGCTCAGACAGGGCCACGCTCTTGTTGGTGACGAACACGAAGGGACGCTGGATCTTGTAGCTGCCGTCCTTGACGGTATCCTCGCTGCACTCCACACCCTCCACGGTGACCATGGCAACGGTGTCGCCCACAGCGGACAGGGAAGCGTAGCCGACAGCCAGAGGGTTGGCCTCCACAGCGCTGATGACTGCGCCGGTAGCGGTCAGCTCCTGTGCGTACTTGCAGCCGTCCTTCACGTCCACGATGCTCTCAAAGCCATCGCGGGTGCCGGAACCGGCCTCGCGGCCCACCAGAACGATCTCGCCGTCGTCGCCGCCCACATCCTTCCAGTTGGTGATCTCGCCGGTGAACATCTGCTTCAGCTGTTCTACGGTCAGGTCTGCCACCTTGCTGGCCTTGTTGACAACGATGGCGATGCCGTCCAGAGCCACGGTGGTGCCGTCCACGTCGTTCTTCTCGTCGTCCTTCAGGGCGCGGGAGGACAGGCCGATGTCCAGCGTCTTATCGGTAGCACCGGTGATGCCTGCGCCGGAACCGGTGGGGTCGTAGCTGACGGTGACACCCGGCTCCACCTCGGCAAAGCCCTCGGTCAGGGCAGCGATGACGTTCTTCATAGAGGTAGAACCGCCGGTAGCCACATTGCCGGACAGGGTGCCTGCAGCGGTCTCAGCAGCGGCAGAAGAAGAGGTGGACTCCGCAGCAGAGGATGCCACAGTGGAAGAGGCTGCGCCGCCGCAGGCGGTCAGAGCCATAGCTGCAGCAGCAGCGCCGCAGACAGTGATAAACGAACGACGGGTGATCTTTTTCATAACCCTTTTCCTCCAATAAATGCCGAAATGCATTTTCGGCCGATGTTTTCTTGTTTTGATGTGTTTTCCTTGGGAACGGCCTTATTGTACCGCACCGCCGTGTGCGCTGCGACCATGTACGCGCAAAATGAAGGTAAAGCTTTTGCACAGGCTCCGGCGGCTGTGTCAAGCCTGCGTAAAGCCGGCATGAAAAGCCTGTACTCAAATTTTACAAACAGGATAAATATGCCGAAAATGCCATTTTCTGGCTGGGCAAAGTGACAAAAAAAGAAGGTGCTCCATAGGGAGCACCTTCCGTTTTGATCGTCGTCTAATATGATCCGTGTTCAGAATCAATCTGCGGACGTCGGGTCTGTATTCAGCACAAGGAACGTTTGATCCTTTTGTACGATATACAGCTTTCCCTCTACATTGTTGAGCTTGACCGTTACCTCCACCGGGGTTCCGGCGGCGATCTTCTTATAGGCTTCCTCTGTCGGGATCGTCATTTCGACCTCGACGGTCGCCTTGCTCATAAACCAATTCAGGCCTGCAAAATTCGACATCTTAAGGCTGCCGGTCGGTTTGTCTGTATTCAGAGAAACCGTGTCGATCTTACCCGTAAACATTCCTTTACAGGGCAGTTCCTGGAATGTGCCTCCCGCATTCTTATCAAATGTAATATCTGCCTTTGCCGTGATCTTATACGAAGAGCCGCCGGTGCCCTGTACTTCTGCATGTGTATTCGCACTGTACAGTTTCACCGTATATGCGCCCAGCTTCACCTCATCGGCCGCAGCACTTCCACCGCCGCAGCCGACCAGCACGCCGGACAAAGAGATTGCTGCAGCCGCAGCTGCTGCGCCCTTCATAAAGGTACGCCGGGTCATTTTTTCTGCCATAATATTGCCCTCCTCTAAAAGCATTTTGCTGTGCTTTTAGCGTACCACTTTTTGGGAGTCTGTCAACAAAAATATGACAAAAAGGCGCTCTGTACACATAATTTGCACAGAGCGCCTTCTGCTCAGCAGTATTTTGTTCCGTCCGGGCAGTAGAACTGCACGTACTTCTGCCACTCGGTCTCGCTGATGGTACGGCGGTAGCAGTCCACCAGTGCATCCACGGCCTGCCGGTCCGCAAAGGTACCGGCACCCGGGCAGTCCAGCACCAGAATGCGGAACCATGCATCGAACAGGTGCTCGGTGAATCCGGTGTCCCGCGCGCCGCACCGGGCGTAAAAGCCCAGCCGCCGCACAGCCATAGCTTCGTCCTCCGCCTTATCCGGGCATTCGGCCTCAATGAGGATGGCCTGCGCACCGCGCTCATGCTGCGGCAGGTCGGCCAGCAGCTGCGCGCCCAGCCCTGCAGCACGGTATTCCGGCAGCACGGCAAAGTAATCCAGCTGGCTCACCCTGCTGCCTGCCGGGCGCACCATGAGCAGGTACGCCGCCAGTGTTTCGCCGTCGAACACGCCCCATGTGTGGGCGGTGCCGTCCGCTTCGCTGTTCAGGATCATGCTCAGGGGCTTGAGCTCCGTGGGCGGAAAGTCCCGCCGCATTTCGTCCAGATAGACCCTCGTCAGTTCTTTTTCGTTCAGTTTTCGCCAGCTGTACACTTTGCTCATGGTTTTTCCTCCCGCATCTGCCTTTTGTACCAGTATAGCACACTCCGCGCGGGAACGCAAAAAGCCGCCGGGAGCGGAAGGCTCTGCCCTTCTCCCGGCGGCTTTTATGGGAATACGGGATCAACCAGTCTCCCGCACAAACTCCGTTCAGAATGCTGTATGCGTTACAGCATCTTCTTCAGCTCGTCGTACACGAACTGGACCTTGGTGCCGATGATCACCTGGCAAGCGTTCTTGCTGGGGCGGATGACACCGGCAGCACCAGCGGCCTTGACAGCCTTCTCGTCCACCTTGGCGTTATCCTTGACCTCAAAGCGCAGACGGGTTGCGCAGTAACCAACTTCCTTCACGTTCTCCTTGCCGCCGACAGCAGCCAGAACAGCGGAAGCGACTTCGGTGTAGTTGTTGTTTGCCAGAACGACCTTCTTCTCGGCCTCTTCGTCGTCCTCGTCCTCACGGCCGGGGGTCTTCAGGTCATACTTGGTGATGGCAAAGTAGAACACTGCGTAGAACACCACGAAGGCTGCGATGCCCAGAGGAATGATCATCCAGGTCTTGGCAGCTGCGGGCAGGGAAGCAGAGAACACCAGGTCGGTAGCACCTGCGGAGAAGCAGAAGCCGGCACGGAAACCGGAGTAGTAGGTGATGATGGTGAAGATGCCGTACAGAGCGGAGTACACAACGTACAGCGGGAAGCACAGGAACATGAAGCCGAACTCGAAGGGCTCGGTAACGCCGCAGACGAATGCGCAGATGGCAGCGGAAACGACCAGACCGATGGCAGCCTTCTTGTTCTTAGCGGTCTTGACCATAGCCAGAGCAGCACCGGCAATACCGAACATCATGCAGGGGAAGAAGCCGGACATGTACATGCCAAGGCTCCAGCCCACATCAGCAGAGGTCTCGCCAGCCCAGAAGTGGGACAGGTCGCCCAGACCGATGGTGTCGAACCAGAACACGTTGTTCAGAGCGTGGTGCAGGCCGGTGGGGATGAGCAGACGGTTCAGGAAGGCGTAGATGCCAGCGCCGATGCCGCCCATGCCTGCGATGCCGTTGCCGATTGCGACCAGTGCACCGAAGATCAGCGGCCAGACGAACAGCAGAACAACGGACACCAGAATGGAGATCAGACCGGTTGCGATTGCAACGAAGCGCTTGCCGGAGAAGAATGCCAGCCAGTCAGGCAGCTGGATATCCTTGAACTTGTTGTAGCAGGCAGCGCCCACAATAGCGGCCAGAATGCCGATGAAGGAGTTGCCGGCGACCTTCTGGAAGGCGATGTAGGTAGCAGTGCCTTCTTCCAGATGACGGACCATGCCGACCACACCGGGGTTCAGCAGCTGCTGCATCATCAGGAAGCTGACCAGACCGGCCAGACCTGCGGTGCCGTCGTTGTCAGCAAGGCCGACAGCAGCACCAATGGCAAACAGCCATGCCATGTTATCGATCAGAGCGCCGCCTGCCTTGACCAGCAGGAAGCCAACGGTATAAGCTGCGCCGGAAGTTGCTGCACCGGGAACGCCCATAACGCCCGGAGCAAGGGCATAACCAAGACCCATCAGGATGCCGCAGATCGGCAGGACCGCGACGGGAAGCATCAAAGCTTTGCCCAGTTTCTGGAGATACTTCATCATAAAGCACATTCCTCCTTAAGAAATGTTTGTGTTTACAGACGCCTCTGGTTGCAGGCCGTCCATAATTCCGTAATAAAATATTAACATACTTTTGCAAAAAAAGAAAGTCCCTTTCGCCTTTTTTCTATCAAAATGCATCAAAAGTCCTCATTTGGCAGTTTTTCAGTCGATAATTTTTGTTTTTTCCGCGCAAGAGTCGTCTTTGTGTTGAAAATTCTTTTCTTTTTACGTACATTTTGCCCAAAGGCTTGCATCCCACAGCCGAATCGGGTACTATACTATTATAAAGAACATGCGCCCTCTCAGGCCGCTTCGCGTCCAGCTCTCCCAAAGGGAGAGCCCTTGGCAAAACCGCAAACTTTGCATGGACTGCCAAGGCCTCCCACTTTGGGGGAGGTGGCATTGCGCAAGCAATGACGGAGAGGGCGAGGATGCAAAATAAAAGGAGACAGCATTATGGAATGGACTGATATCCGCCTGACCGTGGCCAAGGCCGATGCCGACAACGCCGAAGCCGTTGCCACCATGATCGCCGAGGGCGGCATCTATATCGAAGACTACAGCGACATCGAGCAGCAGGTGGCCGAGATCGCCCATGTGGACCTGATCGAACAGGAGCTGCTGGACAAGCCCCGCGATACCGTTATCATCCATATGTATCTGGAGCCGGGCGCTTCCCCCGTGGAAACGCTGGCCCTCATTGCTGCCCGCATGGAAGCTGCAAACATCGCCTACACCGTGGAGACCGAGGGCGTAGAGCAGGAGGACTGGCAGAACGGCTGGCGCAAGTATTACCACCCTATGGAGATCGGCAAACGGCTGGCGGTGGTGCCCTCGTGGCAGCAGTACGACACTGACCGGGTGAAGCTGATCCTTGACCCGGGCCTTGCCTTCGGCACCGGCGGCCACGAGACCACCAGCCTGTGCATGGAAGCGCTGGACGAGCGGGTGACCGGCGGCGAGCGGGTGCTGGACATCGGCACCGGCAGCGGCATCCTTGCCATTGCGGCGCTGAAGCTGGGCGCTGCTGTGGCCGAGGGCGTGGACATCGACCCTGTGGCCGTACGCACCGCAGGCGAGAACGCCGCGTTGAACGGCGTGCAGGACAAGCTGACCGTGCTGGTGGGCGACCTTTCCGATAAGGCCAGCGGCAAATACGACATCATCACCGCCAACATCGTGGCCAACGCCATTCTCAGTCTGGCATCGGCTGTGCCCGGCCTGATGGCCGAAGGTGCCATCTTCATCGCCAGCGGCATCATCGACAGCCGCAAGGACGAGGTGATCGCCGGACTGGAAAAGGCCGGTCTCGCCGTCGTGGAAGTCAAGGAAAAGCGCGGCTGGGAGTGCATCGTCTGTAAGAAGGCGTAAGGAGAACCCTCTCAGGCGCTGACGCGCCAGCTCTCCCGAAGGGCGAGCTATAAGATGTAAAAGGATTGATAAAATGCCGCACCGTTATTTTACCACCGAGATCTCTGATGGCACCGCCACCCTACGTGGAGCGGATGCCCACCACCTTGCCCGCGTGATGCGCGCAAGGCTGGGCGATACTGTCATTCTATGCGACGGCAATGCCGTGGAATACACCGCCACCATCACCGGCTTCGGGGATGAGTGCGTAGAATTTTCGGTGGAGCCGGGCTATCCCAGCGCCGCCGAACCCAGCGTGGAAGTCACCCTGCTGGCGGGCTATCCCAAACAGGACAAACTGGAACAGATCATCAAGCACGGCGTGGAGCTGGGCGCAGCCCACATCGTGTCCTTCTTCAGCCGGTACTGCGTGGCGGCCCCCAAAAAAGAGGAACAGAAGAACGAGCGCTACAACCGCATTGCGGTGGAAGCCGCCAAGCAGTGCGGCCGGGGCATTCTGCCGGATGTGGCCCTGCCGCTGGCAAACTTTGGTGCCGTGTGCCGCACCTTTGACCAGTATGACCTTGTACTGTTCTGCTACGAGTGCGGCGGCGCGCCCCTGCGCGACCTGCTGGCCGCAGCAAAGCCCGCCGATGGTGAAAAGCTGAAAATCGCCATCGTGACCGGAGCCGAGGGCGGCTTTGCCGCCGAGGAAGCCGAGATGGCCGCAAAGGCCGGAGCCAGAACGGTGGGCCTTGGCCCCCGCATCCTGCGGTGCGAGACCGCCCCGCTGGCGGTGCTTTCCGCCGTGATGACCCTGACCGGAAATCTGGAATAACATTTACAAAAACAAAGGGGACTGCGATGCAGTCCCCTTTGTTTTTCTATCAGCTTTCCAGCAGAGCCTTTTTAACGTTGAGCAGGTTCTGCGGGCTGACCGAGAAGCTGCGCAGGCCCAGCTGCAAATACTGCACCGTGTTGGCCGGGTTGCCTACGGCAAGGCCGCAGATGGTCACCGGCACATTGCGCACCTTTGCGGCATCCATCACCATAGTGATGAGCTTTTTCATGGCATTGCTGGCCGGACGGTAGTAGTGCTCGGCGCTGGCAAGCTCCCGGTCTGCCGCGTGGGTGTACTGGGTCAGGTCGTTGGTGCCGACCACAAGAAAATCGACCCCGTGCTCTACAAATTCCTCAGCGGTCAGGCAGGCAGCGGGTACGCTGAGCATCACGCCGAACTTTGTATCTTCGTTGAACGCCACGCCGCGCTCCCGCAGGTGCTCGCGGCAGCGCTCCACCACACGCATGGCTGCGTCCCAGTCCTCCACATTCGTCACCATGGGGAACATCACCCGCAGTGGGCCGCGGGCGGCGGCGCGCAGCAGCGCACAGAGCTGCGTCTCGAACTGGTGGGGCTGGCGCAGACTGTTGCGGATGCCCCGCAGGCCAAGCTTGGAAGACTGCAGGCCCTGATAGGCGTCGGAAATGGTGCGGTCTGAGCCAAAGTCGAAGGTGCGCACCGTTACCGGGCAGCCCTTGGCGGCAGCAAGACAGGAGCAGTAGAAGAAATACTGCTCCTGCTCGTCCAGAATGCGGCCCGGCAGCATCATGTAGCCGGTGCGCAGCAGGCCCACGCCCTGTGCGCCGGACTGCATGGCCGTGTCGATGTCCTCCGGCCCAAAGCAGTTGGCCAGCAGTTCAAAGGGATGGCCGTCCTTTGTCCTGTTGGGCAGAGCATACAGCTGCCCCATCTCTTTGTTCTCCCGCTGCAGCTCGCAGATGCGGGTCTCGGCCTGCTGGCGGGCGGCAGCGTCCGGGTCCAGCGTGCACTGGCCCCCGGTGGCGTCCAAAATCACGGTGCGGCCGTCGCAGTCGTCCAGAAAATCCCGGCCCACCTGCACGATGCCCGGGATATTCATTGCCCGGGCAATGATGGCCGCGTGGCTCTGGCCGCTGCCCTCTGCCGTGATGATGCCAAGGATCATGCCGGAGGGCACGCTGAACAGGTCGGTGGGCATCAGCCGCTCTGCCGCAAGGATCACCGGGTGATCCAGCGCCAGCCACATGCGGGGGCGGTTGGTGATGATGTTGATGACCCGGCGGCTTGCGTCGAGGATATCCACACTGCGCAGCTGCATGTAGGGGTTATCCTTCATGTTGGCCAGCTGGTCGGCGTAGCGTTGGCCCACCTGATTCATGGCCGCTGCCGCGCCAATGCCTGCATTGATGCAGAAGCGCACCTCGTTCATCATGCCCTCGTCGTCCAGCATCATGCTCTGGAACTGGAAGATGGCCTGCTCGCTGGGTGCGGCACGGTCTGCCATGGATTCCAGCTCGTCCTGCGCCGTGCGGATGGCATCGGTGAGCAGCTGCAGCTCCCGGGACGGTTTAAAGGGACCCACGGTCGTGGTCTCCACATGGTGCTCCAGACGGCTCACCTGCCCCAGCACAAGGCCGGGAGAAGCGCAGGAACCTTTATACACTTTCATGTTCGGTCACCTCCGGCAAAAGCTCGGCTTCCGGCGTGGTCAGGGTGCGCCAGACCAGCGCCTGCAGAAAGGTATTGGGCAGCAGCGCGGCCAGTGCGGCCCGCGCCGCATCGGCACTGCCCTCAAACAGCGGTGCAAAGCTCTGCATCCGTGCCTGATCGCACTTTGCAAGGAATGCATCGCACAAAGTATGGGTGGTGTAGTAATGGGCCGGGTCCACACCGGCATCTTCCGCAGCGGCTTCCAGCGGGGCAAGGTCGGCATCCTTCATCTTGGCCAGCAGCAGGGCCGCATCCGCCGTCAGGGTGACCGGGTATTTCTCCCGCACGGCCTTTTGCACCCTCTCAAATTTTGCGTGGAACGCAGCAGCGTCCGCGCAGCTCTGGGCATCACAGGAGACAGCATAGGCACACCCCCGCAGATATCCCATAGCGCGGCGGGTATCATAGTAGCCCAGCTCGATGTTGCGGCGGGCGGTGTCGGGGTCAAAGTGCAGGATATCGCCCAGCTCCCAGTAGCTGCGCACCATCACGGTGGGCAGGCCGGTGAGGTTGGGGCGGGTGATGCCCACGCCTTCCAGATCGACGCACACCAGTTCATCCGCGCCCATGCGTTTGGCAAGACCGGTGGGCATGTTGTCGCTGTAGCCGCCATCCAGAAACTTGACCCCGTCGATGTCCCGCGCACGCAGCGCCGGGAAGCAGGCAGCGGAGGCCATCAGGTAGTCCTTGACCTTTCCTGCCGGGATCTCGTCCAGCGTCAGCTCCCGGGACTTTAAGCCCCGCTGCTCCACCGTGACAAGGCCGAAGCGGATGGGAGCCGCGCGCAGGGCATCCTCGTCCAGAACCCGCTCCACGATCTCTTCCAGCGGGGTCACATCCATGCCGCCGGCTTTCACCACGCTGCGCAGGAACTGGTGCAGGGCCGAAAGGTCGGCATCCTCCTCCGGCAGCTCCATCACATCCTTGCTGCGGATGGCCAGCCACATATCGCGGGCCGTCTCGTACTGGTCCAGCACGAACATGGCACCGTTCAGGCTGCCAACGCTGGTGCCGGTAATGATCTGCGGGTGCCAGTCCAGCTCCATCAGCGCGCGCCACACACCCACCTGATAGCTGCCCCTGGCTCCGCCGCCCGCCAGCACCAGAGCTTTGCACGGAGCACTGCGTTCATCCATTGCATCCGCCTCCTTTGATCGTTTCCGGTTTTGTTCAGATTATAGCATATTTCCAGAGAAATTTCTTCCGTTTTTTGTAAATTGATGCCTTTCTCCCGGCAAAGAAACATGGTATACTTGTCAGGATCTCAAAAGGAGGCATTCTCATGCACTGCAAGCAATGGATCTTTGATATGGACGGCACCCTGACCGACAGCATGACCGTGGTGTGGGAGGGTGCCCCCGACGCACTGCTGCGCCGCTATGGCCGCACCCCGCGGGGGGATCTGCGCGCCACACTGCTGAACATGGGAATGCAGGAGGGCGCACAGTATCTGATCCGGGAGTACGGCCTGCCGCTGACCGAGGAAAGCTATTTTTCCGTGATGCGCGAGGTGATCGCCGAATTGTACGAGACCGTGGAGCTGAAACCCGGCGTGCGCACGATGCTGGCAAAGCTGCAGGCCGAGGGCGCACGCATGTGCATCTGCTCCAACACCTGGGCCGAACAGTGCCGCACCGTGCTTACCCGGCTGGGCATCGCGCAGTATTTCTCCTTCATCGTGGAAGCGCAGGGCGTGCTGCACAAAAGCCGCCCGGAGGTGTTCTTTGAGTGCATGAGCCGTCTGGGCGGTGCAGACCCCGCCGCCTGCGCCGTGTGCGAGGATGCCGTATACGCCGCCGCCACCGCCCACAAGGCCGGGTATTACGTCATTGGCATCGCAGACCGCACCTCTGCCGCTGACGAGCCGGAGATGCGCCGCATCTGCAGCCAGTTCGTGCCCCGGTGGGATGTGCTGGACTGGACACGTGTGTAATAAAAAAGGGCCGCAGCGTGCGGTTCTTTTCTTTATCTGATCCTTCTTTGCTCTTGCATTTTGTTCGCAAGAAGAGTATGATATTATAAATAGGACTGCCCCAAGGGGGAAGTGTCCTTATTTGTGAGAATACACTCTGTGATTTTCAATATAAAGGTATAATATCCGTAAAGAGGAGACCTTCCGTCATGAACAACCCACTCGTCAGCATTATCGTGCCTGTGTACAACGTGCAGAATAGTGTTGCCCGCTGTCTGGAGAGCATTTGTGCCCAGACATGGAAGGATATCGAGGTCATTCTGGTCAACGACGGGTCCCGGGACGAAAGCTTTTCCATCTGTGAGCAATTCCGTGAAAAGGACCCCCGCATCGTTCTGGTGGACAAATCCAATTCCGGTGTGTCGGAGACCCGCAACTGCGGCATGTCCCTTGCAAAGGGCAAGTATGTGCAGTTTGTGGACAGCGACGATTATCTCGACCCTGATTTTACCGAGCGGCTGGTGACTGCTGCCGAAGCGAACAACGCCGATCTGGTCATTGCACCTTACTGGATGGTGATTCCCGCCAACTCTTCCAAGGCCACGCAGGCACTGGAAAACCTGCAGGAGAACCTTGGCATCGATGCCGAGAAAAAGCCCGATGATATCCGTGAATACGGCTTCCTGCCCGAGGGCATCTACGACCGCGATACCTTTGCCCTGCGCCTGATGGAGAAGCCCGCATCCTTCTTCTACAGCGTGCTGTGGAACAAGCTCTACCGCCGGGATATTCTGGCAGACCATCATCTGCAGTTCACCAGCGAGGTGCGCTGGGCCGAAGATCTGGTTTTCAATCTGGAATACATTTTGTACGCCAATGTTTTCGTATCCATTTCCAAAGCGGGCTACCACTATGTGCAGAACCCCCAGAGCATCTGCCACACCCAGATCAATCTGGCTTCCATCGTGCAGAACAAACTGCAGGTGTTCCGCTATTACAAGGAGCTGTACACAAAGCTGGGCCTGTACGATCAGGTGCAGCCGCAGCTGTATAAATTCCTGACCGCGTTCTCCGAGAACGCCTATCCCTCCGGTTCTCCCCAGAAGATCATCATGGACATGGCCAACCGCTGGGGCTTTGGTGTTCTGGATGCTTCCGACAAGGAAAAGAAACACAAAACCGAACCCGATGCCTGATCTCCGGGCACGAAAAAAAGAGCCGTGAAAGCGGCTCTTTTTTTGTTTACCATTTTACCGGTCGATCCAGCTGCGGAAGGCTTCGCGCACTGCACCCTCCCGTCCGCGCGGGATGGGGATGCGCGCACCGCTGCACATCTGCAGCTCGCCCGCCGTCAGCAGCTGTGCCGCCGCCAGATTGACCACATAGGAGCGGTGCGGCTGCAAAAAACGCCCGTCTTCCAGCAGCGGCTTTGCTACCTCGGCAAAGGACACCCGCAGCGAAAGGGACACCACATCCTCGCCGCTGAGCAGATGGAAGTGCACCACATGGTGGGTGCACTCCAGATATTCGATCTGCGCATAGGCCAGCGCCCGCATGCCTTCGGCGGTGGCAACGGTCATTGCCGGGCCGTACTCCGGCTCGGTGGCGCGGGCAAGCAGGGCCGAAAGCTCCTGCTGGTGTACCGGCAGAAGCAGATACTGCATGGCATCCACCCGGAAAGCGCTGTAGGCGTGGGCCGGTGTGCGGGCCGCAAAGGCCAGCGGAGCCCTGCGGCCCCGGCGGCGCAGCTCCGCAGCCGCCGAAAGCCCTGCCGGGGCCGCTACAGCGCCCAGCTCGATGAGATACAGGTCAAACCGTTCTCCCTCGGTGTCCCGGCGCAGCAGCGCATCTGCATCCGGCAGCTGCTGCACGATGCACGCATCCTGCCGCCGGGCAAAATATTCCATGCACTGGCGTTCCAGCCCGCTGCGCAAGGCCGCGTCCGGGCTGCATACCGCAATGTGAAATACCATTTCACATCCTCCTTTCTGCCAGCCGCCCGCCTTGATTTTTGCGCAGGGCTGGAGTATGATAAATAAAACTTTGCTGCATCGAAAAAAGAAAAAACGGAGGGACCCGCCATGCCGCAGCCGCTTGTCAGCGTTATCGTGCCCGCCTATAACGCGGCGGGCTTCATCTCCCGCTGTGTGGAGAGCATCACATCCCAGAGCTACCCGGAGCTTGAGATCCTTCTGCTGAACGACGGCTCCACCGACGACACCCTTGCTGTCTGCCGGAAGCTTGCTGCCGCCGACAGCCGCATCCGTGTGGTGGACAAGCCCAACACCGGCGCAGCAGACACCCGCAGCTGCGGCCTTGCCCTTGCCCACGGCGAATACATCCAGTTTGCGGACAGCGACGATCACCTGCTGCCGGGCTGCACCGCAAACCTGGTGGCTGCTATGCAGCGCAGCCATGCCGACCTTGTGCTGGCTCCCTACCGGATGATGGTGCCCCGCAAGGATGGCGGCTATGACACCCGGGAGTACAGCCTGCTGCCCGCCGGGGTGTACAACAAGGTGGATTACCTGTGGCAGCTCACCGGCAATGCCGCTGCCTTTTACTACGGCGTGCTCTGGAACAAGCTCTACCGCCGGGATCTCATCCAGATGGCGCACATCCGGTTCGAGCATGTGGTATACGCCGAGGACCAGCTGTTCAACACCCGGTATCTGCAGGTGGCACAGCGGTTTGCCGCCATCAACGAAGCCGCCTACTGCTACATCCAGAACCCGCAGAGCGTATGCCATACGCAGGTGAGCGCGGCGGACATGCTGCGCCACCGCAGCCGGATGTACCACACCTACAAGGAAATGTGTATCCAGCTGGGCGTGTACGATAAATTCCGCCTGCGGCTGCACGGCATCTATCTGAGCCTGTTTGAAAGCCCTCTGCCCAACGGCCCGGTGCAGAAGCTTTCCGACGCATTTGCCCGCACCCACAGCCGCATCTGAGAAAAGGAGAACCTATGGAATTTCCCCTTGTAAGCATCATCGTGCCCATGTACAACACTGCCGGGTGCATTGCCCGCTGTGTCAAAAGCATTTGCGCCCAGACTTATAAGAGCATTGAGATCCTGCTGCTAAACGATGGCTCCACCGACGACACCCTTGCCGTTTGCCGCGCCCTTGCCGCCAGCGACCACCGCATTGCACTGGTGGATAAAACCAACACCGGCGCAGCGGATACCCGCAATCAGGGCATTGCGCTGGCCCACGGCAAATACATCCAGTTTGTGGACAGCGACGACTGGCTGGCCCCCGATTTTACGGAAAAGCTGGTCTCCTCCGCCGAGGCCCACACCGCCGATCTTGTGATCGCGCCCTTCTGGATGGTGTACCCGGAAAACTATGTGGAGCGCATCCGCCCATGGGAAAAGGCGCTGCAGCATGTGCTCCAGCGCAATCCGCCCCGCACCCGGGCCTATGGCTATCTGCCTGCCGGGGTGTACACCGGACAGGAGTACGCAAAGCATCTGATCCAGAAGCCGAACACCTTCTACTATGGCAGCCCCTGCAACAAACTCTACCGCCGTGACCTCCTGCGGAAGCACAGCCTCCATTTCCGCAAAGAATTGTTTGCGGAGGATCAGCTGTTCAACACCGAATATCTGCGCTATGTGCGCACCGCCGTTTCCATCCCGGACATCGGCTATTACTACCTGCAGAACAGCCAGAGCGTCTCCCACTCCAGAGTGACCACCGCCGACATCCTTTCGCTGCGGCGGCGGGTGATGCTCCTGTACCGGGACATCTACACCGAACTTGGCATCTACCCGGAAACGCGGGCGGCCATCCTGCGTTCGCCCTTTGGCGAAAACGAGTTCACTCTTCCGCCGCTGGACACCCCACAGACGCACTGCTGCAAGCTGTGACCCTATAAAAAGCACCCGGCTGCCGCCGAGAGCCGCTCTGGCTCCTGCACGGCTCCGGGTGTTTTTTGTGCTTTCTCAGCAGCCGATGGCGGCACACTTCTCCGCCAGCCAGCTGCGTTCTTCGTCGTTCAGGTGCGGTGCCAGCTTTGCAAACACCTGACGGTGGTAATCGTTCAGCCATGCGATCTCGTCCTTATCCAGCACACCGGGCAGGATGGGAGAGGTGGCAATGGGTACGAACATCAGCGGTTCAAAACCAAGGAAGGTACCGTACTGGTTATCGGCCCTGTGCACGCACACCAGCTCGTTCTCGATGCGGATGCCCACGAGGTCGGTCTCGTAAACGCCCGGCTCGTCGGTGACCACCATGCCGGGGCGCATCAGGGTGGTGTTGCGGCCGTTCAGGGCGTGGGGGCCTTCGTGCACGTTGCCCACAAAGCTGACGCTGTGACCGGTGCCGCAGCGGTAGTTGATGAGGTGCCGCCACAGCGGTTCCCGGGCAATGGTGTCGATCATCTTACACTCGCAGTAATCCAGCCAGACGGCCTTGGCAAGGTCGATGTGGCTCTGCAGAGTCCATGTGTAGAAGCGCTTTTCATCCTCGGTCAGCGGGCCAAGCGGGTAGGTGCGGGTGATGTCGGTGGTGCCGTCCATGTAGGTGGCACCGCTGTCCACCAGCAGAAAGCCCTTCTTTTCCAGCACAGCGTGATCTTCCGGGGTGGCGTGGTAGTGCATCATGGCTGCGTTGCCGCCGTAGGCCGCAATGGTGCCAAAGCTTTCCACAAGGAATTTATCGTCCGCACTGCGGTACTTGTGCAGAATTTCATCCACCGTCAGCTCGGTCAGGGTCTCACCGGCAGCAAGGCGGCTTTCCAGCTCGATCTGGAACCGCACCATGGCCACAGCGTCCCGGATATGGGCCTGCTTTGTGTGGGCAAGCTCCGTTTCGTTCTTCACGCCCTTCATCATCAGCAGCGGGTCGGTGCCGTCCTTCACGGTGAGGGCAGGGTTTTGCTCCAGCACCTGATACACGGCGTAGTTCACCGTGGCGCACTCGGCCAGCACGGTCTGGGGTTCCGTCTCAGCAGCGAGGAACTTCAGCACATCGTCGTACTCCGCCAGCGTGATGCCGTTGGCTTCCAGCTCTGCCTTTGCCTCCGGGGTGACGCGGGCCGTGTTGATGAAGAGTACCGCGCGGCTGGGGGTCACATAGCAGTAGGCCATGGCATAGGGAGTGCACTCAATGTCCATGGCGCGCAGGTTCAAAAGCCATGCCAGATGATCCAGCTTGCCCACAAACTGAGCGGTACAGCCCAGCTCCTTGAGCTTGCTGCGCAGCTGATCCAGCTTTTCCGCCGGGGAGAAGCCCGCATATTCCTTCGGCAGGATCCACGCTGGGGTATCCGGCAGGGCAGGGCGGCCCTCCGTCCACAGCTCGTCCTCAAGGTTCAGGGTCTTGATGGAAGCACCCTTCTTTTCCAGTGCCTTTTTCAGGTCGTTCACGAGGGCCGTGCTGGCGGTCAGGCCGCACAGGCCCAGTGCTTCGCCCTCATTCAGGGCATTTGCGCAGTATTCCTCCACGGTGGGCACGCCGGGTTCCCCCATGCGCTGCAGCTTGATCTCGGTACCCGCAATTTCCTTCTCGGCCTGCACAAAATAACGGCCGTCGGCCCACAGGGCGCTCTCGGTGCGGGTGACCACGAAGTTGGAGTTCTCGCCGTGGAACCCGGAGAACCAGGTCAGGCTGGTGTAATGGCAGGGCAGGTATTCGCTGGCGTGGGGATCACCCACAGGGATCAGATAAACGGCCACGCCGTTTGCAGCCATGGCGGCACGCAGCGCGGCAAGGCGCTCGGGAACGGTATTCATGCTCATATGATTTGCTTCCTTTTCTCTCACCGGAAAGCCCGGCAGCGGTGCATTTCTGTTTGGCCTTATTGTATCATTCCGGGAAAAAGATTGCAATGCAGGGGCGGGACGGTTTGGAATGCGCTCTGCGGGTAGCATCCTCGCCCTCTCAGTCACCTGCGGTGACAGCTCTCCCAAAGGGAGAGCCCTTGGCATGGCGGTATCGTTTCCGGTTGAACTGCAAAGTGTGCGGTTTCGCCAGAGCCTCTCCCTTTGGGAGAGGTGGCATTGCGTCAGCAATGACGGAGAGGGCGAGCCCGCTGCCCTGCGAAGCCGCACCCCTTCCGTCATCGCCTGCGTCAAAGCCGTGTCTGAGGGGGCAAACTGCCAATTTGCAAAAAAAGTTACAATTTTTTCTTGAAAAAGGCGGTTTTCCCATTGACAGCCTTGTTATAATAGGAGTGTAAGTTTTTTGAGCCAGCACTCTGCGGCTCTGTGTGCTATTCAAAGAAAGAGGCAATTGAATCATGACCAAAATCGATATTTTCTCCGGCTTCCTTGGTGCCGGTAAAACTACCCTGATCAAAAAGCTCATCAAAGAGGCCTTTGCCGGCCAGCAGGTGGTGCTGATCGAGAACGAGTTCGGCGAGATCGGCATTGACGGCGGCTTTTTGAAGGAAAGCGGCATCCAGATCAACGAGCTGAACGCCGGCTGCATCTGCTGCTCTCTGGTGGGCGACTTCCGCACCGCCCTGCAGCAGGTGGTGGAGCAGTACCATCCTGACCGCATCGTCATCGAGCCCTCCGGCGTGGGCAAGCTCTCCGATGTGACCCGCGCTGTGGAAGGCGTGGCCGAGCATCTGGATGTGCAGCTGAACAGCTTTGTCACCGTGGCCGATGTGAACAAGGTGAAGATGTATATGAAGAACTTCGGCGAGTTCTACGACGACCAGATCAGCCACGCAAGCTGCATCCTGCTCAGCCGCACCCAGACCGCCAGCGAAGAGAAGATCGCCGCTGCGGTCGCCATGCTGCGCGAGAAGAACCCCACCGCTACCATCGTGACCACCGCATGGGACGAGCTGACCGGTGAGCAGATCCTGAAGGCCATGTCCACCAAGGACGACTTCAAGGCAGAGCTGATCGCCATGGCTGCAAAGGCCAATGAGAAGCACGCCCACGAGGACGAGGAAGAAGAGCACCACCACCATCATCACCACGATGACGAGAACGGTGTGTGCAGCTGCGGCCATCATCACGACCACGATGATGATGACGACGAGGACGAACATCACCACGATCACGATGAAGATGATGACCACGATGAGCATGAGCATGAGCACCATCATCACCACGATCATGACGACCACTGCTGCTGCGGCCATCATCACGACCACGATGATGACGATGATGAGGACGAGCACGAGCATCATCACGACCATGACGGCCACTGCTGCTGCGGCCATCACCATCATCATGACCACGATGCCGACGAGGTGTTCACCAGCTGGGGCGTTGAGACGGCCCGCAAGTTCACCAAGGCAGAAGTGGAGCACGCCCTCACCGAGCTGGATACCGGCAATTACGGCATGATCCTGCGCAGCAAGGGCATCGTGAACGGCGGCGCAGACGGCTGGCTGGAGTTCGACTATGTGCCCGGCGAATGGGAAGTGCGTGCCCGCGGTGCAGATGTGGGCGGCAAGCTGGTCGTGATCGGCTCCAAGCTGAACGAAAAGGCCATTGCAGAGCTGTTCGGCTGCTGAGCTCCTTCAGTCAAACCCTAACGGGTTTGCCAGCTCCCTCAGAGAGGGAGCCTGATTGGATAATGATTTTTTAAGGAGAAACCATTCCTATGGCAAAAGAAATCCCGGTCTACCTGTTTGTGGGCTTTCTGGAAAGCGGCAAGACCAAATTCATTCAGGAGACCTTTGAAGACCCCAACTTTGACTCCGGCGACAAGACCCTGCTGTTGATCTGCGAAGAGGGCGAAGAAGAGTACAACGAGAAGAAGTTCGCCTTTCCCGGTGTGACCGTCAAGGTGCTGGAGGACAAGGCCGAGCTGAACCCGCAGAATCTGCTCAAGCTGGAAAAGGAATCCGGCGCAGGCCGTGTGGTCATTGAGTACAACGGCATGTGGCTGCTGCAGGATCTGGCCGAGGCTCTGCCCGAAAGCTGGATCGTGTACCAGTGCATCGCCACCGCCGACGGCACCACCGCCCTGACCTACGCCCGCGACAACTCCATGCGCAGCCTGCTGCTGGACAAGATCGCCCGCAGTGAGCTGATCGTGTTCAACCGCGCTGAGGCCGTGAACAACGATGCCGCCCGTCAGGAGCTGCACAAGCTGGTGCGTCAGGCTTCCCGCAAGTGCGATATCGCTTACGAGTTTGCCGACGGCAGCGTGGCCTATGACGACATCCCCGACCCGCTGCCCTTTGATATCAACGCGGATATCATCGACATTCCGGATGACGATTTCGGCATCTGGTACATGGACTGTCAGGACGAGCCCCAGAAGTATACCGGAAAAACGGTCAAATTCCTTGCACAGGTGTGTCAGACCAACCGTGCCGGCAAGAACAGCTTCGTGCCGGGCCGTTTCGCCATGACCTGCTGTGTGCAGGACATCCAGTTCGTTGGCTTTCCCTGCAGCTACGATGGCTACAAGGCGCTGGAGCAGCGCGCATGGGTGCGGGTGACCGCAAAGGTAGGCTACAAGTTCCACAACATCTACCGCGGCAAAGGCCCGGTGCTCACCGCCATTTCGGTGGAGCCTGCCGAAAAGCCGCTGAACGATGTGGTAACATTCTCTTGATCTGATCTTTCAAGGAGGTCCCGGCATGAAAACACTGTTTCGTATCCTTGGCACGGCCGCTGCTGTGGCCGTTACCGGTGCTGCCATTGTGGCACTGGACAAGATCCTGAACCAGAAAGACCCGCTCCATGTGGAGGAAGTAGAGTTCCCGGAGGACGCCGAGCAGAACGCTGAGGAAGCCGCCAAGACTGCCGAAGCCTACGCCGAAGCGGAAACCAAAGCCTCCGATGCTGCCAACGAAAAGGCTGCAGAAGAAGCTGCGCCGGAAGCTCCTGCCGAAGAAGCGGCAGCTGCTGCCCAGCCCGCCGAAGAAGCCTCTGCCCCGGCGGCACCCGCAGAGGGCGGCGAGAAGCCGGTGTTCGCCCCGGAAGCTCCCAACCCGAACCCTGTGGAAGCAGGCCCCGCCGTTGCTCCCAAAGACGAGAGCGGAAAATTCGATCCCACCAAGATCGCCGAAGCCAGCGACTTTGGCGACTGGGAAGAACAGGGCTGCAAAGGATAACCTATGACCCAAAAAGGGACGATGTGATGTTCACATCGCCCCTTTTTTGTTATTCTCCTCTTGCCAGCTGCTGCAGCTTTTTCCTGTCCAGCACTTGCACGCCGCCCCGGAACAGCCGCACCCAGCCCTCCTGCGCAAAGTATTTCAGCATCCGGCTCACCACCTCGCGGGCAGACCCCATGTATTTTGCCATCTGGTCGTGGGTCATGCGTACCTCATCACCGCCGGTCTTGGCCAGCTCATCGGTAAGAAAAATGGCAAGCCTGCGGTCTGCGCTCATGAACAGCACCTGCTGCATGGTCCACATGCTGTCGGAAAAGCGCTCCGCCGTCATCTGGTAGGCGTAGCAGCGCACATGCACGTTCTGCTGCATCAGCCTGCGGAAAACGCCCGCGCTGATGCAGTAGGCCTCGGTGTCCTCTTCGGCATCAATATACAGGTCGATGTTCACCGAGTCCATCACGCAGGATGCCGACAGGATGCACACCTCCCCGCCGAACAGGCGGTAGAGCGTCACGTCCCGCCCGTCCTCCGAGAGCAGGTAGGCCCGCAGCTGGCCCGAGCGCAGCAGCAGGATGCCCACGCAGCTTTCCAGCGGGCTGTGCACCCGAGCGCCCTTTGCGTAGTGCACCGGACGGGTATAGCGGCAGAGCATGTCCTGTTCGTCGGGTGTCAGGTCGTTCCAGAAGGGAAAACCTTTGGCCAGACAATCGCGGTGTTCCTTTGTTGTTTCCGACATTGCTTTTCATCCTTTCCGCAGGGCCTTAGCGGCTTCAGTGCCCGCCTGCGCGCCCTCATACACGGCCTTTGCCATCTGCAGAAGGCCCCCGGTGCAGTCGCCCGCCGCATACAGGCCGGGCACGGTGGTCTGCATTTTTTCGTCCACCACGATGCGGTTCCCGTCCACCTCTGCGCCGATTTTCCTGGCCAGTGCGGTGCTGCCCGCTACGCCCAGTGCCACAAATACACCGCTGACAGGCAGCTGCACACCGCCAGACAGCTGCACGCCGGTGACAACGGTTTCGCCCAGAACAGTCTCCACGGCCTGCGGATAGACTGTGACCTCCGGCGGGAAGTCCGCCGTCAGCGGTGCGCCGTTGGTCAGCAGGGTGACGCTGTGCACCACCGGCAGCAGAGCCTGCACCTCGTGCAGGGCGTACTCGCCGCTGCCCAGCACCGCCACATCCTTTCCACGGTAGAAAAAGGCATCGCAGGCGGCACAATAGCTCACGCCGTGCCCCTCCAGCCCGGCAAGGCCCGGAATGCGCGGCACCGCCCGGGATGCGCCCGTGGCAAGGATCACAGCGTCCGCCGGGTAATTTTTATCCACTGTTTCTACGGTGAGTTTATCCGTATAGGTCAGGCCCACGGCTTCGGCTGTGACGAATCTCACACCAAGGCGCTTTGCATTCTCGATGCTGCGGCGTTCCAGCTCCGCCCCGGAAACGGGCTGGGCAAAGCCGTAGTAGTTTTCAATTTTTTCGGCGCGGTCCAGCGCACCGGGGCCTTTGGTGAGCACCGTGGTATCCACACCGGCGCGGACAGCGTACAGCGCGGCGGATACGCCCGCCGGGCCGGAACCGATGATGACAATATTGGGCATAACATTCTCCTTTTATCATTTTCTTTAGTATACACCAAATTCCCCCAAACTTCTATGACCGGGTCGCAAAAATTGCGCTTTGCGGCGGCTGGCCGCTTTTCAAGCGGAAAAGAGTATGTTATACTGTTTCAGTTATCTGAATTTTCTGCCACGGAGGCTTATTTTATGACCAAGCAACGTCTCCTTTTCATCACCACCGGCGGCACCATTGCCAGCGTACGCACTCAGCAGGGGTTAAAGCCCGTGCTTACCAGCGAGGAGCTGCTTGCCCATCTGCCGGAATTGAAAGAACTGTGCTGCCCGGAAACGCTGGCGCTGTGCAGCATTGACAGCACCGACCTCGGGCAGGAGCACTGGCTCATGATGGCACGCGCTATCCAGGAAAACTACGCTTTATACGATGGTTTTATCATCTGCCACGGCACGGATACGCTGGCCTACTCTGCGGCGGCGCTCTCCTACCTGATTCAGAACGCGGATAAGCCCATCATCCTCACCGGCGCACAGCAGCCCATCTCCAACGAGATCACGGATGCCAAGAAAAATCTGCGGGACAGCGTGGTCTGCGCCATCGACCCGGGCAGCCGGGGCGTAATGGTGGTGTTTGGCGGGCACGTCATTGCGGGCACTCGTGCCAAGAAGAACAAGACCATCAGCTACGATGCCTTTGCCTCAGTCAACTTCCCGGAGCTGGCGCTGGTGCAGGGTGACCGGCTGGTGCGGTACATTTCCTCGCCGTGGCCCACCGGCCCGGTGGAGTTCAGCCGTGTGCTGGACCCGAAGGTGTTCCTGCTCAAGCTGACCCCGGGCATGTCCCCGGCGCTCATCCCGGAGATCTTCCGCCTGTACGACTGCGTCATCGTGGAAAGCTTCGGCGTGGGCGGCATTCCGCAGCAGCTGATGGATGCCTTTGCCGAAGGCCTGGGCGACTACGAGACCACCCATAAGGTGCTCATCATGACCACGCAGGTCACCTACGAGGGCAGCGACGTGGGCGTTTACGAGGTGGGCAAGCGGGTGAAGAACCGCTTCCGTTTTCTGGAAGCCCACGATATGACCATCGAGGCCGTAGTGACCAAAAGCATGTGGCTGCTGGCGCAGAACTGCGAAAGCTTTGACCAGCTGCAGCAGCGGTTCTACCGTCAGGTGAACTTTGACACCTTCTATCACTGAGGATAAAGCCGCCGGGCAGGCCAGTGCTTGCCCGGCGGTTTTGCCTGTGCACCCTTGCGCCGGGAGGGCTGCGGTGTTACACTAGACAAAAAGGGAGGCGCATCTTACTGTGTGGTTCGTGTTTGCACTGGGCAGTGCCGTGTTTGCGGCCCTTACCTCCATCCTGGCCAAGATCGGCATCCAGGGGGTCAACTCCACCCTGGCCACCGCCATCCGCACGGTGGTGGTGCTGGTCATGAGCTGGGGCATGGTGTTCCTCACCGGGACCCAGGGCGGCGTGGGGGATATCTCTCGCCACAGCTGGCTGTTTTTGATCCTTTCCGGCCTGGCCACCGGGGCCAGCTGGCTGTGCTATTACCACGCTTTGCAGATCGGGGCCGCCTCCAAGGTGGTTCCGGTGGACAAGCTCAGCGTGGTGATCACCCTGGCTTTGGCCTTTGTGATCCTGAAGGAACCCTTTACCGCCAAAAATCTGGTGGGCTGTGCCCTGATCACCGCCGGCACCCTGTTTATGGTGCTGTAAAGCCGCCCTACCAAAAATGCGCCCGGGATACTCCCGGGCGCATTTTTTATTCCGACAGCCGCTGCCGGGTCTTGTTCATCAGGTCCAGCTCCGGCATCAGCTCATCGCTGATGATGGTGAGCATCTGCTCCAGCTTGTCCACGTCCTCTTCCGGGAAGCGCTTGCGCACCCGCTCGATCACGGTGCTCAGATAGGAATAGCTGATGTTGTAGTAGTCGATATACTTCTGGGTGGGGCGCAGGTGGTACTCACGCCGGTCGGTGGTGGACTGGATCTTTTCCACATAGCCCTTCTTCACCAGACTGCCGATCTTATACGCCGCGTTGGGGGTGGAGATCTGCATCATGCGGGAAAACTCCGCAATGGTGGGTTCGCCCATAGCCATGATGCCCTCCATGCAGAAGGACTCCACCGTGGTCAGCGTGGCTTCGCGGGTGGCAAAACGCTGAAAAACATTCTGGTAGAAATGCAGCTTGAATTTGGTGTATACGTCCTGAAATGCCTGTTCCAGCATAGGTCGTGTGCCTCCGATAGTTCATTTTATTTAAAAATACCACGTTTTGGCCGCGGCGCAAAGCGAAACAGCTGAAATTTTGGCAGGAATTTATTTTGCTGCCTTTTTGTTCGTGCGCACACGGATCACGCTGAGCACCACCAGCTCTACGGCAATGGCAACGGCCAGCAGGATCAGCGAGGTGAACAGGCTGCCGTTGGCACCCAGAAAAGCCTGTGCAATGCCTGTGATGACATAGCACACTGCCGCGCAGGAAGCCGCCGTAATGGCGTAGGGCAGCTGGGTGGACACATGGTTCACATGGCTGCAGTGGGCACCGGCGGATGCCATGATGGTGGTGTCCGAGATGGGGGAGCAGTGGTCGCCGCAGACGGCACCGGACAGGCAGGCTGCAATGGAAATGACCAGCATCTCGCCCTCCGGGAAGGCATGGCACACGATGGGGATGAGGATGGAGAAGGTGCCCCAGCTCGTGCCGGTGGCAAAGGCAAGGAACACCGCCACAAGGAAGATGATGACCGGCAGCATGTACTGCAGCGCTGCAGCAGAGCCACTCAGCAGGTTGGCAACGTAATATTTTGCGCCCAGCAGGCCGGTCATGCCGGACAGGGTCCATGCGAGGGAGAGGATCAGCATGGGGCTGACCATGGCCTTGAAGCCCTCGGGAATGCAGGCGGCAAAGTCTTGAAAGGTCATCACATTGCGCACGCGGTAGAACACAAAGGTGAACAGCAGGGCAATGCTGCTGCCCAGCACCAGACCTGCAGAAGCGTTGCAGTCCGCAAAGGCGGTAACGAAGTCCACGCCCTCAAAGAAGCCGCCGGTGTAGATCATGCCGAAGATGCAGGCCGCGATCAGCACCAGCACCGGGGCGATCAGGTCTGCAACATGGCCGCAGGTATCGGTGCCATCGTCCACATCGTTGCCGTAGGGACGGTCGGCGGTGGTAAACAGGTCGCCGTTTCTGGCGTTGTCCTCGTTGAGCTTCATGGAGCCAAAGTCCGTGCCGGTGAAGATGAGGAACAGGCTCATCACGATGGTGAGCAGGGCATAGTAGTTATAAGGAATGGTGCGCAGGAACATGGTAAAGCCATTGATGCCGGAGCCTTCGGGCACGCTGGAAGTGACCGCAGCTGCCCAGCTGGACACGGGTGCAATGATGCACACGGGTGCTGCGGTGGCATCGATCAGGTAGGCCAGCTTTGCGCGGGACACCTTCTGCCGGTCGGTGACCGGGCGCATGACAGAGCCCACGGTCAGGCAGTTGAAGTAGTCGTCCACAAAGATCATCACGCCCAGCAGCAGGGTGGCAAACTGCGCACCGGCCCGGGAGTGGATGTGGGTGGAGGCCCAGCGGCCAAAGGCGGCAGAGCCGCCGGCCTTGTTCATCAGGGCCACAAGGATGCCCAGCATGACAAGGAACACCAAAATGCCCACGTTGCTGCTGTCCGAGAGCTTGGCGACCATGCCGCCGTCTTCGTTGAAGAACAGGGTGTTGATGGCCAGCTCCAGATTGCCGTTGGCATACAGCAGTGCACCGGATGCGATGCCCACCAGCAGGGAGGTGTACACCTCCTTGGTGTTCAGCGCCAGCACAATGGCGATCACCGGCGGCAGCAGCGAAAAGATGGTGCTGTACACCGCACAGGTATAGGTGGACGGGTCCGCGATCTTGCCGGGCGTTGCCGCTGTGCACCACAGCAGCAGGGCAAACACCAGCAGAGCTGCGAACCATGAAAGGTTCTTATTTTTCATAACGGATTCCTCTTTTTTCAAATTTCCGGGGATGCATACCCCTCTTTGCGCAGGAAAAACTATCCCCATCGAATGCAAAGGGAGGTGTGCGCCGCGCCGGACTATAAAGCGATGTATTTTGAGCTGTTCCGGGCCAGCGTGCAGGCCACCCAGCTCTTGCAGGACGCGCAGAAGCGTGCCGAGCAGCACCTGCTGGAAGCTGACCCGCCGCCGATACGATTGGAGCAAACAGAGCAAGCGGATGAAGAATAGTTTTCTTCGGTCAGCGTCCTCGCCCTCTCAGTCTCGCATACGCTCGACAGATTCCCCCTTTTGCCGCTTATGCGGCATCCGTTCCTCTCTTTGTCACCTACGGTGACATTTCTCCCCGGCCGGGGAGAATCTGTCCCGGCCGGGGGAAGTCTTTCCTCAAAGTGGGAGCCTTTGGCAGTACGGTAAAGTTCCCAGTTTTGCCAAGGGCTCTCCCCTTGGGAGAGCTGGCACCGAAGGTGACTGAGAGGGCGAGCCCGTTTGCCTTTTAGCCCTTCTTTGCCTCCGCCTTGGCGGCGAACTTTGCGTCGTTCACCACAAAGCGCTCGTGGGTGCCGCCGCCTACAGGGCCTTTTTCGTCGTGCAGGGCCACCTTGAAGGTGAGCTTGCGGCCTTCCACAGCCACCAGCTCGCTCTCGCAGATAACGGTCATGCCCACAGGGGTGGGGGCAGTGTGCTCCAGCTCAAGCTTTGTGCCCACCGAGCCGCTGCCCTCGTCCAGCGCATCGGCCACGCTCATCCAGCAGGTCTTTTCCGCCAGCGCCACCAGTGCCGGGGTGGCAAACACCTCCAGCGTGCCGCTGCCCATGGTCTTTGCGGTATTGGCTGCGGTGACGAGCACGCTCTGTTCCCCGCGGATACCGGTTTCCAATGTCATATACTTTCCTCTCCTTTTGCGCGCCGTATGGCGCATTTTATTTTTGAACACCTTTATAAGATACCACATTTTGCACCAGAACGCACCCTATTTTGCACTTTTTTGTGAATTTCTCTTTTTCTTTTTGCGCAAACGGGCTGCCAAGTCCTCTCTCTTTGGGAGAGGTGGCACCGAAGGTGACGGAAAAGGCGAGGACACTGACCATGCGGCGACCTCTTTTTTGTTTTCGCCTTCCCTCCAATCCGCATCCTTATTGCGATTCAAAAACGCAAATTTTCTGCGTTTTAAGGCAAATTTCATCAATTTAGAGCAGACGCTGAAAATCTTTAAAAAAGCCTTGACAAGGAGCATTCCGCGTGCTACTATGAACACATGAACAAGCGTTCATGTGAATCCACAACGAAGGGAGATGTCAACATGGCGGAAATAAAGGAAGCAATGCCCGCGCCGCAGCCGGAAGCCTTGGATATGCCGGACGACGAGGTGCTGTACGAGCTGGCCGACCTGTTCCGGGTGTTCGGCGACTCCACCCGCATCAAGATCCTGTATGCACTGCACGACAACGAGCTGTGCGTGCAGGACATTGCAAACGCCGTGCAGCTGAGCCAGTCGGCGGTGAGCCATCAGCTGCGGGTGCTCAAGGATTCCAAGCTCGTGCGGTTCCGGCGCGAGGGCAAAACCGTTTACTACGCACTGGACGATGACCATGTGCGCAGCATCCTCTCCATGGGGATGGATCATATCGAAGAATAACGAAAGGCTGGTATTACTTATGAAGAAGAGCTACAAGATCGAAGTGGACTGCGCAAACTGCGCTCAGAAGATGGAAGACGCTGCCAACACCGTTGCAGGCGTGGCAAGTGCTACCGTCAGCTTTATGACCCAGAAGATGAAGGTGGAGTTCTCTGAAGGTGCAGACCCCCACGACACTATGGTGAACGTTCTGGCCGCCTGCAAGAAGGTGGAGGACGACTGCGAGATCTTTGACATCTGATGCGCGTCAGGTTGCTGCACACGATCAACAGCCTCGCCCTCTCCGTCACCTACGGTGACACACTCCCCCTTTTGTCGCTACGCGACATCTTCCCCCGGCCGGGGGAAGTCTTTCCTCAAAGGGAGAGGCCTTGGCAAAGAGATGAAGTTTGCGTGGACTGCCAAGGGCTCTCCCTTTGGGAGAGCTGGCAAATCCAAAGGATTTGACTGAGAGGGCGAGCCCGCTAAAGAAAAAAGCATCTGCAGCAAGAATTCGTAGATTTTCTGAGAGCTCAAACGAATGTGCAGATGCTTTTTTCTTTGTGTGCGATTGTGTTGTGCAATAACTTTTTCTGTTGAAAAATCAGACAGTTTTCAACAGTTTCCACTCAGTTTTCAACACCATTTGCGGAAAAGGCGTAAAATAAACGTGGAAAAGCGCTTTTACGCCTGAAAAACTGTGTGGAAAACACGGGTAAAACCGTGGAATATCCATTTTTATGGGGAAAAATTGTTGAAATCCCCGCCCGCCGCAGCGTGATGCGGCCCATGGATCCCACAAAAGGAGAGTTTTGTATGAACAAAAAGCAGAAAAAGAACCTGCAGCGCATCATCATTGCGCTGATTTTGGTGCTCATCCTCAAGCTTTTGCCCCAGTTCCCCACGCCGGTGGAGCTGGTACTGTACTGCATCCCGTATCTGGTGGTCGGCTGGGACGTGCTGCGCAAGGCACTGCTTGGCATCAAGAACCGTCAGCCCTTTGACGAGTGCTTTCTGATGGCCGTTGCCACTGTGGGTGCATTTGCACTGGGCGACTACGTGGAGGGCTGTGCCGTTATCATCTTCTACCAGATCGGCGAGCTGTTCCAGAGCGTGGCCGTGGGCAAGAGCCGGCAGAGCATTTCCAGCCTGATGGACATCCGCCCGGACTACGCCAACATTGAGGGTGAGGACGGCAGGCTGGAGCAGGTGGACCCGGACGATGTGGAGATCGGCACCGTGATCGTGGTCCAGCCCGGTGAGCGCGTGCCCATCGACGGCGTGATCGTGGAGGGCGCTTCTGCCCTGAACACCGCCGCCCTGACCGGCGAGAGCCTGCCCCGCGATGTGCAGACCGGCGACGAGGTCATCAGCGGCTGCGTGAACATGACCGGCCTGCTGAAGGTAAAGACCACCAAGGAATTCGGCGAATCCACCGTTTCCAAAATTCTCGATCTGGTGGAAAATTCCAGCATGAAGAAAGCCCGCGCCGAGAACTTCATCACCCGTTTTGCCCGCGTGTACACCCCCGCCGTGTGCTATGGCGCACTGGCTCTGGCCTTTATCCCGCCCATCGTGCTGCTGTTCATGGGCCAGCCCGCCCGCTTTGGCGACTGGGTCTACCGTGCCCTGACCTTCCTTGTTATCAGCTGCCCCTGCGCACTGGTCATCAGCATTCCCCTGAGCTTCTTCGGCGGCATCGGCGGTGCATCTGCCTGCGGCATTCTGGTCAAGGGTTCCACCTATCTGGAAGAGCTGGCCCGCACCGGCATCGTTGTGTTCGACAAGACCGGCACCCTGACCCAGGGCACCTTTAAAGTGACCGGCATCCACCCCGCAGAGGGCACCAGCGAGGAGCAGCTGGTGGAAGCTGCCGCGCTGGCCGAGAGCTGGTCCAAGCACCCCATCTCCCTCAGCATCAAGGCCGCTTACGGCAGGGAGATCGATCCGAACCGTGTCACCGATGTGCAGGAGCTTGGCGGCCACGGCGTGACCGCCAAGGTGGACGGCAGGACCGTTGCTGCCGGCAACGCCCGCCTGATGGAAAAGCTGGGCCTGAAGGCTCCCGCCGTCAGCGAGACCGGCACCATCGTGCATGTGGCCATCGAGGGCATGTACGCCGGTTATCTGCTGATCGCCGATGTGGTAAAGCCCCACAGTGCACAGGCCATCCGGGGCCTGAAGGATGCCGGTGTGCGCAAGACCGTGATGCTGACCGGCGATGCCGAGCCGGTTGCAAAGGCCGTTTCCGCAGAGCTTGGGCTGGATGAATACCATGCGGGCCTGCTGCCGGGCGACAAGGTAGACCAGATCGAAACGCTGCTCGCCGCAAAGCGGCCCAAAGAGAACCTTGCCTTTGTGGGCGACGGCATCAACGATGCCCCGGTGCTGTCCCGTGCCGATGTGGGCATTGCAATGGGCGCTCTTGGCTCTGACGCTGCCATTGAGGCCGCTGACGTGGTGCTGATGGACGACGACCCCGCCAAGATCGCACTGGCCATGCGCATTGCCCGCCGCACATTACGCATCGTGTACCAGAACATCGTGTTTGCACTGGCCATCAAGTTTGCCTGCCTTGTGCTGGGCGCGATCGGCATGGCCAGCATGTGGACCGCCATCTTTGCCGATGTGGGCGTGATGGTGCTGGCTGTGCTCAACGCCACCCGTGCCCTGTACACCAAGGATCTGGCGAAAAAGAATGAACCGTAAAAAACAGTGCCGGACAGCCTGAAAACTGTCCGGCACTGTTTTTATATATGAGGTGCATACAGGCGTTCTATTTCATGCACAAGCTCCGGTTCTTTTTCGATATCAAATTTTCTGGCAAACATGCAGGGCGATGCTTTCAGCTGTTCCAGATCAGCGTATTTCCAGACCCACGGATTGCCTCTGTCCCAATCGATGGCACGGGCACTGGTATCACCCGGCCCCTGATAGATCTTATCCTGATACGGCGACTGCACGATCAGTGTCTGCACAAAGAACTCGTCCGAGCAAAAGGTCTTGTCCAGCACCTGCAGGATCCACTCTTCTTTTGTCAGCAGATACCGTGCAAAGCCATCCGTGCAGCTGAACCATTGACTGCCCTTTGTGAAGTGAACGTCCTGATTGCGCTTTATTCTCAGCAGCTTCTGGCCCGACAGCAGGATTCCATTGATCACGCCGAGCACCGGATGGCGGCGCAGATCGATATTCTGGAAAAAGTGCCGGTAATAAACGCGCTCATCATTGAACGGGCTGAATGGGTGCGGGTCGAAATGAACAAATTCCCTGTCCGGGTTTGCCTCAAAGAATGCGCGGATATCTTCCGGTGGCTGAATCGGCAGATCCGCACCGGAGATCAGGTGGTAATGTTGGTATGGGCCGTGATCTACCGCTGCCTTGAGCAATACAAACTCTGCCTTTACTAAAGTAATACTACCCCAAACAGCGCTCGTTCTTTGTGCGTGAAAAACCTTGGCATATTTTACATATCGTTCAACGGTTTCTGGCTGGTAGTTTTCATTCTTGCTGTCCATATGGATGAAAATATCATTCCACGGTGCATCCAGCATCCGAAGCAAAGTCCAAAACATCTCATTGCACTGATGTGCCATAAGCATGTACGCCTGTTTTTCACTTGTTTCCATCGTTTTCTCCTCTTACTTCTGCACCGCATTTTCATTTTATTATAACAGAATCCTCTTTGAAAACAATCCTACCACCCCTTTTTTACAGCACAAAGCCGCCGCATTCCCTTGCAGAGGGAGAGCGGCGGCTTTGTTTGGGTATGGAGAAAATGGAGGAGGTCTCAAAGTTCATCCGCGGAATGCGGCGGTATACACCGCCACCACCTCGTCGCGGGTGGGGGTGATCTGGTTGGTAGACATGCAGGTGTCGTGCAGCGCAAGCTCTGCCAGCGCGGCAAAATCGGTGGGGTCCACCTTGTTCAGCTGCGCAAGGTTTGCGGGGATGCCCACCCCTGCACTGAGCTGACGGACGAACTGGATCACTGCCGGTGCGGCGGTGTCCGGGGTAAAAGTGCCCTGCAGGCCCATGGCAGCGGCAATGGTCATGAACCGCTCCCGACACACCGGGCTGCGGCTGTTGAAGGCCAGCACGTAGGGCAGCAGCACCGCATTGCACACACCGTGGGGCAGGTTGTAGTGTCCTCCCAGCGCGTGTGCCATCGCATGCACCATGCCAAGGCCCGCGTTGGAGAAAGCCATGCCTGCCACATTTTCGGCGTAGGCCATCATGGTGCGGGCGGCTTCATCCTGACCGTTGGCAACGGCCCGGGGCAGGTTCTGCACGATTGCCTGCATGGCCCAGTAGGCATCCTTGTCCGTGAGCGGGTTGGCGTTTTTGGAAAGCGCCGCCTCGATGGCGTGGGTCAGCGCGTCCATGCCGGTGGCTGCGGTGAGCTTGGGCGGCATGGAGGACATGAAGTCGGTGTCGTTCACCGCGATGCCGACCATGCAGTTGGGGTCCACCATGGCCATTTTACTGTGGCGGACAGGGTCGGTGACGATGTAGAAGGAGGTGCACTCGCTGCCGGTACCGGCGGTGGTGTTCACCGCCACGATGGGCAGGCCGGGCTTGGAGGACTTGTTCTCGCCCTCGTACTGCTCCACGGTACCGCCGCAGGCCACCACGATGCTGGCTGCCTTAGCGGTATCGATGGCGCTGCCGCCGCCCAGAGCCACCAGCAGCTGCACCTGCAGGGTGCGGGCTGCGGCAATGCAGTCGTTCACCACCTGTACGGTGGGGTTGGGCTGCACATTGTAGTACACGGCGTACTCCACACCGGCATCGGACAGTACCTGACCGACCCGGGCAGCGGCACCGGAATCATAGAGAAAGCGGTCTGTCACCAGCAAAGCACGGCGGATGCCCATCTTCTGAAGCTCCGGTCCCAGAAGACGGATGGCACCCTTGCCAAAAAAGCTGGTCTTGACGGCGTTGATGCGTTCTGCCATGTGTTCACCCTCCGCTTACTGTGCCTGACCGCAGACGATCTGCACCGGGTCCCAAATGGAACAGGACGAGGAGGAATAGACGAAATCCACCTGACCCAGTGCTTCCACGGTCATGCCGGCGCGGATGGCAACGGCAATGGCGTTGATGCGGGCCGAAACATTCTTTTCTCCCCATGCCTGCGCACCCAGCACCTGACGGGTATTGGCCTCATACACCAGCTTGATGGTGATGCGGTGGGGATTCGGGCAGATGCCCGGACGGTCGGTGCCGGTGGCCATTGCACTCTTGACCCGCAGACCGGCCTTGCGGGCCTCGGTCTCGGTCAGGCCGGTGCGGGCGATCTCCAGATCCGCCACCTTCAGGCTGCTGGTGCGCAGAGAGCCGTCGCGGCAGGCCGCGCAGTCGCCCACGGCATAGATATTGGGCACACTGGTGGCAAGGTCGGCACCAATCAGCACAGCGCCATTGGGTGCCAGCTGCGCCCCGGTACCGGCCAGCAGGCCGGTGTTGGGGGTAACGCCGATGGCTACCACGCAAAGGTCACAGGGGTAGGTGCCGCGGTTGGTCTGCACCTGCTCCACGAAGGTGCGGCCCGGGAAGGAGCGCACCTGCTCGCCCAGATTGAACTGCACGCCCTGCGCTTCCAGCTCCTTCTGGATCAGCTTGCTCACCTCAGGGTCAAACTGGGGCAAAAGCTGCTGCTCTTTTTCAATGATACGCACATTGCGGCCCAGCTTGAGGAAGGACTTTGCGATCTCCAAACCGGCCCAGCTGCCGCCCAGGATCACGATGTCCCGCACATAGGGGGTGCGGACGAACTCCTTGAGGAAGATCAGATCTTCCACGGTCTTGAGGGTCTGCACGCCCACGCGGTCACTGCCGGGCACCTGCGGCACACGGTTGGAAGAACCGGTGGCCAGCACCAGCTTGTCGTAGTGGTCTTCAAACACGCGTCCGGTGGCAAGATCACATACCGTCACCTTGCGGGCGGCTGCGTCGATGCCGCGCACCTCATGGCGCAGATGTGCGGTAATGCCCTGCGCGTTCAGCTCAGTCTCCTTGGCCTGAATGGCCTTGTTCAGGCTGTCCAGATCCTCGCACAGGTAATGGGGCAGGCCGCCGGTGCCGCAGGAGTAGAAGCCGCCTTTTTCGTAGACGGTGATCTGCGCTCCGCGCTGGGCGGCGGCAAGTCTGGCGGCGGCCGAAACCCCGGCGGCAATGCTGCCGATGATAATAATTTTCATTGTTTAAGCCTCACGATCCCGCCGGGAGGAAGCCCCTCTCTGCGGCAAAACTTGCAGGGTGTTACTTACTCAGGGTGGGAGGATTGTCCACGATGCCCACGATGAAAGCATCAATGGGCGACGGATGGTCCAGACCATGCTGGGTGGTCTCGTCGGTGGTGACCAGAACCATCTCGCCTACACCCGCGCCGATGTTGTCGCCCGCCACGATGGTATCCTTTTTGGAGCCGAACACCGGCTCCACCAGCAGGAACTTATAGCCTACAAGCTCCGGCATTTTGCGGGTGGCGACAACGGTCCCCTTGACGATCCCTAAAATCATAGCTTACTCCTCTTTGCCCAGTACGGTGACCAGCTGTCCCTGCTTGAGCAGGAAGGCATTGCCATCGTCCGTGTCGATGTGAAAATCCAGTGCACATTTGTCGTTTGCGCGGATCAGCACCCCGCCCATCACGCCCGGCTTGGGGCCGTCGATCTTTACCTGCACGCGGTCGCCGTCGGCAAGGCCGAAGGCAGCTGCCTGTGCAGGGGTCATATGGATGTGGCGGTCGGCGATCATCACACCCTCCGGCACGGTCAGGGTGCCATTGGGGCCGCGCAGGGTCACGCCCGGCGTACCCTTTGTATCCCCGCTGGAGCGCACCGGCGCTTTGATGCCGATGTTGCGGCAGTCGGTCTGCGCCAGCTCGATCTGAGTGGCACTGCGCTCCGGGCCAAGGATGCGGACATGCTTCAGTTCACCCTTGGGGCCGATGATGTCCAGACATTCCTCGCAGGCAAACTGGCCGGGCTGGCTCAGCGCCTTTTTGGGGGTGAGCTGGTAGCCATAGCCGAACAGCGTGTCCACATCATCGCGGGTAAGGTGGATGTGCCGCACCGAGATGCCTACCGGCACCTGACGGCTGCGCTTTTGCAGCTCTGCCTGCACGGCCTGCGTGATCAGGAGCAGCAGCTGTTCCTGACTGATGTCATGGTAAACCAAGGCACAGCGCTCCTTTCTTATGCAGCGTCAGCGCAGTTCTCAGCGCAGCTCAGGCATGCACTCGGACACGCTTGCGTGCGGGCGGGGAATGACCAGTGCGCTGACCACTTCGCCAATGCGGGAAGCAGCGGTCTGGCCTGCCTCAACAGCAGCCTTCACAGCGCCAACGTCGCCCTGCACGAACACGGTAACAAGGCCTGCGCCGATCTTCTCCTGACCCACCAGAGAGACATCTGCGCTCTTCAGCATGGCATCGGCTGCCTCGATGGAAGCGGTCAGGCCGTTGGTCTCGATCATGCCCAGAGCGGCATCCAGCGGCACCTGCTCGCCTGCGGGCAGGCCGGACTTGCCGGTAGCGGGGCCCTTGGCGGGCATGATGCGGGCCAGATCTGCGTGGGGGCGTGCAATGACGTTGACGCAGAACAGCTCACCCACGCGGGAAGCAGCCTCTTCGCCAGCCTCGGTAGCAGCCTTGACAGCGCCCACCTCGCCGGTAACGATCACGGTGGTCAGACCGGCACCGATGGTGTCGGAACCAATGAACTCAACGTCAGCAGCCTTCAGCATTGCATCGGTAGCGTCGATGTTGCCAACCAGACCCTTCGTCTCGATAAAACCCAGAGCTTTCATAAGTTGTTCCTCCTGTCAGAACACTGAAAAAATTGTATGTGATGGTTTCGTCCTTCAAAAACTCAGATGATGCGCAGCCCGCCCTCGGCCAGCATGCAGCGGCGGCGGCGGCAGAAGCTCTTTGCGCAGGTAATGCCCTCGCCGGTGGGGCCGGCAATGGTCATGGTGCAGTGGCCCTCGCCGCCAATGCCAACACCGGCCTTGGTGGCGCTGTTCTTTACGTAGATGGTGGTCTCAATGACCCGGGCAAAGCGGGTCATGTGGTCCACATCCTTGGAGAAGATGGAAGCGGTGTGGCGGTTGCCGTGCTCGGCCACCACGGCATCTTCCACCGCCTGTTCAAAGCTCTGGCAGCGCACGATGGGCAGCACCGGCATCATCTGCTCCACCAGAACGAACGGATGGTCGGCAGGCACCTCGCAGATGGCAAGGCGGCAAGTATCCGGCACATGCACGCCGATGGTCTCCAGAATGCGGGCAGCGTCCTTGCCCACCCACTTTTTGTTCACCTCATGGCCGCCGCCCTTCTTGGGCTGCAGCACGATGTTCACCAGCTGTTCGGTCTGGGCCTTGTTCAGCAGGTAGGCACCCTGCTTCTGCAGCTCGTGCAGCAGGCCGTCGTAGGCGGTGTTCACGGCGAACACTTCCTTCTCTGCAAAGCAGAGGATGTTGTTATCGAACGAAGCGCCTTCGTAGATCTTGCGGCCTGCCAGCTCGATGTCTGCGGTCTCGTCCACGATGACGGGCGGGTTGCCTGCACCGGCACCGATGCACTTTTTGCCGCTGCGCAGCAGGGCGTTCACCATGCCCATGCCACCGGTGCCTGCCATCAGGCGGATCTTGGGGTTTGCGGCCATCTTGTCCACATTCTCCATGGTCGGCTCACGGGTCATGGTAATGAGGTTTGCAGGGCCGCCCGCCTCGATGATGGCGGTATTCAGCGCCTGCAGGCAGTCGGCAGACACCCGCTTTGCGCGGGGGTGCACGTTGAACACCACGGTGTTGCCACCTGCGATCATGCTGATGGTGTTGTTGATGATGGTCTCGGTAGGGTTGGTGGTGGGGGTGATGGAGCAGATCACACCAAAGGGTGCGTACTCTTCCAGCATCAGGCCCGCGTCACCGCTCTTGGCTTCGGTGGTCAGGCATTCGGGGCCGGGGGTCTTGTTGATGACGGCCAGATGTTTTTCCACCTTGTCCTCATAGCGGCCCATGCCGGTCTCTTCCACGATCTTGTGGCACCACTCCTCCACATGTGCGCGGGCACAGCGGCGGATGGCTTCAATGATGCGCTGGCGGTCCTCGATCTTGTAGTTTGCCGCCCAGTCGCGCTGGGCCTTCCATGCAGCTTCCACTGCATCGTCTACATTCTCGAACACGCCGCGGTCGCCTGCTGCACCGCCGGGTGCAGCGGTATAGGCTGCAGGGGCGGCGCTTGTCTGTGCACCGCCCATACCGGCAAGCACCTGTTTGACGATCGCTTCAATTTCCTGCGAACTGATATCCATGGTTTTCGTTCCTTTCCGTAAAGGTCATATCCGTTGGATCAAACGAAACTTTTTGTTATTGAAAACTCTTCAGCGTCCGGCGGATGACCTCGGCCATTGCGGCATCGCGGGCATTTGCGGACTTCGGTGCGGCCGGGGCCGCTGCCATTGCAGGGACTGCCGCAGGCTGTGCGGCGGGCACCGGGGCAGGGGCAGGAGCCGCCTGCTGTTTGGGCAGGGTGGGCAGCGCCATGCCCGGCTGGATCAGCCCGGTAACGCCCGGCAAGCTCACCGGCTGGGCAGGCTGTGCGGAGGGTACTGCCATTGCCACAGGCTGTGCAGCGGGCTGAGCCATGGGCTGCACGGCAGGTGCGCCGCACTTGCTGCAGCCGGTGCAGTGACCGCCGCAGCTGCCGCATTTGGAGCAGCCTGCGCAGCCCAGCTTTGCGGTGACGGCTGCGTAGTAATCCAGTGCTTCCACCAGATGGGCCGCATCTGCCGGGGTCTTGCCCCAGGTCAGGCAGCCGTCATTTTCCAGCAGAACAGCCTTATCGGTGCGGCACAACAGGCTGACAGCCTGTGCCTGTGCGTCCACGTTCTGGGCGGGCAGCAGCTGCACCCGTCCCAGCGCCCGCACTGCGGGGCTGAACGCTGCAGGCTGAACGGTCTGGCCCTGCATCCCCATCACAGCCGCGCAGGCCGGATAGGTATGCATCACGCACTGGGCGTTCTCGTTTTCCTGATAGATCTTCAGATGGATGGGCAGGTCTTCGGGCAGGGGCTTGGGCTTTGCGCTGAGCATCGCCTTGCCATTCATATCCACGCGCACCAGCATATCCTGCGTGAGCGCGGCCTTGTCGGCACCGGCAACGGTCACCCACGCGGCCTGCGGGCCGACGCGGACGCTCATGCTGCCGTCACCGGCCACCAGCCAGCCCTTGGCTTCCAGCCGACGGGCCATTTCCATGATGGCTTTTTTTGCCTCAAAGTCTGAGAGGTAAGCAACGCCTTGAATCACCATACGTTTCTTTCCTCCTTTTTAACGGCGCAGCGGCGGGATCTTGAGCATGGCGCGCACTTCGTCGGGTGTCATGGGCATCATGCCCTTGGACTTTACGATGTCCGACACCTTTGCGATCAGCGCTGCGTTGTTGTCCACATGGACACCCGGCGCGATCATGTCCGAATCCTCAAAGCCGATGCGCACGGTGGAAGCGCCCATATCCAGCGCTGTCTTGACCATTTCCCAGTCTTCGCGGTGGGCCTGCGTGTAGCCCCACAGGTAGTCGCCATTGGGGAAGTTCTCTTCCAGCGCCTGGATCATGTGGCGCAGGGCCGGCACCGTGGCAGGCATCTCGCCGCCATGGCCGAACACCAGTGCAAACAGGATGGGTTTTACAAAGTGGAACTTGTCGTTCAGTTCCCGCACGGTGTTGATCATGCCCAGCTCAAAGACCTCGGTCTCCGGGATCTTCTTGTTGTCCATGATGGTCTTGACGCAGTACTCCACATCCTTGATGGGGTTCTGGTACACCGAGGCGCCCAGATTCACCGAGCCGACATTCAGGCTGTTGGCTTCCACCCAGGAGGGGTAGCAGGGCTGCACACGCTCCTCAATGGTCAGGTTGGACACGCCGCCGGTGGAGATCTCCACCACGATGTCGCACATCTCACGGATGTAGGCCACCGTTTCTTCCAGCAGGCTCAGATCCGGGGTGAGGTTGCCGTTCAGGTCGCGGCAGTGCAGATGCACCATGGACGCGCCGTTTTTGTAGCACTCATACACATCCCGGGCAATGGCCCGCGGATTGATGAGAATGTCTGTGGCCGCAACGGGGGCCACGGAGATCATGATTTTTTTCATTGGATGAACACTCCTTGCATGTCGCATTGGAGAAGCTTAACAAAGGATGCTAACGCTATTTTAGCACAAACATCCTATCTTGTAAACTCACCGTCCCCTGCCCGCCTTTTACGGCAGGCAGGAGGCCTGTATGCTTACTTCTTCCAGAAGATGTAGTGATCCTGCACTGTAGCGGCGATCTCGTCCACCTGCCTGCGCTCGATCACGCTGAGCAGCTGGCGGTGCAGCTCTACGAACCGCTCGATCTCCGCTTCGCCCTTGGCAAGCACCTTGCGGGTGGTCTCCAGACGGCTGGGCAGCGTCAGCCGGGTGATGTACTCGGTGATGGTGGCCAGCATGGGGTTCTGGGCCGCATTGGCGATCTGGGTGTGGAACCGGCTGTCCAGCTCCAGCACCTTATCCACCGAAGGCTCCGGCGAGTGCATTTCGGCAGAAAGCTCGCCGAAGGTGCGGTACAGGTCCGGCAGAAAGGATGCGATATCCTTGCGCTGAATGATAATATTCAGCGTACCGATATCAATTACGGAGCGCAGCTCCACAAATTCCTGCCAGCTGTTCTTCTGCAGGATGATGCTGTACAGCATCGGGTCCAGCATTTTCTGGTTGTAGTTTTCGCTCACAAAGGTGCCGTCGGCACGCTTGATGTACAGGATGCCGTAGGCCTGCAGCTTTTTCACAGCTTCCCGCACCGAGTTGCGGCCCGCGCCGAACTGCTTGCACAGTTCCATTTCGGTAGGCAGCTTGTCGCCCGGATGCAGGGTGCCGTCGATGATCTGGGAGATGATCCCATCCATGACCTGATCGACTACAGACTTTACCGCATTCTTCTGTTTTTCAGGATGTTCCATTGACATAGTTCCGCCTCCAAATCCGGTTTTGTGGATATTCGGGGTCGTTCAGCGTGGAACGTTCCGGGGCAGAAAGCCTCCAAACATCACACGTTGAATTTCCGCCACTATTTTACCATATCTGAAAAGCGGACGCAACGGTTACGCCATCAAATAGGTGGGCAGCAGGATCAGCTGGGGGAAGGCGACCATCAGCGCAATGCAGACGAAGGTGGCCGCAATAAACGGCACCAATGTGGGGAACACCTCGCCGACCGTAACATCCATCAGATCGCAGGCAACGTAAATGCACATGCCCACCGGAGGAGTGACCAGGCCAACACCGATGACCACGGTGATCAGGACGCTGAGCACGATGGGGTCGATGCCCACACCCAGAGCAATGGGATACAGGATGGGCATGAACAGGGTCAGCGTTGCGATGGACTCCATGAACATGGTGACGATGAAGAAGATCAGCAGGATCATGATGAGAATGACAGTGGGGTTGGTGGAGAAGCCCAGCATGGTCTTGGCCACCCACTTATCAAAGCCCGCAGTGGTCAGCATGACGGTGTACAGCTTTGCAGCGCCGATAACGATGAAGATACGGCCGCTGGTGCGGACGGTCTCTGCAAAGGCAAACTTGATGTCCTCCCACTTGAGTTCGCGGTAGATGATGCCGCCGGCAAACAGACCGTAAACAACAGCGATCACGCCTGCCTCGGTGGGGCTGACGATGCCCATGGTGATGGTGCCCACGATGATGATGGGCATGAGCAGGGCGGGCCAGCTCTCCCACAGGCCATGCAGCACGGGGCCGATGGTGAAGTGGCCCGGCTCCTTGGGCACGCCTTCCTTCTTGGCCATGAAATAGCTGACGATCATCTGTGCCAGACCGCACAGGACACCGGGGATGATGCCGCCGAGGAACAGCTTACCGGTGGAAATGCCGCAGATACCGGCAATGACCACCATGGGGATGGACGGAGGAATGATGATGCCGATGGTGGAGGAAATGGCGGTAACGGCAACGGTAAAGTTCTTGGAGTAGCCCTTGCGCACCATTTCCGGCATGAACATACCGGAAACGCCTGCGGTATCGGCAACAGCGGAACCCGAGATGCCCGCAAAGATCATGCTGGAAAGCACGTTCACGTGAGCCAGACCGCCGTAGATGTGGCCGACGATGGAGTAACAGAAGTCCATCAGGCGCTTGGAAATACCGCCCTTGGACATGGTGAAACCGGCAAAGGTGTACAGAGGGATGGCCAGCAGTGCAAAGCTGTTCATGCCCTCAAACATGCGCTGGGCAATGGTGACGGTGCTGCCGCCGCCCAGGAACAGGATGCCGCCCATGGCGGACAGGCCCAGACTCATGGCGATGGGCACGCCCAGAAACAGCAGAACGAAGAATGAGATCAGCAGCCATGCGATCATTTGGATTTGCCCCCTTCCGGTTTTGCGGTCAGTTCAACGATCAGGTTGAGAACGGCGGACAGGATGCACAGCACACCGGCAATGGGGAAGATGGTGTACACCTGACCCATGGTGAACTGCGGCATGGTGGAAACGGCCTGCTTTGCGCGGGTGCACAGCTGGTAGCCGCCGTAGGTGACCATGACGTAGAACAGGATGATGAACACATCACGGATGATGACAACGATCTTTTTGCCCAGCGGGGTCTTACCGAGAACAGCGTCCACCACTTCCACGCGGAGGTTGGTGCCCATGGCGTTGATGCCGATGCAGGCAATGAGCATGGACCAGACGTTCAGATACTGGCTGCTCTCCATGTACCACTTGAAGCCGCCGATGCCGGGGATCAGGCGCAGCACAACGTTTGCGAACAGAATTACCATCATAGCTGCGCAGAGAATGGCGGAAATGAGGGTGGTGATCTTGTCCAGAGTGGTTTGCAGTTTTTTCACAGTACAAACTCCTTTCCAAGTGCGATTCAGATAAAATGCAAAGGGACGAAGGGCACGCCCCCTCGTCCCTTTGCTTCGGTTTTATTTCAAGGTTTTCTGGTCAGTGATCTCAGCGGGCTTCTTTCCATGCCTTCAGCTGATCCAGCAGGTCGCCGTAGGTATCAGCGTTGTCGGTCAGGACCTTTTCGGTCGCAGCTGCAAACGGAGCCAGTTCCGGGCTGTTGATCTTCATGCCCTTCTCTTCCAGAGCGGAGACCAGGTCGTTGGTCTGCTGCTCGTTCAGCTCACGGTCGTAATCGGCAGATGCCTTTGCAGCGTCGGAAACGATCTGCTGCTGGTCAGCGCTCAGCTTGTTCCAGCTGCTCTCGGCAATGGTAAAGCACATGCCGGAGTAGATGTGGTTGGTGATGCTCAGGTACTCCTGAACTTCGTAGAGGTTATTGTTGTAGATAACGGGGATGGGGTTCTCCTGTGCATCGTAGGTCTTCTGCTGCAGGGCCTGATACAGCTCAGAGAAGCTCAGCGGCTGAGGATTGGCACCCAGAGCGGTCATGGTAGCCATGATGACGGGGTTCTCGGGGGTGCGGATCAGCAGACCGTTCATGTCGGCAGGGCTGTTGATGGGGCCCTTGGAGTTGGTCACGCAGCGGAAGCCGTTGCAGTAGTGGGCCAGCACACGCATATTCTGGCTCAGCAGGCCTTCCTCAGCGGCAGCCTCGATGTCGCTGTCCATGAATGCCCATGCATCGTCGAAGGTCTCGAACTGGAACGGCAGTGCGGAAATGCCCATCTTTGCATCGTAGGTGGCAAAGTTGGAAGCGTCGGTGATGATGATATCCACCGTGCCGGAATCCAGAGCGATAGAGTTGATCAGGTCAGCATCGCCGCCCAGCTGGCCGGAGGGGTACAGCTGAACTTCCACAGCGCCGCCGGTCTTTTCGGCAACTTCCTCTGCAAACTGCTTAGCGCCCTTTGCACGGGGGTCTTCTTCGTTGGTGGAGAAGCCCAGCTTCAGGGTGACAGCCGAGCCGGAAGCAGCAGCGGAAGAACCGGTGGAAGCTGCAGTAGAGGCAGTGGAAGCAGCAGTGCTGGTGCCGGAGCCGCCGCAGGCAGCCAGACTCAGAGCGGCAGCGGAAATACCGGCCACCTTCAGGAAGTCACGACGGGAAATCATCTTTTTCATAAGAATTCTCCTTCAAAAAAATATCTTCTCCTGAGCCGGTCTCGTGCTCCGGCTCTTGTTCCTTTTTTAAATGGTGCCTTTCTTTTCCAGCGCCTTTTTCAGCTCGGCTGCACCAAAGCGGGGGCTGCTGAGGACCACCTTGCCAAACTTATCGGCGATATACTGTTCGCAGTAGGCCATGCTGCCCTGTGCAAACACGATCACATCCACCTTGTCGGCAATGGTACCGGCCATCTCGGTCATGCGGGCCTTGAACTGGTCCTGATCCAGACCGAATGCACCGTCCACCAGACAGTCCACCAGTTCCACGTGCCTGTTGCACTCGCGGGCCATGCGCAGGATGGTGCCCTTGGTGGGTTCCAGCGTGGTGGGCAGGGTAGCCATCACGCCGATGCGCTGGCCCTTGCGGACAGCCTCGCGGCACATTTCCTCGTCCACGCGGACGATGGGCACACCAATGTACTTTGCCACATCCTGTACACTGTCGGCAACTTCGCCCACGCTGCTGCACAGGTTCAGCATGGCATCCACGCCTTCCTCAGCGGCCTTCATGTACATGCCGATCAGGCGTGCTGCCGGTGCAGTGGTCACATAGCCTGCCGCGCGGACATCTGCCAGAATGCTGGGGTCCTGCAGGCTGTACAGCTCCACATCATCGCCCAGCTGCTTTTTGACTTCCTGCTCCACCAGTTCGATCAGTTCCGGGGTGGTGCTGGTATAGATCAGACCTACCTTCATAACGGAAAAGCCTCCTTTTGTTTTTCGCGTTCTCGTGCCGGACAAGCCCGCAGCAAAGGTTCTTTGCTACATCCTACCTTTAGTTCAATCTCAACAGCTTGTCCGTCTTTACATCCTACCATTAGATTACTCTTCGGCCCGCAAAAAGTAAATTGGCGAATAGCCGATATTTCGGACCGGTTTTGGTCGTTCTGCACAAATGTGGGATGCAAGTGGTGAAAAATTCACTTCTTTCTAGACATCATCCCATCTTGCGGCGTATAATACCCTTAAAGAAAAAGACAGGGAAGGAGCCACCGGAACATGAATCCGTTTCAAAGTGATAACATCTGGAAAAAGAAGGCCCGTCAGGGCAAGGCGCAGCAGCATCCGCTCACGCCGCAGCAGGAGTGGCAAAAGCAGGTGAACAGCAGCAGCCTGTGGCTGGGCGGCGGCGTGGTGCTGCTGGCACTGTATTTGGCCGCTGTCCGCGCCGGCACCGTGGCGCTGGACGCAAGCGCCGTCGTGCTGATCGTGGTGGTGGGCTGCTTCTGCGTATACACTGCCGCATCCCTCGGCAGGCTGATGAAGAACAAGCCGGAGGAAAAGGCAGCAAAGAAGAAAAAGAAAGCCAAAAAAGAGTGATCGTTCCTTTAAAATGGCTCCGCGTGCGCTGCGCCATAAACAGCAGAATTATTATTTTTGTATATTGCAAAGCCGGAATGACTGCGGTCATTCCGGCTTTGCTTTTTCACGGGAAGGGGTCGTAACAGGTAGTGGCATTTGCTTCGCAACCCGGTCTGCGGCTCAAAAGTTCCACTGGGGCTTTCATGCCCTGCGGGCACCGCCGTCCTTTCTGGTTCTCTTTTGGCGCGCAAAAGAGAACGTATCCGGCGGCAATGCATTTTATAAAAGCCATACAAACCTGCCCCACACGAATACCCGCTGCACAAGAAGCAGCTTATCTTCGTAAAAAGCAAAACAGCCAGACCCGCGGAACTTGTCGGGGCAAGGCCCCTCCATCTTGCTCCCGCAAGAACGTTCTGCCGCTTGAAAGCCCCACTGGGGCTTTCATTGCTGCGCAACCGCGGTCTGGCTGTTTTGCAATCATTATAATTTTTCCGCTGAATATGCCCAGAGCGAAGCGGAGGGCATTCTAAATCATCAGAGTGTCAGCCCAGTAAAATTTCCACCGCTTCCCGCAGAGTGGGCACTTCGCCCACATTGCCCGGGAAGATGATGTACGGCGTGCCGGGGAACAGGCTTTCGGCACCGGTCTGCCATACCGGGATGCCCGGCCGGATCTGGCCCAGCACCTTGGCGCATTTTACGCGCAGGGCCTTCACGCCCACGTCGCTGCTGGTGATGCCGCCCTTTGCCACCACAAAAGTCGGGGAAGCGGTCAGCCTGCCCACGCAGCTTTGCAGTGCATCGCTGATGGCAACGCTGCGCACGAGGGCTGCTTCCGGGGTGTCGTCCGGCAGGGTGAGCACCACGCGCTTTGTGGACACGCAGCAGGTGATGCCCTTTGCGATCTGCTGTGAGCAGTGGGCCACGATGGCGGCTGCTTCCTTTTCCAGCTCGCCCGGCACCAGCACCTTGTCGCTGTCCATCTCAATAAACTCGATGCCCTGTACTTTTTTCAGTTCTTCCAGCTGGGCAGTGGTCTTTTTGGTGTGGCTGCCCACCACGATGATGCCGCCTGCCTTGCTTTCCTGCGTGACCATCTTTTCCCGGGTGAGCAGCGGCTGGTCGGAAATATTGCCGATGGCCTTGACCAGTGCGGCCGCACTGCGGATGGTGAAGTGACGGCCCTTTGCCATGGCGCGGTACAGTGCCACTGCAAACACCTTCACATCGCAGTCCGCCACTGCATTCACGATCACATGGCCGTAATCGTGCACCGCCAGCAGCTGGGCCTCGATGCCGTCAAAGTCCATGGCGCGCAGGCTTTCCAGCGAGATGCAGGTCACGTCTCCTGCACGGACTTTGCCGCCGGTTTTTTCCTCAATGTATTCGCACAGGTTGCTGGCGTGGTAGCCAAAGGTCTCGTCCTTGGCAAATTCGGTCTGGCCGCAGGGCACAAGCTCTGCGCCGTAGCGCACATAATGCACGTTGTCCAGTGTAAAGCGTCCGCCCTCGCGGAAGTAGGGGCACAGGATGTCGCCATCCATTTTGTAACCGTTCTCAGCCTCCGTCACCTCGCGCAGCAGGTCGGTCTCCAGCGGGTAGTGACCGCGCAGGGTGGAGTCGCCGCGGCTGATGATAAGGTAGTCCATGCCGAACTCGCGGGCCACCTTGGCGGTGTTCTCCGCGATCTCGCGGTGGGCCTTGGTGGTCTCGGCCACGGTAAAGCCGCGGCTGTTGGTCAGAATAAAGAAGAGCTTTTCCGGCGCAGCAAAGCCCTTGCGCAGGCTTTCTACCGTCCAATCTGTATAAACATAAATATCATGTACCGTCTGTACGCCTGTAGGGTCGTCGTCCAGCACAATGATCTTGCGGTTGCTGGCGGCAGCTTCGGCGGCAAGGGCGGCGTTCAGTTTTTCCTCATCCACCTGTGGAAAGCTGGCCAGAACATCGGCACTGCGGATCTGTTCCATCTGAAGCTCCTCCTTTATTCGTACAGCACCTGTGCGATCAGCACCAGCGGCTCGTCGCCCAGGCAGGCGATCTGGTGGGTGTCGCCGGGCATGGCGGCAATGATGTCGCCCTTCTCCAAGATCTGCTCCTCGCCGTTGATGATGTGGACAGCGCGGCCGGAGACGATGACCATGCTTTCCATCTCGTGCTCATGCGTGTGCCTGCCAATGGTCACGCCCGGTGCCAGCGTGTGGCGCACGTAGGCGCGGCCCTTGCCCAGCATTTCGGCAGGCGCATCCAGCAGGCGTTCCATCATCACGGTGCCCTCGCCGCCCATGCAATGGGGGATCGGAGTGGGTTTCATCTCAGAAGCTTTCTTATACAACATCCCATGTTCCACCTTTCAAGTCATCTGCAGCAGCATACGGCAGAGTGTTTTTAAACATCCTACCTTCCAAGTTAAGTCCATTATACATGAGCGCAAGCGGAATAGCAAGATTTTTTCCTGAAAAGCTGTTCAATTTTGTGCAATGCGTTTTGTGCAATCTGGCTGATACCCCGCCGTTCCTGCCCCGCAGGCATACAAAAAAGCTTTCCCGCCGCAGGCACACAGCCCACGGAAAGGGAAGCTTTTGTCTGATTCAATTTCGGGTGCATCTGACGGAAGCAGTACACCGCAGCATAACACTCCGCTTTCCTTTTTTCGGATCCCGAAATAAATTGGAACTCTGCACCTGTTCAAGCTGCAGTTTTTGTGTTTTTTTCAGAGAATCCGTTTTTTGTTGCCGGAGCAGCGTTTCTTTTGTATAATGGCAGTGATGGAAGGCCGATGCCTTTTGCAGATTTTTGATCACGACGTTTCAAAAGCGAGGTGTACTGATTATGGAATGGGCAAAATTGCTGTCAACTGAAAAACTTTCTTCTGAACCTCCTGAGCCCGATTCGTTCAAGGAGTATCCCATCAATGCATTTGAAAAGGACTACAGCCGGATCGTTTCCAGCGCTGCATTCCGCAGGCTGCAGGATAAAACGCAGGTGTTTCCTCTGGATAAGAGTGATTTCATCCGAACCCGCCTGACGCACTCGATCGAAGTCTCCACGATCGCCCGGCAGCTTGGCATCATGATCTCCAAAAACACAACACAGTACAAGCCAACTGATATTGCCGTTCCGGAGGATGCCGAAGCCATCGCATCAGTCCTGCTCTGCGCCGGCCTTTTGCACGACCTCGGCAATCCGCCCTTCGGGCATTTCGGCGAGACCGTGATCGGTGACTGGTTCAAAGAGAACCTCGACCATGTAAAATACAAAGGACAGCCCCTTCGCAGCTGGTTATCCGAGCAGATGATCGCTGATCTGGAAAATTTTGAGGGCAATGCACAGGCGCTGCGGATCCTGCTGAAAGCAAAACACGGTTCCAGCCTCAATCTGTCCAAAGCGATCATCAGCACGCTGGTAAAATACCCCACCGACTCCTGCTCCGTTGATAAAGACAGTGCGGATATCCGAAAGCACAAACTCGGCTTCTTCGCTGCAGAACAGGAGACTTTTGAGCAGATCTCGGAAGCGGTTGGGACCGCCACTCCCGACAAAGGCATCGTGCGCCATCCGCTGACCTACCTGCTGGAAGCAGCCGACGACATTGCATACTCTACTGCCGATCTGGAAGATGCCTTTAAAAAGGGCCTGTTCACCCTTGACCAGTTCATTGAATATTACACAAATTCTTATGACCATTCAAAGATCGTTTCCCACAGAAGCCCTGAGTACTTCTCCGATGAGCAGATCCAAGAGCTTTCCAAGCAGCGCGGTGCAGACCACACCCCAGAAAACGACAGCGCTGCATTTAAAAAATGGCTCACCCAAACGCGTCAGTGGCTGATGTATGTAGCCATCTACCGTTTTTCCTGCAAATATAAAGAGATCATGGCCGGGACCTACTGCGGTGATCTGTTTGAAGGAACCAATCACGCCATCACCATTGACATTCTGAAAGGGGCCATGCGGAAATTTGCCTTCGATACGCCCGGTATCCTGAAACTGGAGCTGTCCGGACAGGTCATTCTCGATTTTCTGCTGGATCATTTTGTTCCCGCCGTGCTGTACTATGACTCTGAATACTGCACCGACGGACAGGCACCTTCCAAGGCCGACAAAAAGCTTCTCGCCATCTTCTCCGGCAATTACAAGCAGGATTACAAAAACGCCCGAACCGGCACGGAATCTTTTGACTTGTACCTCCGGCTTCTGATGGTCACCGACTATATCAGCGGCATGACAGATTCCTATGCCCGCACGCTGTACCGCGAGCTTAGCGGTATTGAATAACGCTGCGCTGTTCAAATCCCACGTGCCCGGTTCGTCTGCCGCTTATGGGCTACGGCATGATCGTTCAAAAACTGCTGATACATCACTCTGGAAGCCTCGCACAACTTCAAATCAGGTGCCAGCTTTTTTACGAAGACACTGCTTGCGAATGCGAACGCCTTTTGAATTGCAAAATGATTTTTCGGTTGCTATACTGGGCTTATCGAAAATTTTCGGGAGGATGCTGCAATGACCGCACATACAATGCAACTCGGGAACCGACCTTGCCGCATTTACGGCGAAGCCCATACAGAATACCTGCTGCTCCAAATGACCGGCGAACACGAGCTGCAAAGCATGGAAAGCGAGGTTACCGCTATTGCACAGAGTGCGCACCACTTTCTGTTTGCGGCCATCCCAGTGGAAAGCTGGAACGATGCACTTTCTCCGTGGGAAGCTCCTGCGGTGTGGGGCAAAGAAAGTTTCGGCGGTAAGGCTGCGGACACCCTGCGCTTTCTGACAGAACAGGTTATGCCAACACTGAAGCAGCAGTATCCTCTCCCGGAAAACGTCAAAATCATTCTGGGCGGCTACTCGCTGGCCGGGCTGTTTGCATTGTGGGCATCCACGCAGACAGCTCTGTTTTCCGGTGTTGCGGCCGCTTCGCCTTCCGTATGGTTTCCGGGATGGATGGAGTTTGAACAACAGCACCCCATTCAAGCACAGTGCATTTACCTGAGCCTTGGCGACAAGGAAGAGCATACGAAAAACGCTGTCATGGCTGCGGTAGGTGATAACATCCGCGCCCTGCACAGCCAGCTTACAGTGCGTGGGGTAGACTGCACCCTTGAGTGGAACAGCGGCGGGCATTTCAAAAACGCTGACCTGCGCACGGCAAAGGCATTTCGGTGGGCGATGGAGGAAAGCCGATGAATATTTTGATTGATGCGGATGGCTGTCCCGTGGTTGATCTGACTTTGCAGATTGCAAAGCAGTTCGGCATCCCGGTCATTATCCTGTGTGATACCTCGCACCAGATCGAACGTGAGGGGGCGCAGACACTGGTATTCGACAAGGGTGCTGACAGTGTGGACTTTGCGCTGGTCAACCGAGTAAAGCCGGGAGATATTGTCGTAACACAGGACTATGGGCTGGCGAGTATGTGCCTTGCCCGGTGTGCCAGAGTGCTGAATCAGAACGGCTTGGAGTACACTGCTGACAACATGGATGCCCTCATGTTGCGGCGGTACGAAAACAAAAAGCTCCTTCGTGCCGGCAAGCACCCGAAAGGGAGTGCAAAGCGGACGAAGGAGCAGGATGTGAAATTTACGGACACACTGAAAAAGATTTTGAATTGCAAACATTGATTGATTTTCATACATATCACCGCGGATGGTCTTTTTTAGAAGATTTTCGCTGTATCTCCCTGTATTCAGCACCCGTCCTTGCAACTTTCTACCCAATATGATACTATTCTATAAAATCTCTTATTCTTCTCAGAAGCTTAAACAATAACGGTAAAATGACATGGAAGTTTTGCTTACAGGAAACACGATGTTTCTGACAAAGGAATGGATCGAGGAAGCCTTTCCCGATGATCACGTTCTGACGACACATCGCAAAGACGATATGCTTTCGGACACTCGCATAAAATCAGTTATTCTGGATAGCAGGCAGCTGTTGGATCGGCTTTACACTACCTACGATTTTGACCGGATCGTCTACTTTTCAGAATATCTGTTGCCTCACAACAACCCGGAAGGCGAGCTGGATCGGCTTCGCCGCGTTTTGCAGGAGTTCCGGGAGAAGGAAGTGGAGCTGATCTACTTTTCCGGCCCGGAGAGCGTCCTGACACCGCCCACAAGTCAATCCATACTGACGCGGACGGCAGAAGAGCTTTGTCTGCACTATGCAAAAACAAGCAAGATCCAGGTCAAGGTTTTCCGGCTTCCCTACATCTACAGCATTTCGGCATCTGGGCCGAAATGCTTTGAGCGGCTTTTCCAGCAGATCCCCACCGAAAAGGTTTCGTTTGACGAGCAAGCCGCGCAGCCTGTTTACGCACTCTGTTTTGACGAACTGGCCAGCCTTGTAAATCGCGTGTTTGATACATGGACGCCTCAGCCGGAGCTTTTCACGCTTCCGGAGGTATTTCACATCGACTGCCGGATGCTGGGCACCGCGCTGCAAAAACTACGCCCGACACTGGAAGTGACCTACGGTACCGATACGCTCCAGACGTATCCTGCAGACGACAAGGTGGTACGCAACCGATATGGGTGGTTTCAACGCTATTGTCTGCTGGACGACATGCCGCAGATCTATCATGCATGGCAGAAAAGCCAAACGCCGAAAAAGCCGCTGCTCCACCGGATAGTCGATACTCTGCGCAATCAGATCCGGCTGCTGCGCTTTCTCGAGATCTTGTTGGCATCGGGGGTCACGGAACTTCTGGTACAGCTTACCCACACAGACGCGCAATTCCAGATGGTTGATTTCCGGTTGGCTTTCGTAATGCTTATCGGCACTGTATACGGCCTGAACGCCGGTGTGTTTGCAGCTTTTCTCGCGTCTCTTTCTTTGATTTTCGGATACTTTCGGCAGGGAATGACGCTTGTACTGCTGTTTTACGAGCCGTCCTACTGGCTGCCGTTCCTTATTTATTTCATAATAGGTGCTTCCTGCGGATATGTGCAGCTGCGCAATACGGAAACCTCGCGCTTTGTACAGAATGAAAACAACCTGCTGCGGCAGCGGCTTCAATTTACGCAGGAGCTCTATGAGGACACCTTGGAGGATAAGCAGCTTTTCCGGCATCAGATCCTTGGCCGCAGAGACAGTTTTGGAAAGATCTATACTGTAACGCAGCAGCTGAACACCCTGCAGCCGCAGGAGATTTACCGCAAGACCATACAGGTCATGGAAGATATTTTGGAAAACCACAGCCTCACGATCTATCACTTGGAAAAGGGGTATGCCTTTGCGCGGCTGACCGCAGCAAGCTCCGGATTGCAGCCTGCTCCTGCCCGTTCACTTGCCGTTGATAAATACATCGATGTGTTTCGTGCCATTGAACAGGATGGTGTGTGGGTCAATCGGACGTTTGCTCCGGATCTTCCCATGTATGCAGCCGGTGTACGCCAGAACGGTTCGATCGTAGTGCTCATCAGCCTGCGGACAGCCGGGGAAAACCAGATGACACTCTATTATCAGAACCTGTTCCGCATCCTGTGTGGTCTGGTAGAAACCGCACTGATCCGCGCTTTTGAATATGAAAGCGCCATTCAGGAAACATGGTATCTTCCGGGCACCTGTCTGATGCGGCCCGTGCCATTCGCGGAGCAGCTCGCAAACGCCTGCACCTTACAGGAGGACAAGATGGCGCAGCATCTGCTGCTGCGCGTCTCCGGTAAGTTTGCAACTTCAGAGGAATTTTATGCGCAGTTGGAGCGCAGCATCCGCAGCAGCGATATTGCCGGACTTGGCACAGACGAGAACGTTTACCTGCTGCTGAATCAGGCCACAGAGGAAAACCTGCCGCTCCTTACCCAGCGCATGGCCGAAAAAGGATTTCAGGTCACATCTGTATCGTTGGATGGACAGCACCGCCTGATCGCTGCTGCAAAAAAGGATCCTGCTAATGAATGCTAGTATTTCAACATTGGTATTGTTACTTCTTCATCTTTTGGTCTGTCTTGTGCTATGGCTGCTTATACGCTGCGGCATTCTGGATATAAAGGGATACTTTTTTCCGGTGATTCTGTTGATCCCCATCTGGGGACCTTTGTGTGTTCTGATCCTGCACACCAACCGGGCATTATTTGGCGATGACCTGCTGGAAAAGACGTTGGAAAAAATGCACATCAACGAAGAGATCCACCGAAGCATTCTTGTTCCCGGAAACGCAGACGAGGAGCAGGTCATTCCGCTGGAAGAAGCTCTTCTGGTAAACAACCCCCTTCAAAAGCGGCAGCTGATCCTCTCAGTTCTGACAGAAGCTCCTACCAGTTATTATCACCTTTTGCAGCAGGCCCGGCTGAATAACGACAGTGAGGTTGTGCACTATGCTTCCACTGCTCTGGCGCAAATTTCCAAGGAAGCTGATCTCACACTGCAACAGCATGAACAGCAATATGCTTCTGACCCGGACGACCCTGATATCCTGTGCAGTTACTGCGATTATCTGGAAAGCTACATCGAATCCGGGTATGTGCAGGGCCGTGCGGCCGAGATCCAGCAGCGCCAGTTGGAGCGGCTGCTGAAAAAACGCATCGGCACGCGTCGGGATTTTACCTTGGGGTGCAAGCTGGCTTCTGTCCAGTTAGACTTAGCGGAATATGATACCGCCCGCCAGACCATTGACACACTTTCCGAACGCTGGCCGCAGAGAGAAGAGCCTTGGCTGCTCCAGCTGCGAATGGCCGCCATACTGCACAATGGCACTGCGATCCAGGACATTCTGCACAAAATCAAGGAGCAGAATGTCTATCTTACCTCCAAAGGACAGGAAATCGTAAATTTCTGGTATGGCAAAGAGGATTCCAAATGAAACTCCGCTTTCTATCAAAACTAAAACAATTTCGCTGGAGCAAACTGCTGCTGATCTGGCTGGTATTTCTGCTGATTGCCGGCGTGCTTTTTGCAGAGCGCTGCGGCATAAAGTATGCATCAACCAATTTCAAGATCGATTACCTGAGCCGGACCTCTGTGCTGCCGGCTCAAAATGCGTTATTTGGCCAGCCAGTCACCAATCTCCTGTTGTATGACAGTACCCAAGACAATGTGTCCGAGGCAAAAAAGCAGTTTGATCAGATCCTTCTGGACATGAAAGTCAGTACACAGACAGTGGATATTTCCAAATCGTCCACTCTCCTTCCGGACTTTTCCAATTACAAGACGGTTGTGGTGTTAGTGCCTGATCTGGATGTACTGGGACAGGATCTGATCACTTTGATGAACTGGGCACAACAGGGCGGCAGCATCCTGTTTGCTATGACGCCGAGCAAAACCTCCTATTTTGACGTGATTTCTCTGAAACTGGGTGTGCTTTCCTCTTCCTGGAACTATAAACTTGCAGAGAGCATCGTTCCTGCGGAGGAATTTATGCTTGGCGGTGGACAGCGCTATGAATTCAGCGACCCGTTTGAATCCGCTCTGAGTGTCAGCCTCCGGGAAGAAGCCACAGTGCATGCCCGTACCGGAGACGAGGGCACGCCGCTGGTGTGGAGTGTTTCACTGGGCAGCGGAAGAATCGTGGTAGACAATATCGGCATTTACGACAAAATCATGCGCGGTATCTATGCAGCATCCTTCAGCTTGCTATGCGATGCCACTGCTTACCCTGTCATTAACGGTTCCGTGTTCTATCTGGACGATTTTCCTTCTCCTGTTCCCGGCGGTGATGGTACCTATATCCGCAGAGATTACAGCATGAGCATCAGCGACTTTTACAGCAAAGTCTGGTGGCCGGATCTGGTGCAGCTGGCGCAGAAATACGGAGTTCGTTTTACCGGTGTCATGATTGAAAACTACGAGGATGACACCGTGGATGAACCGACGCGTCAAAAAGATACACAGCAGTTTCGTTATTTTGGAAGCCTTCTGCTGCGGCAGGGCGGCGAGATAGGGTTTCACGGTTACAACCACCAGCCTCTGGTGCTGCCAAATACCGATTACAAGGGTCTGTACGCCTATCGGCAGTGGCCCAGCGAAGAAGCCATTACAGCCGCCATGGAAGAGCTGATTGAATTTCAGCAAACCGTTCTCCCTTACACGAATGGCACGGTATATGTTCCGCCCTCCAACATTCTCTCTGCCGAAGGCCGACGGGTGCTTGGCACAAAAGTTCCGCAGATCCGTACCATTGCCAGCACCTATTTTAAAGACGGCACAGATCTGCCCTATGTACAGGAGTTCGGTGTGGCAACGGATGGTATCGTGGAGCAGCCTCGTATCGTGTCCGGTGGTATGGTTGGTGATACTTATATGCGCCTAGCGGCTATGAGTGAGCTGAATATGCACTATGTCAGCACGCATTTTATGCACCCGGATGACTTGTTGGATGAAGACCGCGGTGCAGCGGAAGGCTGGGAAGTGTACAAAGGCGGTCTGGAGGACTATCTGAAATGGCTCAGCACCTCTGCACCGGATCTTCGCCGTCAGACCGGGACCGAGTGTTCCGGTGCCATCCAACGGTACGCGCAGCTGACCGTTGCGCTGGACAGCACCGACACCGCGTGGACCCTGCATCTCGGCAATTTTATCGATGAAGCATGGCTTTTCTTCCGTGCCAATGAAGGAACGCCCGGCCGCGTAACAAATGGCGAGCTGACCCACCTGACCGGAGATCTCTACTTGCTGAAGGCCACCGCCGGAACGGTGCACATTGAGCGGAAAGGAGCATGAGCTGAATGCGGATCTGTCTGATTCTGGAAGGTTCCTACCCTTATGTGCATGGAGGTGTTTCCACCTGGATGCACGCCTATATTCAGGCCATGCAGGAGCACGAGTTTGTGCTGTGGGTCATTGGCGCAAAAGCGGAAGGACGCGGCAAATTCGTCTACGACCTTCCATCCAATGTTGTTGAGGTGGAAGAGGTATTTCTGGACGATGCCTTACGCCTGCACGGAGAACATGTGCCCGTTTTGTTTACCGAAGAAGAGCGTACTGCCTTGCGGGAATTACTGCGGCTCGGAACGCCGGACTGGGACGTGCTGTTCCGGCTGTTTCAGCAGAAAAAGGTGCATCCTCTCTCCTTTTTGCAGAGCCGGGAGTTTATGAAACTGTTTACCGATATCTGCTTGGAGGAATATCCCTATGTCCCCTATGCTGACGCTTTTCACACCATGCGCTCCATGCTGCTGCCGGTGTTGTACCTGCTGACCGGACGCGTGCCAAAAGCGCAGATCTATCATGCGATCTCCACCGGATATGGCGGCCTGTTGGCCTGTCTGGGCGGCAGCATGAACCATGCGCCGGTGCTTCTGACAGAGCACGGCATCTATACGCGCGAGCGCGAAGAAGAGATCATCCGTGCCGACTGGGTCGTTCCCTCTTTCAAAAGCCGTTGGATCCGCTTCTTTTATATGTTGTCCGAGGATATCTACCGCAGAGCGTTCCGGGTAAGCAGTCTGTTCTATAACGCCCGCCGTACTCAGATCGAAATGGGCTGTGATGGCAGCAAATGCATCGTTATCCCCAATGGCGTGCAGTATCAGCGCTTTTGCGACATCCCGCTCAAGCCTGAGGACGGTTGGGTCGATATTGGCGCTGTAGTGCGTCTGGCCCCTATCAAGGATATCAAAACCATGATCTACGCCTTCTTTGAGCTTTCCTCCCGGGTTCCGCAGGTTCGCCTGCACATCATGGGCGGCGTGGACGATGAGGACTATGCGCAGGAGTGTTATGCCCTGGTGAAGCAGCTCCGGCTGGACAATCTGATCTTTACCGGACGTGTGGACGTGGTGCAGTACATGCAAAAGCTGGACTTTACTATCCTGACCAGTATCTCGGAAGGTCAGCCACTTTCCGTACTGGAATCCATGGCTGCACGCCGCCCCTGCGTGACGACTGAAGTGGGCTGCTGTCGGGAACTGCTGGAAGGCGCGCCCGGCGATGATCTGGGTGTAGCGGGGTACTGTGTGCCGCCCATGTACCGGCAGGGTCTGGCAGATGCCATGGAGCGGATGTGTGCCAGCCGTGCCCGTCGGGAAGAAATGGGGCGCATCGGTCAGCAGCGCGTAGACCGATATTTTCATCACGAACAAATGTTAGACAACTATCGGAAGATGTACCAGGCAACTGCAGAGCATTTTCATTTGGAGTAACAAATGGCAGGAATCGGATTTGAATTAAAAAAGTTATTTCGGCGCAAGGGTTTGTTTGCATGGCTGCGCGCCTACGGCTATGCCGGCATCATCTGCACTGGACCGATGCTGCTGGGTATTGCGCTGCAGCTTGGTATTCTGTTGCTGTGCAGCTGGGCCGGGGCCGAGCGTACCCAGCAGGACTTGCTGGTGTGTATGGTCACCTATACGCTGCTGTCCTCGCTGACTGTCACCAGCTTTTTCTCCATGCCTGTGACCCGCTATCTGGCCGATATGCTGTACGAAGAACGCGAGGATGCAATTCTCCCCTCTTTCTGGGGGTCCAGCGTCCTGATGCTGCTGATTGGCTGCATCCTGTACGGCATCTTTCTGTTGTTCTCCGGCGCAACGCTCCTGCAGGGGCTGTTATGTTTATGGCTGTTTGCCGAGATGATCCTGAACTGGAACGGCATGAGCTACCTGACCGCTATCAAGGATTACCGGGGCATCCTGTGCTCCTTTCTGGCGGCGATCGCGCTGTCTTTCGGGCTGGGATATCTGCTCGTCTTTATTCTGGGTGCTCCTGTACTGGAAGGCATGCTGTTTTCCATTACGATGGGGTATGGCCTGATGATGGTGTGGGATGTGGTGCTGCTCTACCGCTATTTCCCGCAAAGCGATGACAGCCCATGGACCTTTCTGCGCTGGGTCGATCGGTTTCTGCCTCTGGCGTTTACCGGCCTGTGCACAAACCTCGGCCTGTTCTCCCATCTGGTCCTATATTGGTCCGGGCCGATCGGCGTGCAGGTAAAGGGCCTGTTTTACGGCGCACCTTACTACGACGTTCCGGCTCTGATCGCCTTTTTAAGCATCCTGATCACCAGCATCAACTTTGTGGTGTCTGTAGAGGTAAACTTCTATCCGAAATACCGGGATTATTACAGCCTGTTCAACGATGGCGGTGTTGTGGGCGATATCGTTACCGCTGAAGAAGAAATGCTGGCAGTGCTCAACCGGGAGCTTCGCTTCACTGCCCTCAAGCAGCTGTTCTGTACGGCAGGGGTCATTTCACTGGCGGGCACGCTGCTGAATCTTTTACCGCTTGGCTTCAATGATCTGATGCATGGCTATTTCCGGACATTGTGCGTGGGATACGGCTTATACGCCGTTGGTAATACGGTGCTGCTGATCCTGCTTTACTTTACAGATTATCTGGGTGCTGTTCTGGCGGCAGCTGTGTTTGCAGCCAGCACCACTGCCTTTACCCTGCTCTCACTGCTCTTCAACACAGCATTTTATGGTTTCGGATTTCTGGCAGGTGCAGCGCTTTTTTATCTGGTTGCTCTGTTTCGTCTGGATGCCTTTACCGCCAACCTGCCCTATCGGGTATTGGGTCAGCAGCCTATCGTAGCCGAAACCAAAGAACATCTTTTTACACGCCTTGGCATTTTTCTTGAAAAACAGGATGCCAAAACAGCAAGGCAGACCATCAGGAGGGAAAATCGATCACATGAATGAGGAGTTTCTGATTTCGCGCCGCAGGATGCTGGGGTTGAGCGTTGCGCTGGCTGGTCTGTGCGCAGGCTGCGCAGTTTTACCTGTGGAAAGTGACAGCGCCGGATCCGCTGCCGCCAGTGCAGAAAGCAACCAGTCCATTGAAAAGGCTCCCGCATCTGAAATCAACAGTGTCCACCTGCGCGACAACGCAGAGCTGTACAACGTCTACGATGACAGCGGCATTGTAACGATGTACCTTACCGTGAGCCGCGGCAATGACAGCGAAAATACAAACCACAGCTGGGCAGAGATCAACCATTATTCCGCTTACGACTACACGGCGATGGGCGTAGCACGCTATCAGGTGAATGGTCTTTTGCAGGTGGGCGATGAAAACGGCCCCCTTGCCGGCGAAGTTGGTTACGATACACTTGCCCCAAATGCCACGGTACAAATACGCGGTCAGACTTCCAGCCGTTATACTCAGAAAAACTACAAGGTCAAATTAAAGAAAAACAAAGGCAGCTGGCGAGGCCAGCGCACGATCGCACTGAATAAGCATCAGGGTGAGGGACTGCGCTTCCGTAACAAAATGGCCTATGACCTTATTAAAGGCATCGACCAGATGATGGGCTTGCGCACCCAGTTCGTTCATCTTTATGTGAAGGATCTGACCGATAGCGCCAGCGGTGTTTTTGAGGATTATGGTTTGTACACGCAGGTAGAACAGCTGAATAAAACAGCCCTTAAGGCGCACGGTGTGGATCCAAACGGACAGCTGTATAAAATCAATTCTTTTGAGTTCTACCGATATGAAGATGTCATTCGTCTTACAACAGACCCAGCATATGACCAAACTGCGTTCGAAAAGCACTTGGAGATAAAAGGAAACAGCGACCATTCCAAACTGATCAAAATGCTGGATGTTCTCAATGATGAATCCTCTTCTATGGACGATGAGCTATTTGTAACGTACTTTGATAAAGAAAACATTGCATATTGGATGGCATTTCAGTTGTTAACCGGCAATACGGACACCCAAAATCGCAACGTCTACTTGTACAGCCCTCAAAACTCCAGCAAATGGTACTTGTGGGACTGGGACAATGACGGTATGCTCCGCCGCCGGGAACGTGAGATCATTAACTTCTCCGACTCCGAAAGTTGGGAACGTGGTGTAAGCAATTACTGGGGCAATGTCCTGTTCCGGCGCTGTCTGCAAACGCAAAGTTACCGCGATCTGCTGGATACCGCCATGAAGGAGCTTTATGCTTACATGAATGAGGAACGCATTCAGTCCATGATGGAGCATTACCGAAGCGTAACGGAAAAATATGTCTGGCAGATGCCGGACCGAATGAACGTTCCCATCACACATGACGAATACGAAGAGGTCCTGAAAAGTATCTGGCCGGAAATTGATGAAAATTATAATTACTATTGGGAGAGCTACCGCAAACCCATGCCATTTTATATTGGCGAGCCGCAGGTGGTAAACGGCTCCCTTCTGCTGACCTGGGACCCCTCTTATAACTTCGAGATTGAAAACATTTACTATACTGTTGAGCTTGCAAAGGATTATCTGTTTACGACTACGTTCTTTCGGCAGGAGAATCTGATCCTGCCAGAGCTTACTATGGATACGCTCCCGGCCGGGCAGTATTTTTTGCGCGTAAGAGCGACCAATGCCTCTGGTTATACGCAGGATGCCTTTGACTACTATGTTACCGAAGCAGGCAAGCATTATGGCATGCTCTGCTTTTACGTCCAGCCGGACGGCAGCATTGCGGAGGACACCTATGAAGATGTCTAAGCCTCAGATATCGATGCTGTATCATCAGTTGTTGGCCCCTCCACGATGCACAGGCACAGAGCACTATCGTCATGAACTAAAGTATCTTATCTCGTGGGCCGACAAGGCCGAGCTGACCGCGCGGATGTCCCCTATCCTCAAACTGGACCCCCATGCAACGAACGGCGGCTACTTCATTCGCAGCTTATATTTTGACGATTACTGGAACACCGCTTATGAAGAAAAGGATGCCGGCGTGCTGCTGCGCAAGAAATACCGCATCCGCATTTATAACTGCAGCGACCGCAGCATCAAGCTGGAGCGAAAGAAAAAATTTGGCAGTTATATCTATAAAGAAGCCGCGCCTCTGACCCACGCAGAGTTTGATTCCATTCTCGCCGGGGACTATGATTTTCTCCTGCATAGCCGTTACCGCCTGTGTCAGGAGTTCTATACCGAGTGTATCTGTAACATGCTGCGTCCCCGTGTTATTGTAGACTACGACCGCGAGCCATGGATCATGGATGCCGGTACGGTACGCATCACCTTTGATACGGATGTACGCGCCGCGGTTGGCAGCCGGGATATCTTCGACTCCACGCTTCCTGCGCTTCCGGTGCTGGAACCGGGTAAGCTGGTAATGGAAGTAAAATTTACAGAATATCTGCCCCAGATCGTCCGGAATCTTCTGCCGCCCCGTGCGCAGGAGCTTACGGCTGTATCAAAATATGTCCTCTGTTGTGACAAAACCGCCTATATGAACGGATTTGCATACTGGCAGGAGACCTGAGCCCTATAGAAAGGAACCTTTCGCCCATGAGCACAAAAGACTTTATCAAAAAATCCGTCCTGAACACCTTTACCCAATACGATGCTCCCAAACTGGCGCTTGCCCTGCTGACTGCACTGGCATTGGGAATCCTCATCTATCTGGTCTATCGGCAGTTTTATACCGGCGTTGTATATTCCCGCAGCTTTGCTGTCACGTTGGTTGGCATGTGTGTGCTGACCTGCATGGTAACGCTGGCCATCAGTACCAACGTTGTCATCTCCCTTGGTATGGTCGGTGCGTTGTCTATCGTCCGCTTCCGTACTGCCGTCAAAGACCCTCTGGATCTGTTATACCTGTTCTGGTCGATCACTACCGGCATTACAGCCGGTGCCGGTATGTACGCATTGGGCCTTGTAACAGCCGTTGTCATGATCGGGATGATCCTCTTTTTCTACCACTGGCAGGCCAAAGGCAGAGTGTACATTGCGGTCATTCACTATCTTGGTACAGACGCAGAAGACGATATCGTTCGTGCCTTTGGCCGCTGCAAATTTGTGGTAAAGTCCAAGACCATGCGCAAGGATAGCACCGAAATGGCGGTAGAGGTATTCAGCAAAGACCCGAATCTGGAATTTACAGATCGCCTGCGCGCCGTAAATGGCGTACAGGATGTTACACTGATCCAATATAATGGCGAATACCATGGATAAGCTTTCAAAAGGTTTCGTATCTGCGGTTTGTCTGCTTGGGGTGGGGTTTGGTATGGTTCGGAATATGATCTGCACGCGTACCTATCAGGAAGATCCGTCTGCCTTTTCCAACGCACAGATCGGCTACGCTCCAATGGTAGGCAGTACGGACCATCCGAATGCCACATTGCGCTATCTGGAGCTGACATGGCGAGAGGTGGAACCAACGGAAGGCCAGTATGCGTGGGATGCTATCGAACAGCGGTACGGACTTGCCGCCCTGCGCGAGCAGGGCATCCATCTGGTACTGCGGTTCGTTTGTGACGTACCCGGCCAGAAGAAGCACCTTGATATTCCGGAGTGGTTATATGCTCAGACTGCCGATGGCAGCTGGTACAGTACCTCGTATGGCAAAGGTTATTCCCCGGATTATGCAAACGATATCCTTCGTGCCGCACACCATAAAGTTGTTTCAGCCTTGGCCGAGCATTTTGACGCAGATGGCTTTGTGACTTATGTAGAACTGGGCAGTCTCGGCCACTGGGGCGAATGGCATATCAAAAGCAGCGATGGTCTTGTACCTATGCCGGACGAAACCATTCGGGATCAATATGCAACAGACTATCTGAATGCATTTTCCAATGCAAAGCTCCTGATGCGGCGACCGTTCAACATCGCTGTAAGTAACCGGCTTGGTCTTTACAACGATATGACCGGCCACGAAAAGGACACCAATGAGTGGCTGAACTGGATCAAAAACGGCGGCTGGTACGGCAAAGAAGCGAATGGACTTTCTGCTATGCAGAATTTCTGGCAGGATGCGCCCGTAGGCGGCGAGTTTACCAGCAGCCTGCCGATGGAGGAGCTGCTGGACACAGAGCTTTCCCGCACACTGCAGCTATTGGATGCTTCTCACATGAGCTTTCTTGGTCCGAAAGCAGCACAGCCTGCATATTCACAGGGATATCAGGCGGTCTTAAAGCGTTTGGGCTACCGGCTCCGTGTGACAACACTGAAGCTGATGCCGCATGACGGAGAAGCTGTGGTCAGCTTGACTGTGGCAAATGAGGGTGCCGCCCCATTTTATTGGGATTGGGCAGCGAATCTTTATCTGGAGAGCGCAGACGGTACCACGCTAAGCACGGTGCAGCTTCCTCTTTCTCTTCCGAAATTGATGCCCGGCGAAACGCAGACCGTAGAGGTTGTTCTGAAGGAAGTTGATCTATGGGCGCTCTTATTGCTTCACAAGGAGCACCTGACGATTGGCATTGTAGATCCCATGACCGACCGTGATGCCGTGCGATTTGCTATGAATGCACCGCAACAAAACGGACGAACCGTTTTGTTTTAATTGTTCCACTGTATCATTACACCGCTTGATCAGGCAAAGGCACAGTTCGATACGAACTTCTTCGGCACAGTCAATGGGAACAAGGCGGTCCTGCCGTACATGCGCGAAGCAGGAAAAGGACACATAGAGAAATATATTTGCCAGACAGGAGATTTAATATGATTTTGAGAGCAAAGAAATATGTGGCAGTGTTACTGGTTTTTGTATGCGTGTGTATGATGTTTTTTCCCCTGACTGCATATGCAGCCGAGGACAGTTCGCAGCATGAAACTGTCAAAGTCGGTTTCTTTGCCATGGATGGTTATCATGTGATGGATGAAGAAGGCAACCGCAGTGGGTATGGCTATGATTTTCTTCGGCTGATGGCCCGTTATTGGGATGTAGATTACGAATATGTCGGATATGATAAGAGCTGGGATGATATGCAGCAGATGCTTGAAGATGGCGAGATTGATATGGTAACATCTCCCCGCAAAACACCGGAAAGAGAAGAAACGTTTGATTTTTCACGTCCGATCGGAACCAATAATGGGATTCTGACCGTCCGCAGTGACAACAGCACGATTGTGGATGGCAATTACAGTACTTACAACGGTATGCGTGTGGCATTTTTGAACGGAAGCTCACGAGATAAAGAGTTTGCGGATTTTGCAGACAATAAAGGATTTACATATGATCCATTTTATTTTGATACGACAGCAGAGATGGAGGAAGCTCTTCAGAGCGGAAATGTTGATGCGATTGCTGCCACTTCTATGAGAAAAACAAACAATGAGCGTATCGTGGATAAATTTGACAGCAGCGATTTCTATGTCATTGTTAAAAAAGGTAATACAGAATTGCTGAATGAGATCAATTATGCAATCGACCAGATGAATGCAGTTGAGGGTGACTGGAAAACGACGCTTCGTAATAAAAATTATGAAAGCATACAAACTAAGAATCTGGAATATACGGAGAAAGAAAAAAGTATAATTTCACAGTATTCCAAGGAAAACCCGCTTCATGTTCTGTGTGATCCGACCCGTTATCCATATTCTTATAATGAAAATGGTGAGATGAAGGGTATTATCCCGGATTACTTCCGGAAAATTGCAGACTATGTCGGGATTTCCTATGAGTTTCTTACACCTGCCACCAGAGATGAGTATATTGCTTATCAGAAAAATAAGGAAACTACAGATATTAGCATCGATGCGCGCCTGGAAACAGATAACTATGCTGAGACGAAAAAATGGGGGATTACTGCACCTTTCATTACGATGCAGCTGGCAAGGGTGACACGGCGTGACTTTGATGGAAAAATCAATGTTGTTACTACTGTTGACCAGACAGCATCTAATTCAATTGAAGATGCAATGGCACCCGGTGCAGAAAAACTGATGTGCAGTACCCGACAGGAAATGATGGAAGCTGTCCGTAAGGGTAAAGCAGATGCTGCCTTCGTCTACTATTACATGGCACAGGCGTTTGTGAACAGTGACACTACGGGCACAATGACATATACTCTGCTGGAACAGCCTACATTCACCTACCGCATGGTGATTTCATCAACTGAGAACCATGCGCTGGCTGGTATTCTGACGAAAGCAATGTATGCCATGCCCCAAAATCTTGTTGAAGATCTTGCAGCACAGTATACCACATACAAAGCAACAGAGCTGACATTTGTTGACTGGATCCGTCTGTATCCTGTTGTTACTGTTTGGGCTCTACTTATTTTTGGATGGCTGCTGACTGCTATGGCTGTGATAATGGTGCGTCTCAGTGCAAGAAAAAAAGCTCAGAAGGCGGCTCAGGAGAAAGCTGAGGAAATGGCGGAACTGGCAGAGCATGCACAGGCTGCAAACAAGGCAAAAACAGCATTTTTGTCACATATGTCCCATGATATGAGGACACCGATGAATGCAATCATAGGATTTACCGGTATTGCAATGAAAAACAATCCGTCAGACGAAGTGAAAAATTGTCTGGAAAAGATTGACGAAAGCTCAGAGTATTTACTGTCGCTGATCAATGATGTATTAGATCTGACCCATATCGAAAGTGGAAAAGTGAAATACGATCCGGTACCGGCGGATGTGAAAAACATTACAGATTCTGCATTGGATATTATAAAAGGCTTTCTTACGAACAGGGATATCAACTTTAAGATTCAGCGTGAAGACGCAAAGATTCCAAATGTACTTGCGGATCCTGCACGCCTGCGCGATGTGCTGGTCAATATTCTGAGCAATGCCGTAAAATACACTCCGGATGGAGGGACGATTACATTTGAAGCCCAGTGTCAGGAAAAGGGCGGGGATGGATATATAAATATACGTTACCGCATTTCGGATACTGGTATTGGCATGAGTGAGGAATTTACAAAAGAAGTTTTTGAGGAATTTACACAGGAAGATTCCGATGTGAGAACGCAGTACCACGGAGTTGGACTGGGGATGGCTATCGTAAAGAAGTATGTGGATATGATGGGCGGAACCATTTCTGTGCAGAGTAAAAAGCATGAGGGAACCACATTTACTGTGGATATTCCTTTGGAAATTACAGATAAGGAATGTAATAAGTCAGACACAGGTTTTTCTGAAAAGGTAGATCTTACAGGTGTGAAGGTCCTTCTTGTAGAGGATAATGAACTGAATGCAGAGATTGCTGCCGTGCAGTTGGAAGAGCTCGGGATGAATGTAGAAAGAGCTGTGGATGGAAAGAATGCTGTTGAGATGTTCAGAAATCATCCGAAAGGCACATTTGATGTAATCCTGATGGATGTCATGATGCCTGAAATGAATGGTTATGAAGCGACAAAAGCAATCAGGGCAATGAATGACAGACCGGATGGAAAAAACATTCCTATTATAGCAATGACAGCTAATTCATTTGCAGAAGATGTTCAGGCATCACTGGATGCAGGAATGAACGCACATTTGTCAAAGCCGATTGTGATGGATGAAGTTATAAAAACGATTTTAAGGTATGTACATAATTGACGAGTGGACTTGTTCCGCTGTGGCTTTTCTGGTGGTGGGGCGGTGCAATCTCTACGCTCCTTCTGCCTGAAGACCGGTGGCCCCTTTTGCGTGAAAAAACGCAAAATTCATAGGCCGGGGGCAGCAGATTATCAGAAGATTCTTCAGGCAATCTCTCCGATTCTTGCCTTGCTGAGCGAAAAAAGAGCGTCCGCGATCCGCCAGTATCTGAAATACCGTCTGCACTACCTGAAATCTGCCATGGGGTGATAAAATGGCCTATGGCAATGCGTCAGCATGATGCCATACGCCCCAAAGACAGGGTGGACGGGCGATGTTCCGGCAAAAAAGAATGGACAGACGAATAAAATTCATCTGTCCATTCGATTTGGCGGAGCATCAGGGAGTCGAACCCTGGCACCGGTCTCCCGGCCTATCGCATTTCGAGTGCGACCTCTTACGACCACTTGAGTAATGCTCCACATATTAAATTTTAGAATGCTCCGTGCATTCTGGGAAAACTTTGGAGAGAATTTCAGGAGAGAACGACCGAAAATCGTTCACTCTCGAAGTCGGAAAACCCGCATGAAACCTAGCAAAACCGGAAACCCACTTCCAAAAAGCCAGTTAGATTTCGAGTCGTTCTCGTTACGACCGCTTCGATACATCTCCATATATTAGCCTTTACAGTATATCAAAAAAGCGGTTTTTCGTCAACACTTTTCTTCCGTTACGGCACGGCCCGGCTGCAAGCCATACGCAGCCGGGCCGTTTTGCGTTTTTGGGGCAGAAAGCGCGGTTTCTTTGCAAAAAAGGCTGTTCTTTTGGGCGGGAGCCGAGTATAATAGGAACGATATTTTTCAAATTTGAAGTACAGAGGAGAGCATTCCAATGGCACAGGCAAAACAAGATATGGGCACCGGCAGCATCAAAAAGCTGATGCTGCAGCTCATGATCCCCGCCGTGGTGGCGCAGGTGGTGAACCTGCTGTATAACATCGTGGACCGCATTTACATCGGCCACATTGCGGGCATTGGCGCGGCAGCTCTGACCGGCGTGGGGCTGTTCACACCCATTCTGATGCTGCTGAACGCTTTTGCCATGCTGGTGGGCGCGGGCGGCGCGCCGCGCACCGCCATTGCTCTGGGGCAGGGGGACAGGCAGCGGGCCGAAAAGATCATCTCCAACAGCTTTACCGTGCTGATGTTCTTTGCCGTGGTGCTGACCATCGGCTTCTATGCCGGGGCACCGGTGCTGCTGCGGCTGTTCGGTGCCAGCGATGCCACCCTGCCGTACGCCCTGGGCTACAGCCGCATCTACATTGCAGGCTCGGTGTTCGTGCTGGTGGTGCTGGGCATGAACCCTTTTATCACCACGCAGGGCTTTGCCAAGACCAGTATGCTTACCACCGTGATCGGCGCGGTGATCAACATTATTCTCGACCCCATCCTAATCTTCGGGTTCGGGCTGGGCGTGCGGGGCGCGGCCATTGCCACGGTGCTCAGTCAGGCCGTGGGCGCGGCATGGATCATCCGCTTCCTCACCGGCAAAGAGACCCTCCTGCGCCTGCGCAGGGACTATCTGCGCCCGGAGCGCAATGTCATCCTGCCGGTGATGGCTCTGGGCATCTCCACCTTTGTGATGCTCTCCACCGAGAGCCTGCTTTCCATCAGCTTCAGCTCCAGTCTGGCGCGGTACGGCGGCGATGTGGCCGTGGGTGCCATGACCGTCATCACCAGCGCATCCCAGCTGTGCACGCTGCCCATTCAGGGCATCTGTCAGGGCGGACAGCCGGTGATGAGCTTCAACTTCGGCGCAGGCAAGAAGGCCCGCGTCAAGGAAGCCTTCCGTTTTCAACTGACGCTGTGCGGGGCCTACACCTGTGTGTTCTGGCTGTTGATGATGCTGTTCCCCGGCGCGGTGGCGGGCATTTTCACCTCGGACACCGCACTGATCCAGTACACCACGTGGGCCATGCGCATTTACATGGCGGGCATTTTTGCCATGGGCTTCCAGATTGCCTGCCAGCAGAGCTTTATGGCGCTGGGGCAGGCTAAGGTCAGCCTGCTGCTGGCCTGCCTGCGCAAGATCATTCTGTTGATCCCTCTCATCTTCATTCTGCCGCACGTTCTGCCGGATGCAGTGTTCGGCGTGTTTCTGGCCGAGCCGGTCAGCGACATTCTGGCCGCCACCATCACCACCATCACCTTCTTTGCCCGGTTCGATAAAATTCTGGACAGGGGAGCGATGAAAGTATAATGATTTAAACATCGTGCCTGCCGTTTTTACCCGGCAGGCACGATGTTTATGCAGGATCGTCCGGCTTTTCCCGACGGGAGAGGAACACATCCTTATTAAAGGGTGAAACATAGGTGCATTCATATTGCAGCGCCCTGATGCGGCTATACACAAAAATGCTACCATCCCGCAGTACGCCGCGCGATGTGATCTCCATTGCCGGAACGCCTTTTTTGCTTCCCAGAAGTTCCGCGTGCTCTGCATCCAGTGCGCCGGCATGGTAGTTGGTGATAAAATAGGCAATACGGTATTTCTGCTGCAAGGCGTAGTTCTGGATGGAATCCTCCAGCACGTCCTTGTTCAGCCCCGGAAACAGCGCCAGCGGCATCCAGCCGGTTTCTACCTGACTGATCTCATACCGTACAATACGGATGCGCCGGAACTCCCACAGTTTCTGACCGGTTTTCAGGTTGAAGATGCGCTGCAGTTCGCTGGAAGGTTCGACCTGCTTCAGATAGATCAGCTTGGAACGCAACTCATCGTAAGGCACTTCGGTCAGCGAATTGTACACCATCGGATGCCCCAGAGCGCGCTTATTGACATAGGTTCCATCGCCCTGCGTCATATAGATCAGCCCGATGGACTGCAGCCGGGACATCACCTTCTGGATTGTAAACCGAGACACATGATACAACCCTGCCAGCTCCCGCTGACTGGGCAGTTTATCCATAATCGTCTTGCGCTGGAAGATCTTGCTGATGAGGTCGGTCACAATAAAATCCGTCTTTTTTGCGCTCATTGTAACGCCCTCCCAAAATTCATTTCCTCAAAAAGAATACCACAGAGCGTACAAATTTGTAAAGCTCTGTGGTAAAGATCGTTTTTCAGATTTACGGTGTCACCAGCGTGCCGTCCGGGATGCGGCTCTGCGTCCACTCATGCGGACGATACCGAACCGGATATTTTGCAATTTCTTCCTCGTCGATATCCACACCGATGCCCGGACGCTCAATAGGGTAGAAGTAGCCGCCTTTTGCCTCGTTGTAGCCGGGGAAGCAGGCTTTGATCTTATCCTTCAGCTCGATGTTCTCCTGAATGGCCGCGTTGTGCAGATGGATATTCAGATGGGTATTCACCGCAACACCGATAGGCGTGATATCCGAAGGCGTATGCCACGCGATGCGCACACCAAACGGCTCGCAGAAATGCGCCAGTTTGACTGCCGGGGTAATGCCGCCCAGCTGGGAGACATGGCAGCGCAGATAATCCACGCGGCGGTTGATGACCAGTTCTTTCCATTCCATCGGGTTATTGAACAGCTCGCCGGTGGCAATGGGGGTCGCGCACTGGCTGCGCAGCTGTCCCAGCCACTCGTTCTGATCCGGGGAAAGCAGATCCTCCAGGAAGAATGGCTTGTACGGCTCCAGATCCTTTGCAAACTGGATGGCCTGATTCGGGGTCAACCGCTCATGCACATCGTGCAGGATGTGGAATTTGCTGCCGTACTTTTCCCGCAGCTTGCCAAACATATACACTGTATTGCGCATATAGTCGTCCTGATTGAAGTAGGTGCCGGGAATGGGATCTTCCGGGGTATGCAGCTCATCCGGGATGCCGCCGTAAAAACCCAGCTGGCAGCGGATGTGGCGGTAGCCCTCGTTGTAAATGCGATCCACCTCGCGGTACAGTTCCTCCATCGTATCAGCAACGGCATGGGTATAGGCAGGGATGGCCGTTCGTGCCTTGCCGCCCAGCAGCTGATACAGCGGCATATCTGCCAGTTTGCCCTTGATGTCCCACAAAGCCATATCAATACCGGCCACTGCATTGTTGATGACCGGGCCATTGCGCCAGTAGGAGTTGACCATCATCAGGTTCCACAGATCCTCGATGTCGTTGGCATCGCGGCCGATGAGAATCGGCTTGAGGTAATCCTCCACCACGCACTTGACCGCCAGCGGACGCTGCTGGAACGTAGCGCAGCCCACACCGTAAACGCCCTTGTCGGTCAGCACCTTGACGGCGACCAGATTGTGCCGTTCCGGATTTGTGACGAAGCATTTGATATCTGTAATGATCGTAGGTTTCATAAAAACACCTCTTTAAGTATCCCGAAAAGTGTTCGTGTCTTTTGTCTGCAAGACTATTCAACCATACCTTGCCCGGCAAATCAATTCCTGCTTTTTATTTGGGCCAAAAGTCAAAATAAAACAGTCCAATTTTAGAAATATTTTTGTAAATAAAACGTAAAACCGATTATTTTTGTATTTTATCAGCAGAAATGGACCGTTTTACAAGCCAAAATGGTTGTGCTATCATGAAGTCACAACGCACGTGCTGGATTTTCGCTTTGGAACACAATCAAAAAAGAAAAGGAAATCGAAGAAGGAGGCTCTCCCTTATGGAAAAGACCGAAGTCGTCGCCAAGATTATCGAGTATGTCGGCGGCAAAGACAATGTTGTGAACACATGGCATTGCATGACCCGCCTGCGCTTTGAGCTGAAGGATACCAGTAAGATCCAGGAGGATGCCATCAAAGCTCTGGACGGTGTCATTGGTGTGCAGTTTGCCAAGGGGCAGCTGCAGATCGTACTGGGCACCAGTGTCCACAAGTATTACGACATCGCCCTGCAGCAGCTGGACCTGAAAGAGGACACCGCTCCTGCACAGCCGGAAAAGAAGAAGGATTTCATCTCCTGGTTCATGGATATGGTGTCCGGCGTGTTCGGCCCCATCGTACCCGCCATCGCCGGTGCCGGTATGATCAAGGGTCTTATGGGCGGTCTGGTGGCTCTGGGCGTCGTATCCAATGCCACCGACACCTATAAGGTCATTGACATGCTGGCCAGCGGCGTATTTACCTTCCTGCCGTTCTTCATTGCCGCATCGGCTGCAAAGAAGTTCAAGACCAACCAGTATCTGGCCATTGCCATTGCCGCTACCCTGATGTACCCCACCATGGTGGATGCCGCCAAGGCAGGCGAGATCAGCAACTTCATGTTCGCCGGTGTGCTGCCCATCCCGGTGTTCAACTACTCCGGCTCGGTCATTCCCATCATCTTCGGCGTGTTCGCCCTGAGCTACATCTACAAATGGGTGGATAACATTGTGCCCGAAGCTGCCCGCACCGTCATCACTCCCACCATCACCCTGTTTATTTCCGGCTTCTTCGCTCTGACTGTCATCGGCCCCATCGGCATTTACATCGGCAAAGCACTGGCATGGATGCTGGATGTTCTGTTTGGCATCTCTCCCATTTTCGCAGGCGTCGTCATGGGCCTGATCCGTCCCGCTTCCATTCTGGTGGGTATGCACCACGCCATGACCCCCATTGCACTGGAGAATTTTGCTACCAAGGGCTATGATATGCTCATGCCCATGATGTTCATTGCAAATCTGTCCATTGTGGGTGCCGCCGCAGGCTGCTATTTCAAAGAAAAGAGCCAAAAGGAACGTTCCATCGTTCTGTCCTCCGTTCTGTCCGGCATTCTGGGCATCACCGAGCCTGCTCTGTTCGGCGTGCTGACCAAGTACAAGAAGGGTTTCCTTGCAGCTACCATCGGCAGCTGCGTGGGCAGCGCTTTCATCGGTGCTTTCGGTGTGCGTCTGTACGGCTACATCACCTCCAGCATCTTCAGCATTCCCGCTTACATCGGCCCCTACTTCCTCTATGCAGCCATTGGCTGGATCATTGCGTTCGGCCTGTCCTTTGTTCTGAGCTATCTGTTCGTGGTCAAGATGGACCGTAGCTGAACCGTTTTTCTTCCATAAAGCAAAAAATGCCTCTGGCAGATGCCGGAGGCATTTTTTGTGTTTTCTGTTTTTATTTTCCCGCCAGAAGAATGGCCAGCACGGCTTTCTGCACGTGCAGGCGGTTCTCGGCTTCATCGAAGATCTCCGGTGCGTGCTGCTCGAACACTGCCGAGGAGATCTCCTCACCCCGGTGGGCGGGCAGGCAGTGCAGCACCATGACATCGGGCTTTGCGCTTTCCAGCAGCTTGCCGGTGAGCTGGAAGCCCACAAAATCCCGCAGGCGCTGCTCACTTTCCGGCGTGCCGGGCTTGGCGGTGTTCCACACAGCCGTTGCCACCACGTCGGCATCCTGAATGCCCTCGGCAGGGTCTGCGGTCAGGTGGAAGGCGCTGCCGTACTTGTGGGCGAACATCAGCACATCCGCCGCCGGGCGGTAGCTCTGCGGGCAGACACAGGTGATCTGCATCCCAGCCAGCAGTCCGCCCACGATGAGGCTGTTTGCCATGCTGCTGCCGTCACCGACAAAGCAGAGCTTCCGGCCCGCAAGGCTGCCCCGGCGCTCCCGAATGGTCATCAGGTCGGCCAGAACCTGGCAGGGATGGGCGTAATCCGTCAGGCCGTTGATCACCGGCACACCGGCCAGCTCGGCAAACTCTTCCAGATCGCTCTGGCGGTAGGTGCGCCACACCACGCAGTCGTAGTAGCGGCCCAGCACCCGGGCGGTGTCCTTGAGGGGCTCGCCGCGCCCGGCCTGCAGCTCGGCGGTGTTCATGTAGTTGCCCAGACCGCCCAGCTGGTACACACCCACCTCAAAGCTGGTGCGGGTGCGGGTGGATGCCTTGGAGAACATCAGGGCAACCGTCTTTCCTGCCAACAGCGGGGCCGTGCCGCCCAGCTTCTGCTGTGCCTTGAGCTGGTCGGCCACATCCAGAATGTGGGTCAGCTCGGCAGGGGAGAGGTCGCTCATTTTCAGCAGATTTTTCATGCCTGCTCCTTCGGAGCCGTCGGCTCCATCTTGCCCAGCACATCGCTCAGGATCTCCAGCGCCATGTCCACATCGTGCTCGCTGAGGGTCAGCGGCGGCAGCAGGCGCAGGCGGGTCTTGGCTGTCAGCACCAGCAGGCCCGCTTCGCGGCAGGCGACCAGCACATCTGCGGCCTTGAGGTCGTAGAACTCGATGCCCACCATCAGGCCGATGCCGGAAATGCTCTTGACATGGGGCAGCTTTGCGATGCCTGCGCGCAGCTGGACGGCGCGCTCGTTGACATTGGCAAGGAAGCTCTGATCCATGCGGTCCACCACCACGTTGGCACCGGCGCAGACCACCGGGTTGCCGCCGAAGGTGGAGCCATGGGTGCCGGGGCCCATGCCCTCGGCTACCTTTTCGTTCATCAGCACTGCGCCGATGGGCAGGCCGCCGCCCAGACCCTTGGCCAGCGTGACCACATCCGGCTTGAGGTTGTAGTGCTCGCAGCACAGGAAGGTGCCGGTGCGGCCCACGCCGGTCTGCACCTCGTCTACGATGAGCACAAGATCTTTTTCGTCGCAGAGCTTGCGCACGGCCTGCACGTAGTCCGGGTCCAGCGCCATCACGCCGCCCTCGCCCTGAATGAGTTCCAGCATCACGGCGCAGGTTGTGCGGTCCACCAGCTCCTCCAGCGCTTCGATATCGCCTGCCGGAGCATACAGGAAGCCCTCGTTGAAGGGGCCGAAGTAGTTGTGGAACACCTCCTGACCGGTGGCGGTCAGGGTGGCGATGGTGCGGCCGTGGAAGCTGTTCACCAGCGTGATGACCGTGGTGCGGTCCTTGCGGTAGTGGTCCACGCTGTACTTGCGCGCAGCCTTAATGGCACCCTCGTTGGCCTCGGCACCGGAGTTGCCAAAGAACACCTTGCTCATGCCGGTGCGCTTGCACAGCTTTTTGGCCAGCTTGCCGCAGGGGGCCGTGTAGTAGAGGTTGGAGGAGTGCTGCAGCTTATGGGCCTGCTCGGAAACGGCCTCGGCCCAGTCCAGATCACAGTAGCCAAGGCTGTTCACGCCAATGCCGCTGGTAAAATCCAGATACTGCTGACCCTCGGGGCCTGCGGCGCGCAGGCCGTGGCCTTTTTCCAGCACAATAGGGTTGCGGTTATAGGTGTGCAGGACGTATTCGCCGTCCCGCTTGATGACTTTTTCAGAATCCATAGGTGTACCCTCCTGTGAACAGAAACTGTGAACAGAAAACCCTCTCAGGCGCTTTCGCGCCAGAAAATGCTGGCAAAGGCTTGAGAGGGTCATTTTTCTTATTATACCGCCTGCACGGCACCTGTGCAATGCTTATTCGCGGTGGCTGCGGCGGTAAAAGCGGGTGCCGGAGCCGCGGTCGGAGAACAGCTCCAGCAGGATGGAGTGGGGCACGCGGCCATCGATGATGACCGCCTCGTGCACGCCCTGATAGATGGCATCGGCCATGCCGCCGATCTTGGGGATCATGCCGCCCGCAATGATGCCGGCGGACTTATAGCCCTCGATCTCGGACACCTCCACCTCGGGGATGAGGGTGCTCTCGTCGTCCTTATCCCGCAGCAGGCCCGCGATATCGGTCATGGATACCAGCTTCTCCGCTTTCAGCGCAATCGCGATCTGTGCAGCGGCGGTGTCGGCGTTCACGTTGTAGGCCTGACCCAGATCGTCCATGCCCACCGTGGCGATCACGGGGATGAAGCCGCCGTCCAGCAGGCTTGCGATCAGGGTAGCGTCCACATGCACGATCTCGCCCACATGGCCCAGCTGGGGGTCCAGCTCGGTGCAGCGCAGCATCTGGCCGTCCATGCCGCACAGGCCCACGCCGCGGCCGCGCAGCTTTGCCACCAGATCTTTGTTCACCTTACCGGCCAGCACCTGCTGCACGATCTCCATGGTGGCATCGTCAGTCACGCGCAGACCGTTTGCGAAATGGCTCTCCACGCCCACTTTTTTGAGCATCTCGTTGATGGCCGGGCCGCCGCCGTGCACCAGCACCACGCGCACACCCAGCAGGGTAAGGGTGACCAGATCGTTCATGACGGCATTTTTCAGTTCTTCGTTGATCATGGCATTGCCGCCGTACTTTACCACCATGGTCTTTCCGTGATACTTCTGGATGTAGGGTGTCGCCTCAGAGAAAAGGCGCGCCATTTCTTCGTTTTTCATATACTCTCCTTGCCGCCAGCACGCTTGCTCCGGCATTCGTTTTCCACCAGACGAACTCCTTCCGTCATCGCTACGCGATGCTACCCATTCCCCTTCTGGCACTTTCGTGCCACCTCCCCCGGCCGGGGGAGTCTTTCTCAAGGAGGGAGGCTTTCAGGCTCCCTCCGTGAGGGGGCTGTCGCCGCAGGCGACTGGGGGAGTTCCATTAAGTTCTATAGTCGCCGTTGATCTTGACGTAATCGTAGGTCAGATCGCAGCCCCATGCCTTTGCGGATGCATCGCCGGTGCCCATGTCCACCTTGACCAGCACATCGTGCTCAGCCAGCACCTTGGCGGCTTCGTCCTCGCTGTAGGGGTGGTAGGCGGCGTTTTCGCACACATACACCTCACCGGCCTTGCTGGAAAGCCACACGCAGACCTTATCAATGGAGAAATCGCCGGGGGTGTAGCCGATGGCGCACAGGATGCGGCCCCAGTTGGCGTCGCGGCCAAAGACCGCCGCCTTGAACAGGTTGGAGCACACCACGCTGCGGCTGACGGCACGGGCGGTCTTCAGGTCGGGGGCGTGGGTCACTTCGCAGGTGATGAGGTGGGTGGCACCCTCGCCATCACCGGCGTGCTCGGCACACATGTGCTCTGCAATGGCAGTCAGCGCCGCAACAAAGGCTTCGTAGTCCGCGTTCTCCTCGCAGATCTCCGGGTTGCCTGCAAGGCCGGAAGCCATGATGATCAGGGTATCGTTGGTGGAAGTGTCCAGATCCACGCTCATCTGGTTGTAGGTGCCGGGCACCACGGTCTTGAGGGCCTTTTCCAGCAGGATGGGCGAGACCGCCGCATCGGTGGTGTAGAAGGCCAGCATGGTTGCCATATTGGGGGCAATCATGCCGCTGCCCTTGCCAATGGCACCCACCGTGCAGGTCTTGCCGCCCAGCTCGAACTGGATGGCGTATTCCTTTTTGTGGGTGTCGGTGGTCATGATGGCGGTGGCAGCGTCGGTGCTGCCCTGCTCGTCCGCAGCCAGCTTTGCGGCGGCGGCAGGAATGCCCCGGGCAAAGGGGTCGATGACCATGGGCTGACCGATGACACCGGTGGAAGCGGGCAGCACGTCCTGCGGGTCGATGCCCAGCTCCTTGCCCACCAGCTCACAGCATTCTTCGGCCAGAGCCACGCCGTTGGCGGCGCAGGTGTTGGCGTTGCCGCTGTTCACGATGATCGCCTGTGCATAGCCGTCCTTCAGGTGGGCGCGGTCCACCTTGATGGGTGCACCGCAGACCTTGTTGGTGGTGTACACACCGGCGGCGGCGCAGCGCACGTCCGCCTTGATGAGTGCCAGATCGTATTTTTCTGCATGGTTTGCGCGGATGCCGCAGTGCACGCCAGCCGCTGCAAAACCCTTGGGCGCGCAGATGCCGCCCGCAACTTCTTGATACTGCATAATGATCTTCCTTTCCCACAAAGAAATACTTCTCACGCAAACAGGCTCGCCCTCTCAGGCTCACATACGTTCGCCAGCTCCCCCAAAGGGGGAGCCCTTGGCAGTCCACGCAGACTTCATCTCTTTGCCAAGGCCTCTCCCTTTGGGAGAGGTGGATTTGCGCAGCAAAGACGGAGAGGGCGAGGACGCTGCCCATATGCGATACAAGTTTATTCCAACCCTTCGGTCTCTTCCAGCCCCAGCATCAGGTTCATGCACTGGACCGCTGCGCCGGAGGAGCCTTTGCCCAGATTATCGAACACAGACACCAGCATCATCTGGTCGCCTGCAGCGTTCACAGTCATGTACAGCTCCATGCGGTCGGTACCGGCCATGGCATTGGAGTACAGGCCGTTCTCCGGCAGGGCTTCGTTCAGAGCGTGCACCTTGACGGTGGCAGCGTCCTTATAGTACCCGGCAATGCCCTTGGCCACCTGTTCGGCGGTGCTGCCCGCCAGCGTCAGATCCAGCGGCACCAGCACCTGCATGCCGCAGTAGTAGTCGCACACCACCGGCACGAACATGGGGGTGTGGGCAAGGCCGCTGATCTTCTGCATCTCGGGCAGATGCTTATGGGCAAGGCCCAGACCGTAGCTCTTGGGTGCATCCAGCTTGCTGTGTGCCGGACGGTTAGAGCTTTCGTACTCGGCGATCATCTTTTTGCCGCCGCCGGAGTAGCCGGAGATGCCGGTGCAGCTGAAGGGGTAATCCTTCGGTACAAGCCCCAGCTCCACCAGTGGGCGGGCAATGCTGATAAAGCCGCTGGCATAGCAGCCGGGCACTGCCACGCGGTAAGACTTCTGGATCTTTTCCTTCTGGCCCGCCAGCTCCGGGAAGCCGTAGTCCCATGCGGCATCGGTGCGGAAGGCGGTGGAGGTGTCCAGCACCTTCACGTCCGGGCGCAGCAGGGGCATGACCTCTTTGGAAGCGGCATCCGGCAGGCAGAGGAAGGCGAGGTCGGCAGAGTTGATGACCCTGGCGCGCTCGTTCACATCCTTGCGGCCCTCTGCGGAAATGGAAAGCAGCTCGATCTCCGGGCGTTGTGCCAGACGGTCGGCAATGCGCAGGCCGGTGGTGCCGGAAGAGCCATCAATAAAAACTTTCACGCTCATGCGTTCTTTTCCTCCCACGCATCCAGCTGTGCGTTTGCCAGTGCGATCTGGTTGTTCACGCTGGCTTCGCTGGGGCCGCCGTAGCTGGTGCGGCCCTCGCAGCACTTGACCAGATCAATGGCATCGTAGATATCGTTCTCGAACAGAGCGCTGTAGCCCTTGAACTCGTCGAGGGTCAGCTCTTCAAGGGTCTTGTCCTTTGCGATGCAGTCGGACACCATGCAGCCGGTCAGCTTGTAGGCATCGCGGAAGGGCATCCCCTTCTTGGTGAGGTAGTCGGCGCAGTCGGTGGCGTTGATAAAGCCCTTGGCGGCGGCGCGGCGCATGTTGGCCGGAATGGTCTTCATGGTATCCAGCATGGGAGTGACCGTCTTCAGGCACAGCTCCAGCGTATCCACTGCGTCGAAGATAGCTTCCTTATCTTCCTGCATGTCCTTGTTGTAGGCGAGGGGAATGCCCTTCATCATCACCAGAAGGGTGTTCAGGTCGCCGTAGACGCGGCCGGTCTTGCCGCGGATCAGCTCGGTAACATCCGGGTTCTTCTTCTGCGGCATGATGGAAGAGCCGGTGGTAAAGGCATCGTCCAGCTCAATGAACTTGAACTCCCAGCTGCACCAGAGGATGATCTCCTCAGAGAGGCGGGACAGGTGCATCATGCAGATGGAGATAGCGCTTGCCAGCTCGATGCAGAAATCCCGGTCGGACACGCCGTCCAGACTGTTGGCGCAGGGGACGGCAAAGCCCAGCTTTTCGGCGGTGAAATCCCGGTCCAGCGGGTAGGTGGTGCCGGCCAGCGCGCCGCTGCCCAGCGGGCACTGTGCGTCCATGCGGGCGGTGGCATCCTCAAAGCGCTGCAGGTCGCGCAGAAGCATGGAAGCGTAGGCCATCAGGGCGTGGCCAAAGGTGATGGGCTGGGCACGCTGCAGATGGGTGTAGCCGGGCATGACGGCGGTGGTGTTCTCCGCTGCCTTTTTGCACAGCACCCGCACCAGCTCCACGATGTAGGCCTGCAGGGTGTGGCTGTAGTCCCGCAGGGTCAGGCGGATATCCAGCGCCACCTGATCGTTGCGGCTGCGGCCGGTGTGCAGCCGCTTGCCCGCATCGCCGATGCGGGCGGTGAGGGTCTGCTCCACAAAGGTGTGCACATCCTCGGCACCCGGGTCGATCTCCAGCCTGCCGGCTGCCAGATCGTCGGCGATGGAAGCCAGACCGTTGAGGATGTCCTCACAGTCCTTTTCCGAGATGATGCCCTGCTTTGCCAGCATGGCGGCGTGCACGCCGCTGCCGCGCATATCCTGCGCGATCATGCGCTGATCGAACCGGATGGAGGAGTTGAAGTCGTTCACGCGGGAATCCACGGCCTTGGAAAAACGGCCCTTCCAGAGTTGTTCTGCCATAGTTTTATCCTTTACTTTATGTCCGGGAACCGCTGCCCCGCGGCAAGCATCCTCGCCCTCTCCGTCTGCTCACTGCGTTCGCATCCACCTTTCCCAAAGGGAGAGGCCTTGGCAGTACGGCAAAGTTTCCGGTTTTGCCAAGGGCTCCCCCTTTGGGGGAGCTGTCACCGAAGGTGACTGAGAGGGCAAGCCCGTTACCACATACAGCAGCCATTCGTCAATTTCTTCTAAAAAACGGCAAAGCCGCCGCAGGGGAAAACGCTCCTGCGGCGGTGCCGCCGGCAACGATGCCGGTTGGATGGAACTTCCGTGTGAAAGTGTGAAAACACACGAAAGGGAAGATGTTACAGCTGATTACTTGATCTCCGGCCAGTTCTTGGACAGCTTTGCGCGCTCCTTGATGGACAGGCCGAACAGGTTGATGAAGCCTGCGGCATCAGCCTGATTGTAGTCCTCGTCCTCGCCGAAGGAAGCAGTCTGCTCGTCGTACAGGGTGTACGGAGAGGTGACACCTGCGTTGATCATGTTGCCCTTGTAGAGCTTGAGCTTCACATCGCCGGTGACGGTCTTTTCCAGACTGTCGGCAAAGGCATCCAGAGCCTCGCGCAGCGGGGTGAACCACTGGCCGTTGTAAACGATATCGGCGTACTTCTGGGCCAGCTGAGCCTTGAAGTGAGAGCTTTCCTTATCCAGAGTGATGGTCTCCAGAACGTTGATGGCCTTGTACAGGATAGCACCGCCCGGGGTCTCGTAGACGCCGCGGCTCTTCATGCCCACCAGACGGTTCTCCACGATATCCAGCAGGCCGATGCCGTTCTCGCCGCCCAGCTTGTTCAGGTATTCCACCAGCTCCACAGCGCCCATCTCCTTGCCGTCAACGGCGGTGGGGATGCCCTTTTCAAAGTGGATGGTCACATAGGTGGGAACGTCGGGAGCCTGCTCGGGGCTGACACCCAGCTCCAGGAAGCCGGGCTTGTTGTACTGCGGCTCGTTGGCGGGGCTTTCCAGATCGAGGCCCTCGTGGCTCAGGTGCCACAGGTTCTTGTCCTTGGAATAGTTGGTCTCACGGTTGATCTTCAGGGGGATGTGGTGAGCCTCGGCGTAATCGATCTCCTCGTCACGGCTCTTGATATCCCACTCACGCCACGGAGCAATGATGGCCATATCCGGGCACAGGGCCTTGAGGGTCAGCTCAAAACGCACCTGATCGTTGCCCTTACCGGTGCAGCCGTGGCAGATGGCATCTGCACCTTCCTTGATGGCGATATCTGCCAGAGCCTTGGCGATGCAGGGACGTGCAAAGCTGGTGCCCAGCAGGTAATCCTCGTACTTTGCGCCGAACTTCAGGGTGGGGAAGATGTAGTTCTCCACAAAGTCCTTCTTCAGGTCCAGCACGTACAGCTTGGAAGCGCCGGTAGCCTTGGCCTTTTCTTCCAGACCGTCCAGCTCGGTGCCCTGACCCACGTCACCGGAGACGGCGACGACCTCGCAGTTGTTGTAGTTTTCCTTCAGCCAGGGAATGATGATGGAGGTGTCCAGACCGCCGGAGTATGCCAGAACGACTTTTTTGATGTTTTCCTTTTTCATGATGATTGCTCCTTTTAAAAATACACTTTTGTTCCCTGATGCAAGCATCCCTCTTGCACCCTCTTGCATCTGCGTTTCGGTTGATGCTTTTATTATACGCAGCGCGGCTTTTCCGTCAATGCCGAAAACCGCCAAACCTTACACGGATTTGACCTCTGTTTTGGTTCAATTTGTATCTTTATGCGTTATTTGCAGAATATATTCATATTTTATGCATTTGCGCAGTATATATTCGGGGCACATGCAGCCTGTCCGGAGGCATGTGCGGACTACAGCACACGGAAAGAATTCACACCGCAAAAACAAAACGCCCGGGACCCTTTTGTGAGCCGTCTGGCCCTGAAAGAGTTCCGGGTTTCGTTTTGTCTTTATGCGCCGGAAAAGGGCCCGCCCGCCGCGCTCCATGCGCGGCACAGCAGCTCTTTTTGCGCCTTGGGCAGCTTTTTGAGCGCAGCTTCCCGCCGCAGGGCGCTGCGCTTGTCCGCACAGCGCTCCACGTAGGCAAAGGCCGCTGCACCTCTGGCCCGGGTGTAGCGGGCCCCTCTGCCGCTTTTGTGGGCCTGCAGGCGGGCGACAGGGTCGGTGGTCCAGCCGGTGTACAGCTGGCCGCCGGTACACCGCACCATATACACAAAGGCGGGCTTTGGCCGGGCGCACGGCTCAGATGCGGCCATTGTTCTTTAACACCTGACGGCAGGCGGCAAGGGCAGTTTCCTTATCCTTGGCGGTGATGAGGAAGCGGCTGGCGTGGCAGAAGCTGATGCCCGGGATGCCGCTCTTCTGCTCAATGACCTCCTGCGGCTGACCGGCCCAGCTCTGGGGGAAGGGGAGCTTGGGGCGCTTGGTCTTGTGGTCGGTGACGCACTGGGCGCTCCAGCCGCCGCGCTGGCTGGGGTAGACCACGAACAGCGCATCCGTTTTGTACAGGCCGTTCTTCCACGGCAGGTAGCAGGGCAGCACCACGATGCCGTCCCGGGAGTTCTGATAGGCCTGCTGCACCTTTTCGTCGGCGCGGTTCACGGCGTTGGCGCTGGCGATCTGGTTTTCCAAGATCTGCTTTGCCACGGCCACCGCCTTGAAAAAGCAGGTGTCCTGATCCTCTTTGGAGTCCCACACCGGGTTAAAAAAGCCAATGGCATCGCACAGGCTGTTCTGCTCGCCGGTGTTATCGTTGAGGTCCAGCGGCTGGATGAAGTTCTCGTCAATGAGCCGGGCCTGACGCTCGCCCACAAGGCCGGGGCCGAGCACCCGCCACAGCAGGCCGAAGGCCGCATAGGGCACGCCATTGGGGCGGCACTCCCGCGGCTCCTGATGGTGGTCGAACATCCCAAAGCCCACATCGTACACGATGCCGTCAAAACCGTCCGGCACCACAAAGCCGCGGGTGATCTTGATATCCGGGCGCAAAATTTGCAGCAGGGCAGTGGCAAACACATCGTCGGCGTGGAACTTGCCGGCGTGGGTAAAGCCGTTTGCAGGAATTTTCATAGATGTACCTCGTTCCCAATAAAATCTCTGGCAACAGTATACCACACTTTGCCAAAAGGGACAACGAAAAGCCCCGGCTGTCGGGGGACAGCCGGGGCAAAACATCTTGTTATTTTTTTGAGAAAAGTGCTTTAACCTTTAAGATACTTAACAAACCATGCAAAGTCTTTCGTCGTTACATCCTTGCCATTGCTGTCTTCGACTTTCACTTCAGTAACCTTGTGGGTAGTCTGGTCAAACTCGATAGTAACTTTATACTTGTTGCCACTTTCATCGACCAGAATCGGTTTACCTTCCGCATCTTTCTCCATCGTATAAGCCTTATAGCCGTTCACCTGACACAGGTTGTTAGAGTTACCGATTCGGATGGTTTGGTACACCGTAGTCTCAGAGGTGCCATCCTTTCGCTGAAAAAACTGATATTTCGGCATGCCATTATCGCCAAAGCAAGTGGTCTGTTCGGAACCGTTTCCATCTGTATAGGTTTCTGCGTAATATTCTTTGCCGCCGACCTTTACAGTAGTGCTGTACATTTCGTTCGGCAACTTTTCCTCTTTAGAAAAGTCCATGGGCGGATCGTTCCGAATACTTTTCAATGCAGTCTTAGCATCCTCAAACAGCAGGTAACTTGCATACTTGCCATCGTTTGTCTTTTCTGCGAACACCGCATGCTCTTGGGTCTTGCTGTTTTCAGTAAAGGCAGTTTTCATGTAAACATCGGTGCCTTTGCGGGCCAAAATCATCTGTCCTTCGCTCGTTTTTGTTTTATTGGCATCATAATCGGCCATAGTAGCCAGGACATAGAACTCGTTCGAATTGTAGATCTTCTTCGAGGACTGTGCATACTGACTCTTTGTCACATCCGGGATTTTTGTCTTCTCGGGCTGAGTCGTAGTGCCGCCAGTCTCACCGCCCTGATCCGGGTCCGTTGTATCCGGACCGGGAACCGGTTCAACGATTTCAGTGTCGCCACCATTACCGCCATTCCCGCCATTGCCACCGTTGCCGCCGCCTGCGCCACCGCCGCAAGCGGTCATCATGGAAACAGCCATTGCTGCCGCCAGCAGAACGGCGGCTGCTTTTTTGTACAATCTCATAATACAAGCCTCCTGTTTTTTGTTCCGAAGCACCCCAAAAATATGCTTCGCACCCACATCTTACCCCCCCCCCGGGCATCTTGTCAACCAATCTGAAAAATTTTGTCATTTTGCCCGGAACAGATGACCATTTTTTAGCAATATAACAACAGCCCCGGGACGGGCACGCCATTCCGGGGCTGAAGATTATTGGTTGTAAATTATATTCTTGTTTTACTCGCCCTGCATAAGCCACTTGAACTGGTCTGTAACGACATTGCCGTTTCCATCCTTAACGGTCAGGCCATTGGGGACGCCTTCCACGACAGTGATCGTATACTGCTTGCCTGCTTCATCTGCCAGCACGATCGTTGCCGTATTGCCGGATTGAGAAGTGCTGACGTACTTATAGACCTTATAGCCGTCTTTCGGCCACTGGCACAGGCCGTTGGTGGTGTACTGGATGGTCTTATACTCGGTGACGTAATACTGCACACCGTCTGAATCCGGATGCGCATATTCAATCATCGTATACTTCGGCATACTGCCCTGATAGCAGATAGTGTACTTGGTTCCATAGGAATCCGTAAAGGTCTCAGCGTCATAGGGCTGGCCGTTCACTTTTACAACAGTCTTGTACATCTGATAGGGCAGAGCATCTGCACTAAAGCCAATATCATCCCACAGCTGGCCTTCATTATAGGCTCCCTGCTCGCCCACTGCAACCTTCGACTTTTCATACAAGGCGTACAACCACTCTGTATTGTTCTCGACCGTTCCGAATACCACACTCGGAACCGAGGATGTGCTGCCGACAGACCTCATTTTCAAATAGATGTCATTTCTATCCGCTGCAAGAATATAATTTATTCCAGATTTATATGCTTTGTTCGCATCATATTCCACAGTGGTGTATTCCATGTACAGACCGGTGGACTGATGATTCTTCACATTCTGAACAAAAGCTGCATACTGGCTTCCGCTGAAGCTTGCGATCGGCGTACCCAAAGTGCCGGACCCGCCACCCTCACTTTCGGAACCAGTGCCAACATTTTCAAACTTGTCCGGTGCAGGCACAGCCACGGATGTGCTTCCGCCATTGTTTCCGCTGCCGCCGCCATTGCCGCCGGTGGAACCACCGCCACCGCCGCAAGCGGTCATCATGGAAACGGCCATTGCTGCCGCCAGCAGGACAGCGGCTGCTTTTTTGTACAATCTCATAATACAAGCCTCCTGTTTTTTGTGCCGAAGCACCCCAAAAATATGCTTCACACCCACATCTTACCCCCCCCCCGGCATCTTGTCAACCAATCTGAAAAAATTTGTCATTTCGCTCAGAACGGGTGACCATTTTTTTGCAATATAACAACAGCCCCGGGGCGGCAGATGCCGTTCCGGGGCTGTTTGAGCGTATTCTTACTTTTTCTTTGTGGTGCGTGCCTTTTTAGCGGCAGGAGCGGCGGGCTTTTCCGCCGGGGTGGTCTCCGGCTCGCCCAGAGCCAGAATGCTGCTCAGTTCCTTCTGTACAGCGGCGTTGTTGTCGTCGGTGGTGGCCAGCACGTCGGCGTAGAACTGCTCCATGCCCTCGCGGGTGGAGAAGGTGGCAACGTACATCTGGTTGCCCATGGCACCGCTCAGGGCATCCGGGATGCGGTCCACCATGCGCATGTTCTGCTGGTACTTCTGCATGATCTGCTCGTGGCTGTACACAAAGTGCTTGCCGTCGCGGCGGCCTGCAAACGGGCAGTAGAAGTGCTCGCCCACCGGCATATCAGTGCCGCCAAAGGCGATCATGTCCGCCCAGATCTTGTAGACGTTGGTGGAGCGGGCAAAGTTGATCATATCCGGGGTGAAGCCGCCGCAGGGGCGCATGTTGACTTCCAGTGCCACGATCTGGCCCTTTTGGCCCATGCTGGCCTGATCCTCGGTCATGCGGAAGAACTCAAAGTGGATGAAGCGGCTCCGGACGCCAAAGCTCTTGACGACGGCACGGCCTGCGGCGCGGGTGTCCTCGGGCAGGTCCTTGATGATGTAATAGATGGAGTTGTCGTTGTCGTTGACGATATCCATGATGGACATGGGGCTCACGTTGCCGGCCTCAAAGATGGGGTTGCCGTTGGCATCGATGATGGCATCGTAGCTGTTCACCTCGGCCCGGACGAACTCTTCCATGATGTACTCCACATCCGGGTGATGGGCCGTCTTCTGCACGAGGAACTTTTTCAGGTCCTCGTCGCTGGACAGCTTGTGGGTATCGGATGCGCCCACGCCGTTGTCGGGCTTTACCACCACCGGGTAGCCCACCTCGTCGATGAACTTCCGGCAGCCCTCGTAATCGTCCACCATGTGGTAGCGTGCGGTGGCGATGCCGGCCTTCTGGTAATACTCCTTCATCTTGCTCTTGTACTTGATGCGGGGCATATCGGCGGTCTGGAAGCCGGAGGTGATGTGGAAATCGGTGCGCAGGGCTGCGTCCCGCTCCAGCCAGTATTCATTGTTGGACTCCAGCCAGTCGATGCGGCCATACTTGAAGGCAAAGAAGGCCACGGCGCGGTAGACCTCGTCGTAGTTTTCCAGACTGCCCACCTTGTAGTACTCGTTCAGGCTGTCCTTCAGCTCCGGCTTCAGCTCATCGTAGGGCTGGTCGCCGATGCCCAGCACGTTCATGCCGTTGTTTTTCAGCTCACGGCAGAACTGCCAGTAATTGGTGGGGAAGTTGGGCGAAATAAAAATAAAATTCTGCATGGTTTTATGATTCCTCTTTCCTCTATGAACCTCTATCAAGGCGGCCTCGCCCTCTCCGTCCGCTCGCAAAGCTCGCGTCCACCTCGTTCCCCTTTCTGTCGCTTGCGCGACATCTTCCCCCAACCGGGGGAAATCTGTCAAAGGGAGAGGCCTTGGCAGTACGGCAATGCCTTTTGGTTTTGCCAAAGGCTCCCCCTTTGGGGGAGCTGTCACCGAAGGTGACTGAGAGGGCGAGCCATTTTACTCGCCCAGAATATACGGCATGTAATATGCAGTCTGCTTATACCACCAGTTCCAGTCGTGGTTCACATCGTGGCCCCACAGGTCTACCCAGATGGGGATGTTCTTGGCCTCGAAGATGCGCTTGAGGAACCATGTGGTGTCCGGCTGCTCCCAGTCGCCCTGACCGCAGCAGATGACCGCCTTCTGGCTGCGGAACAGCTGCATGTAGGGGTGATCCTCCGGGAAGTTCTTCATGTAGTCCACGGGCGAGTTCATGTACACCAGCTCGTCCATATAATTGCCGAAGCCATAGTGGGCCGTGTAGATGCCGCTGAGGGCCAGACAGCCGCAGAACACATCCGGGCGGCGCAGGTACAGGTTGACCGCATGGGTGGCACCCAGACTGCAGCCAAAGGCAATGACACCGGGCAGGTCGTCCCAGCCGTTGCGCTCCTTGGCCAGATACTGGATCTTGGGCACAGCCTCCTCCACGATATAGCGCAGCCACTGCTCATAGCGGCGGATGCGCCAATAGGGGTCGCCCTGCGTGTCGGACCAGGTCTCCTTGTCCATGGTATCAATGGAGATCACCATGATCTTACCAGCATCGATCCATGGGGCAAGGGTATCGTTCATGTGGAAGTTCTCAAAATCGAAGAAGTGGCCATCCTGACAGGGGATGTACAGCATCGGGCGGCCTGCGTGGCCGTAAATTTTGCACTCCATGTCGCGGCCCAGCGCCGGGCTGTAGTCCTTAAAATACTGCATTTCCATGGTGTTTCCTCCTTTTAGGGTTTACTCCTCCACCTCATACATCAGAGTATGGAACATAAAGGGCAGCTGTTTTTCCCAACTGGCTTCGCTGTGGGTGCCGCCGGGCACGATGCGGCTGGTAAGGTGGATGCCCCGGGTCATGACCTTTGCACACATCTCTGCAAAGCCGCGGCGCATCCCGTCGTGGTTGCCCATCTCGCGGGAGCCGTAGTCCATGTACAGCACGGTGCCCGGCTCCAGCTTTGCGCGGCCCACAAGGCCGGAAAGCTTTTCCGGCGACACCCAGATGGACGGCGACAGCGCCGCCGCACGGCTGAAAGTGTCGTTGTGCTGCAAAAGGGCGTACAGGCTCATCAGGCCGCCCATGCTGCTGCCGCCGATGAAGGTGTGCTCCCGGTCGGGCAGAGTGCGGAAGCTGCGGTCGATGAAGGGCTTGAACCGGTGGATATACCAGCTCATGGTGGCCTGACCCTTGCCGTCGAAGTGGCCGAACTGCGGGTCGTCGAACCGGTAGGGCGAATACTCCACCAGCCGTTCGTTGTTGGCTCCGGCGTTGCACTCCACCGCCGCCACGATCAGCGGGGTGTCGGTGTAGTCCAGATAATCGGCCACGCCCCAGCTTTTGCCAAAGGTGGCATCCTCGTCAAAAAAGACGTTCTGGCCGTCGAACATATACAGCACCGGATACCGGCGGTCAGGGTCAGCTTCATACATCGTGGGCAGATAAACATATACTCTGCGCTGCTCGGTGCCGTTGACAGCAGGGTAGCTCACGCTCCATTTTTTGACCATGGGTCCATTCCTCTCAATCTTTCCCGCACGCCTGCCGCAATGCAGGCCGCTGTTCTGTTTTCAGTTTAGCACTGCAGGGCACAGAAAGCAATTGCGCCGGGAAATTTTGGAGTTTTGACGGAAGGCGTTTTCCGATATACGGCAAACGCCGCCGAGCGGAGGCCTGGCGGCGTTTGCTGCTATTCTGAATAAAAAGGTTCTCTCCGGAGAATCGGGATCAGTTCTTTTTCTCAACAGGCACGATCCAGCCCTTGGTATCGGGGATCTTGCCCCACTGCATACCGGTCATGGTGTCGTACAGCTTCTGGGTGACAGGGCCGATCTTGCCGTCGCCGATGTAGGCGTGCTCGCCCTTCCAGACCAGCTCCTTGACGGGGGAGACGACAGCGGCGGTACCGGTGCCGAACACCTCTTCCAGCTTGCCTTCGCGGGCAGCAGCCATGATGTCGGCAATGGCGATCTTGCCCTCGACGACCTCATAGCCCCAGTCCTTCAGCAGCTCGATGCAGCTGCGGCGGGTAACGCCGGGCAGAACGGTGCCGACGGTAGCAGCGGTGTACACCTTGCCGTCGATCTTGAACATGATGTTCATGCTGCCAACTTCCTCGACGTACTTCTTCTCCACGCCGTCCAGCCACAGCACCTGTGCGTAGCCCTGCTCCTCGGCCAGCTCACCGGCCTTGATGGAAGCAGCGTAGTTGCCGCCGCACTTGGTGAAGCCGGTCAGGCCGGGAGCGGCACGGATGTACTCGTCTTCCACATAGATGCGGACGGGGTTGATGCCCTCGGCATAGTAAGCGCCCGAGGGAGCGCAGATGATGCAGAAAATGTAGTGCTTGGAAGCGTGCACGCCCAGACCCACGTCGTTTGCAAAAATGAAGGGACGGATATACAGGGAAGCACCGTCGGAATGGGGCACCCAGTCACGGTCCACGTCCACCAGAGTTTCAACGGCCTGAATGTAGTCCTCCACAGGGATCTTGGGGATGCACAGACGGTCGGCGGAGTCCTGGAAACGCTTTGCGTTGCAGTCCGGGCGGAACAGCTGGACCGTATCATCGGCCGTGCGGTATGCCTTCATGCCCTCAAAGATCTCCTGCGCGTAGTGGAACACGACAGTAGCCGGGTCCAGTTCAAAGGGGCCGTAGGGGACGATGCGGGCATCGTGCCAGCCTTCGCCCTCGGTGTAATCCATCACGAACATATGGTCGGTGAACTTCTTGCCAAAACCCAGATTGCTCTCGTCAGGCTTTGCCTTCGGAGCAGTGGTACGGGTGATCTTGATATCCAACATGATTTATTTTCCCTCTTTCCTGATCTCGGGCGCAGCGAGTGAAAATGCGCCCGCAAACACCGAATGTTGTTTTCTATTATAATAATATGAATGTGATTTACAAGGAAACGAAAAATCTTTCATCTTTGGACAGGTTAAGTTGCGCTAAATTGCCTGCTTTTCCATGTGCAAACTGCCCAAAATATGATACAATGAGGGCATAAGCCGGATCTTACAGGCTCAGAAAGGAGCTTTTGCACAATGATAAAAGGTGTTATTTTTGATATGGACGGGCTGATGTTCGACACCGAGCGCATCTGGGCCACCCTGTGGAAGCCCGCACTGGCCACACTGGGCCTTTCTTATAAGGAAGGGCTGGACTCTGCCGCGCGCGGCTCGGCAGGCGATTCCATGCGGGCCGTGCTGCGCCGCTTCTACGGCCCGGACTGCGATACCGATGCCATCATGGATGCCCTGCACGCGCAGGCGGAGACGGCCTTTCAGGCACCGCCGCCCAAAAAGCCGGGTCTGGATGAACTGATCGCGTATCTGGAAGCGCAGCACATTCCCATGGTGGTGGCTTCCTCCAGCCGGATGGCATCCATCCTGCGGCACCTCAACAACTGGAACATGACCAGCCACTTCAAGGCCCTTATTTCCGGCGAGCAGTTCTCTGCGTCCAAGCCCGACCCGGAGATCTTCCTCACCGCGGCCAAGGCGCTGGGCACCATCCCGGCTGAAACGCTGGTGCTGGAGGACAGCTACAACGGCGTGCGCGCCGGTGCGCGGGGCGGCTTTGTCACCGTGATGGTGCCGGACCTTGCCCCCGCCGACGACGAGATGCGCCGTCTGTACACCGCCGAGTGCAAAGACCTGCGCGAGGTGAAAAAGATGCTGGAGGAGGGGAAGATTCTTTCCGAAGCCTGAAATATACAGTTGGTCTTTTACATTTTCACGCTAAGAAAAAGGGCACTGATTGCAATGCAATACAGCGCCCTACATAATCGGACATGGATAACACCCACCGTGCAAAAATCGTGCAGAAACCGTGCACTCGTGGCTTACAAAACAAAAAAGCCATGAAATCTTTCGGTTACAGCTTCCACGGTAGACATTCCTACGGGTTGGGACCCGCAGGCTAAGCAAAGCCGCACTGTGGCTTTGCTTGCGGCGCTGTGCGCCGCCGCCTTGTTCGAGCCCCTTCCATCGTGCAGACAAAAAGAAAAACCAGTACACAACGTGTACTGGTTTTTCTTGGTGCGAGTAGTGATACAGCACTTTTTGAAAACCATCGTAGTACAATTTGTTTTTGAGGTCATCGGATAGCAACTTGCTTGTATCGCACCCCGATGGGCGGCTGTATTGAAAAAACAGTTGCCTTTTATATACCACACAACCTAAAAATTATCAAGTACGCGCAGCGTTCACTTCTCCCATCACCGGGAGCAAATGAACGCTGCTTTTTTGTTTACAACGAAAGGAGGTATCCGTGAAATGGCAGTTTTTCGGCTAGAAAAGAACAGCGGCTACACGGTCATGTCGAATCATCACCTGCGGAACAGGAACTTATCCCTGAAAGCCAAGGGCTTGCTCTCCCAAATGCCCTCCCTGCCGGAAGATTGGGACTACACCCTGCAAGGGCTGGCCCGTATCAACCGGGAAAGCATAGACGCGATACGGCAGGCCATCCGGGAACTGGAACAGGCAGGATACATCCAGCGTTCCAGAGAACGGGACGAGAAAGGGCGGTTGCGTGGTGCAGACTATGTGATCTTCGAGCTGCCGCAGCCTGTTCCTGCATCGGTTTCACCTGCATTGGAAAATCCAACGTTGGAGAATCCCACGCAGGAAAACCCTACGTTGGAAAATCCAATGCAATTAAATAAAGATAAACTAATTACAGAAAAACAAAAGAAAGAGAGATTAAATACCGATTCCATTCCTATCCATTCCCCAAACCCCTTGCCTTTGGACGAGGACGAGGCAGCGGCCCCGCCGCCGGAACGGACGGAAAACCGAAAGGAAGCGGCCTATCAAATCTACCGGGACCTGATTTTGGAGAACATCGAGTATGACACCCTCATCCAGAATCCCCGGATAGACCGGGAGCAACTGGACGAGATCGTGGACATCCTGCTGGAAACCGTCTGCACCAACCGCAAGTCCATCCGGGTGGCCGGGGACGATTACCCGGCAGAGTTGGTCAAGGCCAAGTTCCTGAAACTGGACAGCCATCACATCGAGTTCGTCATGGACTGCCTGCGGGATAACACCACCAAAGTCCGTAACATCAAGCAATACCTGCGGGCCATGCTTTTTAACGCGCCCAGCACCATCAACAGCTACTATGCGTCCCTTGTGGCGCACGATATGGCGCAGCCTGATTGGGGCCGCCCGCCCAACAACTGACCGAAAGGAGTACCCATCCATGAGAACACTTTACCTGCGGCGGCTGGTGGTTCCACCCTAGCTGCCGCTCTGAATTTTCTGCAACAAGGAGGGATTCATATTGCAGGAAGAAGTCACCCAGAAAACCATTGCCCTGTCCATGAAAACGGGCAAGCTCACCGCCCAAGCCCTGCAAGCTGCGTTGAAAAAATACTTGCAGCACCGGGCCAAGGGACCAAAGCTGCACCACGGCAAGCAAAGCCTGAAACAGCTGAAAGCCCACGGCGCGGCCCTGACCAACATTGAAGTCACAGAGGCGAACATCGGGGCGTTCAAGCCCTGCGCCAAGAAGTACGGCGTGGACTTTACCTTACGCAAGGATAAAACCACCCAGCCGCCCCATTACATCGTGATCTTCAAGGCCAAGGATGCGGACAATCTGGAACAGGCGTTCCGGGAGTTCACCGCCAAAACACTCTCCAAGGAGCAGCGGCCCTCCATCCGCAAGGTGCTGGCAGTAGCCAAGCAGAAAGCCGCCCAGCAGCCGAAACGTGCGAAGGAAAAAATCAAGCAAAGGGGACTGGAACGATGAAGCCTGAACTGAAAAAACTGCTGGTGCTGAATCTGCCGTATCTGCTGTTCGTGTACCTGTTCGCCAAATGCGGGCAGGCGTACCGTCTGGCGGCGGGCGCGGATGCTTCGGCAAAGCTGCTGCACCTGACGGGCGGCATCTCTGTCGCCTTTGCAAGCCCGCTGCCCAGCCTGCATCCGTTTGACATGTGCGTGGGCGTTGCCGGGGCGGTGGCTGTCCGGCTCATCGTGTACAGCAAGGGCAAAAACGCCAAGAAATACCGCAAGGGTGAAGAATACGGCTCTGCCCGATGGGGCACGGCCAAAGACATTGCCCCGTACATCGACCCCAAGTTTGAAAACAACATCCTGCTGACCCAGACCGAACGCCTGACCATGACTGGGCGGCCCAAAGACCCCAAGACGGCCCGGAACAAGAATGTGCTGGTGATCGGCGGCTCCGGCAGCGGCAAGACCCGCTTCTATGTGAAGCCCAACCTCATGCAATGTTTCCCCACTTCCGACTATCCCACCTCATTCGTGGTCACTGACCCGAAAGGTACTCTGGTTCTCGAAACAGGCCAAATGTTCCAGCGGGCAGGCTACCGAGTGAAAATCCTGAACACGATAAACTTTTCCAAGTCCATGAAGTACAACCCCTTTGTCTACATCCACTCGGAAAAGGATGTGCTGAAGCTGGTGAATACCCTTATCGCCAACACCAAGGGCGAGGGTGAAAAATCAGCAGAAGATTTTTGGGTGAAGTCGGAACGGCTGTTCTACACCGCGCTTATCGGCTACATCTGGTATGAGGCCCCGGCAGAAGAAATGAACTTCACCACTCTGCTGGAAATGATAAATGCCAGTGAATCCCGCGAGGACGACCCGGAGTTTCAAAGCCCAGTGGACCTCATGTTTGAACGGCTGGAACAGAAAGACCCTGACCACTTCGCCGTCCGGCAGTACAAAAAGTTTTTGCTGTCGGCCGGCAAGACCCGTTCCTCCATCCTGATAAGCTGTGGTGCCCGTTTAGCCCCATTTGACATCCGGGAAGTGCGGGAACTGATGGAGGATGATGAAATGGAGCTGGACACCATCGGGGATGAAAAGACGGTGCTGTTTTTGATTATGAGCGACACGGACACCACCTTCAACTTCATTCTTGCCATGCTCCAAAGCCAGCTTATCAACCTGCTGTGTGACCGTGCGGATGATAAATACGGTGGCCGACTGCCTGTCCATGTACGGCTGATTCTGGACGAGTTCGCCAACATCGGGCAGATTCCCAACTTCGACAAGATGATCGCCACCATCCGCAGCCGGGAAATCTCGGCATCCATCATTTTGCAGAGCCAGTCGCAGCTGAAAGCCATCTACAAAGATGCGGCCGAAATCATTTCAGACAACTGCGATTCTGTTCTCTTTTTGAGTGGGCGGGGCAAGAATGCCAAAGAAATCTCCGAAGCGCTGGGGAAAGAGACCATCGACAGTTTCAACACCAGCGAGAACCGGGGTTCTCAAACCTCCCACGGACTGAACTATCAAAAATTAGGAAAGGCGTTGATGTCAGAGGACGAAATTGCAATCATGGACGGCGGCAGGTGCATCTTGCAACTGCGTGGCGTGAGACCGTTCTTCTCGGAGAAGTTCGACATCACCAAGCACCCGCACTACAAGTACCTTGCAGACGCGGACAAGAAAAACACCTTTGATGTGGACAGGTTCTTATCCACCCTGCGCCGGAAGCGGCAGCAGGTAGTCGCACAGGACGAAAGTTTTGACCTGTACGAAATCGACCTGTCGGATGAAAATGCAGCCGAATAATTTTATTTTTGAGTGCCGCAGAACAAGCGGCAGAAAGTGAGGACCTTATGGAATTTTTCAACAGCGCAGTCGATACTTTGCAGACAATCGTGGTCGGTCTGGGCGGTGCCCTGTGTGTCTGGGGCGGCATCAACCTGTTGGAGGGCTACGGACAGGATAACCCCGGCAGCAAGAGCCAGGGCGTGAAGCAGCTGGTCGCGGGCGGCGGCGTTGCCCTGATCGGCGTGACCCTTGTCCCGCTGCTGTCCGGGCTGCTGGGCTAAGCCCTGCATCGCTGCCCACAATTTTCCGAACAAC